>NZ_CP127296.1:10085100-10407650 GCF_030285645.1 Amycolatopsis sp. DG1A-15b
GGCGAACCCGGCCATGGTCGCGGCCATCGGCACCGCGGTCCCCGGTCCGCCCAGGCCGACCAGCGGCGTCGCCACCGCGCCCACCACGAACTGCAGCACGCCCAGCAGCGCCGAAGCCGCTCCGGCCGAGCGTGCGTGCGAAGCCAGCGCGAGTGAACTCGCGTTCGGCATCACCAGGCCGATGCTCGACACCAGCAGGAACAGCGACACCAGGAGCAGCGCCAGTGGCGCCCGGAAGAGCACCGAGGCCAGCACCAAAGCGCCGCCGGCCACGCCGAGCAGCAGGCCGGACCGCAGCAGCGCCCGCTCCCGGATCCGGCCGACCAGACGGCCGTTGAGCTGGCCGGCCAGCACGATCCCGACGCCGTTCGCCCCGAACACCACGCTGTACGCCTGCGGGCTGAGCCCGTACACGCCCTGCAGCGCGAACGACGAGCCCGAGATGTAGGCGAACATCGAAGCGAACAGCAGTCCCGACGCCAGCGCGTAGCCCGCGAACGAACGGTCCAGCGCCAGGCGGGCGTAGGTGCGCATCACCCGGCCGAGCCGCAGGGAGGACCGCGCAGGGGACGGCTCCGGCAGGAAGAACACCACCACGGCCAGCAGCAGCGCGCCGAACGCCGTCAGCACGACGAACACCCCGCGCCACGACGTCCAGTTCAGCAGCTGCCCGCCGATGAGCGGCGCCAGGATCGGGGCCAGCCCGCTGACCAGCATCAACGTCGAGAAGAACTTCGTCATCGCGGTGCCGGAGAACAGGTCCCGCACGGTGGCGCGGGCGATCACGATGCCCGCCGCGGCGCCGAGGGACTGCACGAACCGCGCCGCGACCAGCAGGAGTGCGTCCGGGCTCACCGCGCACAGCACCGAGCCCACGATGTACAGCGCCAGCCCGGCGAGCAGCGGGCGACGGCGGCCCAGCGCGTCCGACAGCGGGCCGAGCACCAGCTGGCCCAGGGCCAGCCCGACGATGAACGCGCTGAGCGTCAGCTGGACCGTGCTGTCCGCCGCGTGCAGGTCGGTCGCCATCCGCGGCAGCGCGGGCAGGTACATGTCGATCGACAGGGGCCCGAACGCGGTGAGGCCGCCCAGGACGAGGACGAACTTCAGCTGCGCCCGCCGGCTCGGCGCGGTACGTTCCGCCGTGATGGTCATGCGCGTCCTTTCGCCCCCTCACCCGGGACCAGCGGGCGCAGTCCCGGTGCTATTCCGGCTGTGATCGGTGACACGCCGTGGTCACCCGACTCGGCAACCGCTACTGATCCGATCAATTTTGCAGCCGATTCGGCGATGGCTCTGGATCGGCGGTCACGACTGCGCTATACATCGGATGTCTGGTCGGTGTGGGTGAAGGGAAACATCCGTGCAGCTTGTGCGTCTCGGGGAGCCGGGGAGTGAGCGTCCGTTCGTGCGCGCCGGCGACGGCACGACCTACGAACTGGGCGGCCTCACCGCCGACATCGACGGCGGCTTCCTCGCCGCGGACGGGATCGCGCGAGCCGCCGCCGCGCTCGCCGCCGGCGAGCTGCCGGCGGCTTCGGAGACCGGCCTGCGCGTCGGCCCGCCGATCGCCCAGCCCGGCAAGGTCGTCTGCATCGGCATGAACTACCGCCGCCACGCCGAGGAAACCGGCGCGACGCCGCCGTCCGAGCCGGTCGTCTTCATGAAGGCGCCGGACGTCGTGGTCGGGCCCGGCGACGACGTCCTCATCCCGCGCGGGTCGGTCAGCACCGACTGGGAGGTCGAGCTCGGCGTCGTCATCGGCAAGACCGCCCGCTACCTCGAGAGTGTCGACGAAGCCCTGGAGTACGTCGCCGGTTACGTCGTCTCGAACGACGTCTCCGAGCGCGCGCTGCAGTTCCGCACCGGCCAGTGGGACAAGGGCAAGTCGTGCGAGAACTTCAACCCGCTCGGCCCGGCGCTGGTCCCCGCGAGCGAGGTGCCCGACCCGCAGGACCTCGGCCTTCGACTGTGGGTCAACGGCGAGAAGAAGCAGGACTCGTCCACCAAGGACATGATCTTCGGCGTCGCCGAGATCGTGCACCACCTCAGCCAGGTGATGGTGCTGCGGCCCGGTGACCTGATCAACACCGGTACCCCCGAAGGTGTCGCGCTCGGGCAGCCCGACCCGAAGCCGTACCTGCGCGACGGCGACGTCATCGAGCTCGAGATCGACGGGCTCGGCCGGCAGCGCCAGACCGCGAGGCAGGCCTGACCATGGCGAAGATCATCGGCATGGAGGTCCTCGACGTCCGGTTCCCGACGTCGAAGGAGCTCGACGGCTCGGACGCGATGAACCCCGACCCGGACTACTCCGCCGCCTACGTCGTGCTGCACGCCGACGGCGGCCCGGACGGCTACGGCCTCGCGTTCACCATCGGCCGCGGCAACGACGTGCAGGCCGCCGCGATCCGCGCGCTGGCCCCGCACGTCGTCGGCCGGGACGTCCCGGCCGACGCGGCCGCGCTCGGTGACCTGTCCCGCACCCTGGTCGGCGACTCGCAGTTCCGCTGGCTGGGCCCGGAAAAAGGCGTCGCGCACATGGCGGTCGGGGCGATCGTCAACGCCGCGTGGGACCTCGCCGCCCGCTGCGCGAACCTCCCCGTCTGGCAGTTCGCGGCGCGGATGACGCCCGAAGAACTGGTGTCACTGGTCGACTTCCGGTACCTGTCCGACGCGCTCACCGAGGCCGAAGCCCTGGAGATCCTGCGGCGGGCGGAACCCGGTCGTGCCGAACGGGAGAAGCAGCTCGAAGCGCACGGCTACTGCGCCTACAGCACGTCCCCGGGCTGGCTCGGTTACGCGGACGCCAAACTCGTGCGGCTCGCCGAACAGGCGGTCGCCGACGGCTTCGAGATGATCAAGCTCAAGGTCGGCGGCAACCTCGAGGACGACGTCCGGCGGATGAAACTGGCGCGGGAGACCGTCGGGCCGGACATCCGGATCGCCGTCGACGCCAACCAGCGCTGGGACGTCCAAGCGGCCGTCGATTGGATGACCGAGCTCGCGCCCTACGACCCGTACTGGATCGAGGAGCCGACGTCCCCGGACGACATCCTCGGCCACGCGGCGATCGCCAAGGCCCTCGCGCCGATCAAGATCGCCACCGGCGAGCACGTGCAGAACCGCGTGATGTTCAAGCAGCTGCTGCAGGCGGACGCCATTTCGGTGCTCCAGCTGGACGCCGCGCGCGTCGGCGGCTTCAACGAAAACCTGGCGATCCTGCTGCTGGCCGCGAAGTTCGGCGTCCCGGTGTGCCCGCACGCCGGCGGCGTCGGGCTCTGCGAGCTCGTCCGGCACCTGTCGATGTTCGACTTCGTGGCGGTGTCCGGCACCGACGCGGACCGTTCCATCGAGTGGGTCGACCACCTGCACGAGCACTTCACCGACCCGGCCGTCGTCGAGCGCGGCCGCTACCTCGCCCCGACCGCCCCCGGGTTCTCCGCGCGCATGCACGACGCCACGCTGCGCCGGTTCCGCTTCCCGGACGGTCCCGAGTGGACGGAGTCCGCAAGTGAGTGAATTCGAGGGCCTGGTGGCCGCCGTCACCGGAGGCGCCTCGGGCATCGGCCAGGCCGTCGCGACCTTGCTGGCCGGACGCGGCGCCCAGGTGGCGGTCCTCGACCTCAAGCCCGGAGACGACGGCTTCCGCTGCGATGTCTCCTCGGACGACGAGGTCCGCTCGGCGATCGATGCCGTCGTGGACCGCTTCGGCCGTCTCGACATCCTCGTCAACAACGCCGGCATCGGCGCGCAGGGCGACGTCACCGCCAACAGCGACGACGAGTGGCATCGCGTGCTCGACGTCAACGTCCTCGGCATGGTCCGGCTCGCCCGGGCCGCGTTGCCGCACCTCAGGAACTCGCCGTCCGCGGCGATCGTCAACACCTGCTCCATCGCGGCCTGGGCCGGCCTGCCCAACCGCGCGCTCTACTCGGCCAGCAAGGGCGCGGTGCTCTCGCTGACCCTGGCCATGGCGACCGACCACCTGCCCGACCGGATCCGCGTCAACTGCGTGTGCCCGGGCACGGCGGACACCCCGTGGGTGGGCCGGCTGCTCGACGCCGCCGACGACCCGGCGGCCGAACGCGCGGCCCTCGCGGCCCGCCAGCCCATGGGCCGGCTGGTCACCGCGGAGGAGGTCGCCAACGCGATCGCCTACCTGGCGAGCCCCCTGTCCGCCTCGACCACCGGCACCGCGCTCGCGGTCGACGGCGGCATGTACGGCCTGCGTCCTCGCGGCCCGGTTCAGCAGTAAACAGACTTGATTTCCGCTGTCATCAAGGAGGATGCGGTGCGCGCTGTGGTATTTCAAAACAGGGTGATCCAGGTGGCCGCCACGGCCGCCGTCTGCGGCCTGGTACTGGCCGCCTGCGGGTCCACCAAGGACAACGCGTCGGCGCCCGCGGCGGGTGGCGGCGCGGGCGGCAAGGTCGGCGCGACGCTGCCCCTGCTGACCTCGCCGTTCTGGCAGGCCTACAACAACTACGTGCCGAAGATGGCCAAGGAAGAGGGCGTCGACGTCCTCCCGACGGTCAACGCCGACAGCGACCCCGCGAAGCTGATCACCGACATCGGCACCTTCCTCAACCAGGGCGTCAAGGGCCTGGTCGTGACGCCGCTGGACTCGGCGGCCATCGTCGCCGGGCTCAAGCAGGCGGAGAACAAGGGCGTGCCGGTCGTCGCGGTCGACGTCGCCCCCGAGAGCGGCAAGGTCGCCATGGTGGTGCGCGCCGACAACAAGGCCTACGGCACCAAAGCCTGCGAAGCGATCGGCGAGAAGGTCAAGTCCGGCAAGGTCGTGCAGATCATGGGCGACCTCGCCTCGGTCAACGGCCGCGACCGCTCGGAAGCCTTCCGCGACTGCATGAAGCAGAAGTACCCGGGCATCCAGGTGCTGGAGATCCCGGCCGAGTGGAAGGCCGACAAGGCGTCCTCCGGGCTGGACAGCATGCTGACGGCGAACCCGGACATCAAGGGCGTCTACATGCAGGCCGGCGGCGTCTACCTGGCCCCGACCGAGCAGGCGCTCAAGCGGAAGAACCTGTTCTTCCCGGTCGGGGACCCGAAGCACATCGTGCTCGTCTCGAACGACGGCATCCCGCAGGAGCTGGCCGCGATCCGCGCCGGTGAGCTGGACGCCACCGTGTCGCAGCCGGCCGACGCCTACGCGAAGTACGGCCTGTACTGGCTGAAGAAGGCCATGGCGGGCGAGACGTTCAAGCCGGGCCCGACCGACCACGACAGCACCATCGTCGAGATCAGCCCCGGCATCCTCGAGGACCAGCTGCCCGCGCCCGTCATCACCAAGGACAACGTGGACGACAAGGCCCTCTGGGGGAACAACCTGTGACCGCGCTGCCCGCCGGCGAATCCGCCGTCCCGGTGGTCAGCGCTGCAGGTGTCGGAAAGCGCTACGGCCCCACCGTGGCGCTCCACGACGTCAGCCTCACCGTGCACCCCGGCGAGTCGCACGCGCTCGTCGGGCGCAACGGGGCCGGCAAGTCGACGCTCGTCTCCATCCTCACCGGCCTGTCCGCCACGGACACCGGGCACGTCGAGTTCGGCGGCCGGCCGGCCCCGCCACTGTCCAAACAGGACGACTGGAAGGCGCGCGTCGCCTGCGTGTACCAGCACGCGATGGTCGTCCCGCAGCTCACCGTCGCCGAGAACCTGTTCCTCAACCGGCAGGCGGGCGGCGGGTTCTCGATCGGCTGGAAGTCCCTGCGGCGCAAGGCACGCGAGTTGCTCGACTCGTGGGACGTGCACGTCGACGTCGACACCCCCGCCGGGGACCTGTCGGTCGAGGACCGGCAGTTCGTCGAGATCGCCCGCGCGCTGTCCTACGGTGCCCGGTTCATCGTCCTCGACGAGCCGACCGCGCAGCTGGACAGCCAGGCCATCGAGCGGCTCTTCGAGCGGATGCGCCAGATGCAGGCGGGCGGGGTGACGTTCCTGTTCATCTCGCACCACCTGCACGAGGTCTACGAGGTCTGCCAGGCGGTGACCGTGCTGCGCGACGCGAAGCACGTCCTCACCGCACCCGTGGCCGAGGTCGGCAAGGCCGAGCTGGTCGACGCGATGACGGGCGAGCCGGGCGGCCTGTCGGTGCGGGACGCCGCTTCGCGGGAGGCCCTCGACGCCGGCGCGGACGAGATCCTTTCGGTGGACGGGCTGGCCGGTGACGGCTTCCGTGACGTCTCCTTCCGGCTGCGCCGCGGTGAGGTCGTCGGGCTCGCGGGCAGCAACGCCAGCGGGAAGCACCAGGTCGCCGAGACGGTCTACGGCCTGCGGACACCGTCCGCGGGCACGATCCGCGTCGACGGCTCGCCGCTGCGGCCGGGCGACATCCCGGCGGCGCTGCGGGCGGGGATCGGGTGCGTGCCGCGCGACCGGCACCACGAAGGCCTGGTGCTGGCGCACTCGATCGCGGACAACGCCACCCTGTCCATCCTGGACAAGCTGGGCCGCGGCGGGATCGCGTCCCCGGCCACGCGGTACGCGAAGGCGTCGCAGGCCCTGAAGGACTACGACATCGTGGCCGCGGGTGCCGACCAGCCGGTCTCCGACCTGTCCGGCGGCAACCAGCAGAAAGTCGTGCTGGCGCGGGCGTTGCTGAGCGATCCACGGGTGGTCGTGCTGATCAACCCGACCGCGGGTGTGGACGTGAAGTCGAAGGAGGCGCTGCTCGCGGTCGTCGACCGGGTGCGCGCCGAGGGCAAGGCGGTGCTGATCGTCAGCGACGAGCTCGACGACCTGCGCCTGAGCGACCGGGTCCTGGTGCTGCGCGCCGGGGCCGTGGTCGCCGAACACCAGGCCGGGTGGTCCGACGGCGACCTCGTGGCCGACATCGAAGGAGTCGAGCTTTCGTGACCGACGTGATGACCTCTCCCCAGACGGAGCTGCCCGCGCCACCGCGGCGCCGCAAGGCCGTCTGGCTGCGTGAACTCGCGCTCTTGCCCGCCCTGGTCGTCGTGTTCCTCATCGGCGGCCTGGTCGACGACACCTTCGTCGGCTGGAGCAACATCGTCAGCATCCTGACCGCGTCGGCGGCGCTGTCGCTGGTCGTGCTGGGCGAGTCGCTGGTGCTGATCACCGGGAAGTTCGACCTGTCGCTGGAATCGACGATGGGCCTGGCGCCGGCGCTGGGCGCGATGGTCGTGATCCCGGCGGCGTCGGCCGGCTTCGGCGTCGAGCTGCCCGCCGCGGCCGGGCTGCTGGTGATCCCGCTGTGCGGGGCGCTGGTCGGGTTCGTCAACGGCTTCCTGATCGTGAAGCTGAAGCTGAACGCCTTCATCGTCACCCTGGCCATGCTCACCGTGCTGCGCGGGGTGCAGGTCGGGTCGACCAAGGGCAAGACGCTGTTCAACCTGCCGGACTCGTTCACCGATCTGGCGACGACGACGTTCCTCGGGCTGCCGATGTCGGTCTGGCTGGCGGCGGCGCTGTTCGCGATCGCCGGCTGGGTGCTGCGCTACCACCGCGTCGGCCGCGCGCTGTACGCGATCGGCGGCAACCGAGAGGCCGCGCGGGCGGCCGGGGTGCGCGTCGACCGGATCGCGTGGGCGGTGTTCGTCGTCGCCGGGATTCTGGCGGCGATCGGCGGGCTCGCGTACACGGGTTACGTCGGGGCGCTGGGCGCGAACCAGGGCTCGGGGATGATCCTGCAGGTCTTCGCGGCGGCGGTGATCGGCGGCGTCTCGCTCGACGGCGGCAAGGGCACCCTGGTCGGCGCCCTCACCGGCGTCCTGCTGCTGGCGTCGGTGGCCAGCCTGCTCAACTACGCGCACGTCACGGCGGAGTGGCAGGGGGCGATCTACGGCGCCATCATCCTGGTCGCGCTGATCATCGCCCGGTACGCGGGCGGAAAGCCCCAAACCTGACGCTCACCCCGTGGAGATCCGACGTTCTCAGGAGTGCGTGTGCTACGAGGCTTCCGCGGCCGGCTCGGCGTCCGATTCGGGCCCTGTCTGATCGAGCACCGTCGGGTCGTCCGCGGTGCCCAGGGCGTTGCGCAGCCACTGCTCCACGCCCGCGACGTGCACGGTCGCCCACGAGCGCGCCAGTTCCGGCTCGCGCGCGGCGATGGCCTCGTAGATCGCCGAGTGTTGTTCGCGGGTCTTCGCGACCGCGCCCTCCTGGGTGAGGCCGCGCCAGATCCGGGCCCGGGCGGTCGGCCCGGAGAGGCTGTCGAGCAGCGAGCAGAGCACCGGGTTGCCGGAGCCGTCGGCGATCTTGCGGTGGAACTGCAGGTCGTTGGCGACCAGCGCTTCCACGGTCGGCGAATCCTCCAGCTCGCTGAGCAGCGCGCCGAGCTCCGCGATGTCGGCGTCGCTCATGTGCAGCGCGGCCAGCGCGGTCGCGGCGGGCTCGAGGATCCGGCGCACGGCCAGGAAGTCGAGCACGGTGTCGTCGCGGTGGAAGTCGACGACGAACGTCATGGCGTCGAGCAGCAGGTTGGGCTCGAGGCTGGTGACGTACGTGCCGTCGCCCTGGCGGACGTCGAGCACCCTGATCAGGCACAACGCCTTGACGGCCTCCCGCAGGGAACTGCGCGACAGCCCGAGCCGCTGGGCCAGCTCGGCCTCCTTCGGCAGCCGGTCGCCCGGCGCCAGCTCGCCGGTGATGATCATGTCCTTGATCTTGTCGATCGCGACATCGGTGACGGGCATCGCGTCCGCCCTCCCTGCAACAGACCTCGGATGTTTCGGTGTTACTCCCCAGCGTGCCATGTCCCGGCGAAGGAGGGGCGATGACCCACCAGCGCACACCACAACGGGTGGCTCCGCGCGCAGCCGGTGTCCCCTCCCGGCGGACCCGGCGTAACGGACCCGCCCTGTTCCACGTCCTCGAAGACGACTGCTCCGGCGACGACACCGGCCTCGGACCGGTCTGGGAACCGCCGGTGAAGGAGTGACCGCGTTGGAACTCTCCCTGTCCCCGCTGGGGCTCGGCTGCGCGCAGCTGGGCAACCTGTACCACGCGATCAGCGACGAAACGGCGGCCGCGACCGTCCGGCGCGCGTGGGACGAGGGCATCCGCTACTTCGACACCGCGCCGCACTACGGCCTCGGCCTGTCGGAGGCCCGGCTGGGCGCCGCGCTGAGGTCGTACCCGCGGGACGAGTACGTGCTCTCGACGAAGGTCGGCCGCCTGCTGGAGCCGAACCCGGACGGCGCCGGCGCCCGGGACGACCAGGGCTTCGCCGTGCCGGCCGCGTACAAGCGCCGGTGGGACTTCAGCCGCGACGGCGTCCTGCGCTCGCTCGAGGAGAGCCTGACCCGGCTGGGCCTCGACCGCGTCGACATCGTCTACGTCCATGATCCCGACGACCACTTCGAGGACGCCCTGCGCGGTGCCTTCCCCGCGCTGCGGGAGCTGCGGGAGCAGGGCGTGATCGGCGCGTTCGGGGCCGGGATGAACCAGGCGCCGATGCTGGCCGAGTTCGTCCGCCGCACCGACCTGGACGTCCTGCTGGTGGCCGGCCGCTACACGCTGCTCGACCAGCCCGCGCTGGACGAGCTGTTCCCGTTGTGCGCCGCGCGGGACGTCCGCGTGGTGGTCGGGGGCGCGTTCAACGGCGGGATCCTGGCGACCGCCGAACCGGGCCGGGTCTACGACTACGCCGAAGCGCCGGCGGAGCTGGTCGAGCGGGCCCGGCGGATCGCCCGGGTCTGCGCGCGGCACGGCGTCGAGCTGCCGGAAGCGGCGCTGGCGCTGCCGATGGCGCATCCCGTGGTGGCGTCGGTGGTCGTCGGCGCGCATGATCCGGAGCAGGTCGGCGTGAACGCGCGGCGGGCCAGGGCGGCCGTGCCGACGGCCCTGTGGACCGAGCTGGCCGACGCGGGACTGCTGCGCGCCGACGTCGTCATCGCCGAAGGAGTCTCATGATCGACGCGCACCACCACCTGTGGGACCCCTCGCGGCGCGAGTACCCGTGGATGGCGGGGACGGCCATGGACCCGATCCGCCGCCCGTACACGGCCGGCGACCTGCGCGCGGTGACGAAGGCGGCGGGCGTGCACGCGACCGTCCTGGTCCAGACGGTGTCGTCGGAAGAGGAGACGGCGGAGTTCCTCGCGACCGCGGCGGCGGAGCCCGTGATCGCGGGCGTGGTCGGCTGGGTGGACCTCGCCGCTCCGGACGTCGCCGACCGGCTGGCCGCCCTCGACGGCCCGCTGGTCGGGATCCGGCACCAGGTGGAGGGTGAGCCGGACGACGACTGGCTGCTGCGGCCGGAAGTGGTCGCCGGGCTGAGCACCGTGGCGGCGGCGGGCTTGGCGTTCGACCTGCTGGTCCGCCCCTCGCAGCTGCCGGCCGCGGCCGAGGTGGCGTTGCGGCTGCCCCAGCTGCGCCTGGTCCTCGACCACGCGGCGAAGCCCCCGATCGCGGCGGGGGAGTGGGAACCGTGGGCGTCCGGCGTGGCCGCGCTGGCGGCGCACGAGAACGTCGTCTGCAAGCTGTCCGGGCTGGTCACCGAGGCCGATTGGACGGGTTGGGAGGTCGGGCACCTGCGCCGGTACGTCGACCTCGTGCTGGAGGCGTTCGGCCCGGCGCGCCTGCTGTTCGGCTCGGACTGGCCGGTCTGCGAACTGGCGGCGTCCTACGAACTCGTCCTCGACGCGGCGATCGCCCTGACGGGCTCGCTGTCGGACGCCGAGCGCCTGGCCGTCTTCGAGCACAACGCCCGCACGGTCTATCGGCTGGATGCGGGCGGGGCCACCTCCTCCAGGGGGTAAAGAGAGGTTTCCCCGCCCGCCGCTGAAATGGCTTGTCAGAACTCGTCGTCGCGGATCATGCCGCGCAGCCGGGTCAGGGCCCGGTGCTGCGTCACGCGGACGTTGCCCGCGGAGATCCCCAGGGCTTCGGCGGTTTCGGTCGCGGAGAAGCCGACGGCGATGCGCAGGGTCAGGATCTCCTGCTGCACCCGGGGCAGGGAGGCGAGCAGCCGGCCGAGGCGGGCGCCGAGGTCGAGGTGCAGCGCGTGGCTCTCGGGCTCGTTGCCGGAGACCAGGGGGCGCTCCGGGAGCTCGGGGACGGGCTCGGAGCGGTCGCGGGCGACGGCGCGGTAGGCGTCGGCGACCTTGTTGGCCGCGATCGCGTGGACCAGGTACAGGAAGGAGCCGCCGCGGTCCTGGTAGTCGGGCAGGGCCTTGAGCACGGCGAGGCAGACTTCCTGGGCGACGTCGTCGGCCGACAGGTAGGAGAGGTCCCGGCCGCCCATGCGGGCGCGGCAGTAGCGGACCACCACCGGCTCGATCATCTGCAGCAGCGAGTGGATCGCGGCCGGGTTGCCCCCGCCCGCGTCCTTCACGAGCGGGTCGAGGTCCTCCTTGGTGAGCCGTCCGCCCGGGCGGGGCAACGACTCTGGAGTGCGATAATCGCGAACGCTGGAAGCGGATTCTTCGGTGGTCCTCGGCGGTGCTGTCATGGTCGTCTCCCCGGCCGACCCTCGACCGTCGCTGCCGGGGGTTCAACACTCCGTAACTGATCCATCGCAGATGCTCGGGTAGATCATGGCGCATCTGCGGTCCGTGCGACGCAGGGTAATCGTAAGCACCTCCGGGTGGGTCAGTCCAGATTTCAACGACCAATACCCCGTTAGCAGTAGGGACCGTGATGTTCCCGCGACCCGCACCCGCACATTGCGATTAATCGGTTTCAGGATGTGCCGAGTTCACTCGTCAGTGGAAGACGACCACGGAAGCGGCCGTCACGGTCACGGCGAGCGACGCGATGGCGGGCAGGACAGGGCTCGGCGGCCCCGGTTCGGCGGCCCGCAAGGCCCGTTCGCGGTGCATCCCGATGCCCGCCAGCAGGGCAGACGTCCCGGCGGCGAGCAGGACGGGGACCAGCGTGCCACCCCAATGGCGCTGGGCGGCGGAGTGCAGGAGCAGTACCGTGCAGGCGGCGGATGAGAGCGCGGTCCGCCGCCAGGCGAGGCCGGTGCGCTCGGCCTGAGCGCCGGCGGGGGTGGTCACGGCCGGATCTCGAGTCGTTTGACGGTACTTTTGACGTCACGATAATCGCAAACCAGCGGTATTCGCGTCCGACGGCGCTCGTCATCCACGCCGGGTCGTCCGGCTCGGCGGGAAGGCCGGGCACGCGGACCGGTTTTCGCGGCCGTCACCGTCCGCAGCCTTCCGTGTCACTCACGAGACCACCAGCAGCACGGCCGCGGCGACGATGAGCGCCAGCAGGCCGCCCGTCAGCGCCAGGATCATCCGGCTCGGCGGCAGGGGGTCGCCGGCCCGCATCGCGATCTGCACCCGCCGCCACCGCGGGTACGCGGTCGCGGCGAGGACGGCGGCCAGCGCGACGCACAGCCCGGCGAGCACCGTGCTCGCCGCGGCCGGCGACGGCACCAGCTGGTGCACGGCCACGCCGCCCGCGAGCAGGCCGAGGGCCGTGCGGAGCCAGGCGAGGAAGGTGCGTTCGTTGGCCAGCGTGAAGCGGTAGTCCGGTTCGGTGCCGCCCGAGTGGGGCTTGATGTCGTCCGACGCCACGCCCGCAGACGCTAGCCGGTGTGGGCGGCCGCGGCCGGTCCGGTGCGGTGCGCGAAGACCCACCAGCGCAGCACCGCGAACCGCACGAACCCGCCGACCAGGCTGGCCAGCAGCAGCGTGCCGGTTTCCTCCCACGACGTCGGCCGGTCGACGAAGGCGTCGAGGACGGCCAGCACGGCCGAGCCGTACAGGGCGTAGAAGGCGAAGGTGAGCAGATCCTGCAAGTGCCGTTTCCCGGCGTTGCTGGGACGCCCGGCGAAGGTGACGCGGCGGTGGAACTCGGTGTTCCCGACCGTGGTGAGCGCGATCGCGACCAGGTTCGCCACCTGGGAGCCGAGCTCGTCGCGCAGCAGGAGGAACAGGACGGCCTGCAGGCCGGTGGTCACCACGCCGGCCACGACGTACCACGCCGCGTGCGTGCCGAGCTCGTGGTGGCGGTCCGGGTCGGTGGCGAGCAGCCGGTGCTCCGGAGCGCACCTGGTGGTGGCCATGATCCCAACCTACCTCGCCTTCACAAACTTGTGAATGTGTTAAACCAGTTGAAGAAATGTGATCCCCGTGACACCGCCGGGTTTCGCCGCCCCGCCGGCCGGGGTAGGTCACCGGCGACGACAAAATTTTCGATGCGCCAGGAGGGCCAGTGAGTGACCGTGACTCGGCCGAATCGCAGAGCTTGAGCCCCAGCGAGGCGCTGGACGAGGACGAACTGCGCGTGGACTCGCTCGAAGAGGGCATCGAGCCACCCGAGCACTGGAGCGCCGCCAACCGCTACGGCACCACGCCCCGGGAGGTCCGCGAAGGCGAGCCGATGGACCAGCGCCTGGCCGAAGAGGTGCCGGACGCCGAGCCGGAGCCGGTCCCGGAGCGCCCGCTCGCGGCGACACCGGCGGCGGAACTCGACGAGACGATCGAGGACGCACCCCCGGATTTCGAGCCGGTGGTCCCGGAGGAGACCGTGGCGCGCCGCCATTCCAGCCCGGGGGTGGACGCCCGGCCGGATTACGCCGGCGAGTCGGTGGCGGACGCCATTCGCGCCGCCCGCCAGAGCTGATCCGCTCAGGCTGCACGTCCGTTCGGACGCCCCTAGCGTGGGGGCCTCAGTGCATCGGACCGCGACGAAGGGAAGGCCGAAGATGCTGACCGTGACCGAAGCCGCCGCCGAGGCGATCACCGCCCTGACGAGCCAGGGGGAGGGCGACGCCGGGCTCCGCCTGGCGGTCCAGAACACCGACGGCGAAAGCGCCCAGCTGGCGCTGTCGGTGGCCCCCGAGCCGGCAGCGGGCGACAGCGTGCTGGGCACCGAGGAGGGGCCGAAGGTCTTCCTCGAGCCCCAGGCGGCCGCGCTGCTGGACGACAAGGTGCTCGACGTCCAAGAGGACCAAGCGGGCGGCGTGGCGTTCGCCGTGCTGCCCCAGCACACGAGCTGACCGCGGCGGACGGGCCTTTCGCTCCTCGGGTGCGGAAGGTCCGTTCGCTCGCGCCGCGTGCCACGGCGGCATCCGGTCGCGGCGGCCCGGAGCGTCCGCCGCTACCCCGCCCGCCAAGCGCGGACCAGTTCCGCCGCCCGGACCCGCAGCAACTCCGCCGCGTGAGTGCGGGCGTGGTCCAGCGAAGGCGCGTGATCGATCAACGCACTGCTCCCCACCACGCCCAACCGCGCCAGCCCCGCCGCGTCGAGCTGGATCCGGCCCGCCAGCGCCATCAGCGGCACCCCGCGCGGCCGCGCCCGGTCGGCGATGCCCGCCGGGGCCTTGCCGTTCAAGCTCTGCTCGTCCAGCGATCCCTCGCCGGTGATCACGAGATCCGCGCCGTCCAGCGCCTGATCGACCCCGGTCAGCCCGGCGATGAGGTCGAACCCGGACTCGACGCTCGCCCCGAGAGCGATCGCCGCCGCCGCCACGCCGCCGCCGGCGCCCGCCCCCGGCACCTGCGAGACGTCCGGCGCGCCGCCCACCTGCAGCGCGTGGGCCCACCGCGTCAGTCCCTCGTCGAGCAGTGCCACCTCCGAAGGCCCGGCCCCCTTCTGCGGCCCGAACACCGCCGCCGCGCCATCCGGGCCCAGCAGCGGGTTCGTCACGTCGGTCGCGACCGCCACGCGCACGCCCTCCAGCCGTTCCCGCGCCGGCGTCAGCTCGGTCGACGCCACTCGTGTCAGCGTCCCGCCGCCCAGGCCGACCGGCGCACCGAACGCGTCGAGCACGCCGGCGCCCAGTGCGCCCAGCATCCCGGCACCGCCGTCGGTGCTGGCCGTGCCGCCGACCGTGAGCACGAGCTGCCTGGCGCCGTGGATCAGCGCGTCCGCCAGCAGCTCGCCGACGCCCCAGGTGTGCGCGGCCAGCGCGGTCGCCGGCGAGGGCTCGACGAATTCGATGCCGCACGCGCGCGCGGATTCGATGTACGCCGTGCCGTCCAGCACCGCGTACCGCGCCTGAACCGGCTCCTCGAGCGGCCCGCGAACCGCCAGCCGCACGATCCGCGCGCCCGCGGCTTCCAGGACGTCCAGGGTGCCCTCCCCGCCGTCGGCGACCGGGCAGGTGACGATTTCCGCGTCCGGCAAGGCATCGCGCACGCCGAGCGCGATCGCCTCCGCGGCCTCGACCGCGGTGAGACTGCCCTTGAACTTGTCGGGCGCGATGACGACACGGGTCACGGCTTCACCTCCGTCAGCGGGGGACGCCCGGCGAGCACCGCCGTGACGTTGCGCGCGGCCAGCACGGCCATCGCGGTGCGGGTCTCGACCGTCGCCGAACCCAGGTGCGGGCTGAGCACGACGTCGTCCCGGCCGAGCAGCCGCGGTTCGACCTCGGGTTCCTTCTCGAACACGTCGAGCGCGGCCCCGGCGATCTCCCCGGCTTCCAGCGCGTCGGCCAGCGCGGCTTCGTCGACGACCGGGCCGCGGGTCGTGTTCACCAGGTACGCGCCGGGTTTCATGGCGCGCAACGCGGCGGCGTCGATGAGGTGCCGCGTCTCGGGCGTCAGCGGGCAGTGCAGCGACACGACGTCCGAGCGCGCCAGCAGCTCCTCGAACGACACGAATTCGGCATCGGTGTCCTTTTTGGACCGTCCGGAGTAGACGACGGACATCCCGAACGCCGACGCCCGGTTCGCCATCGCCCGCCCGATCTGCCCGAACCCGACGACGCCGAGCGTCTTGCCCTGCAACCCGGAGCCGAGCAGGAAGCCGAGGTGGAACGACCACGGCGTGCGTGAGCGCAGCAGCCGTTCGCCTTCGCCGAGGCGTCGCGTGACGGCGAGCAGCAGCCCGAAGGCGAGGTCGGCGGTGGCGTCGGTGAGCACACCCGGCGTGTTGGTGACGACGACGCCGCGTTCGGCCAGCGCCGCGACGTCGACGTTGTCGTACCCGACGGCGACGTTCGCGACCACCTTCAGCCCGGGACCGGCGGCGTCGGCCAGCGCGCCGTCGAGCCGGTCGTGCAGCATCCCGACCACGGCCGACGCGCCGCCGACGAACTCGTGCAGTTCGGCAGGCGTCAACGGCCGGTCGGCGGGGGAGACCGCCACCTCGCCCGCCTCGGCGAGGAGCTTCACCGCGTCGTCGGGAATCCATCGGGTCACCGCGATCTTGGCCACCCCGACAGCCTAGGTCACCGCACCGACGGTTTTCGGGGGTTCGGGTGGCGGAGCCCCCGACTTGGGGCGGAGCCCCGGATGTCACCGACAGATCAGCCCACCCGCGTCAGCCGCACCACCGCGCTCGCGTACCCGCTGCCGGGCAGATCGACGTCCAGGCCGTGGCTCAGCAACACCGCCCCGTGGTGCACGACGCCGTCCTGGTCGCGGTAGCGCCCGGCCGGATCCAGCCCCGCCGGCCGCGGCGGGGTGAACGGCCGAGCGAACTCCGTGGGCCGCCGCCAGAAGAAGAGGACCACCTCGTCGCCGAGCACGTACTGCACCGCCGTCAGTGCCGAGACCGCCGGATCCGCCAGCCGGTACAGCGTGCCGTGCTGCACGACGGGCCGGATCTCCTTGTACAGCGCCACGAGCGACGCCGCTTCGGCGAGTTCGTCCGGCGTCCAGCGCGGCAGGTCACCGCCCAGGCCGAGCACGCCCGCCATCGCCACGTGGAACCGGAAGCTCAGCGGCGCTTCCCGTTTCGTCGCCGGGTTCGGGCTGTCGGTCACCCAGGCCGACATCGTGCCGGCCGGGTAGAGCTGGCCGTAGCCGTGCTGGATGGTGATCCGGTCGGCGGCGTCGGTGTTGTCCGACGCCCAGATCTCGTCGGTGCGCGCGAGGATTCCCAGGTCGGTGCGCCCACCGCCGCCCGCGCACCCCTGGATCCGCAGGTCCGGGTGGTCGGCGCGCAGCCGGTCGAGGATCGTGTACACCGCCCGCACGTGGCCGACCCACAGCCGCTGCGCGTCCGGACCGGCTTCGGGCCAGCCCGCCTCGGTGAACGCGCGGTTCATGTCCCACTTGAGGTAGTCGATGCCGTGCTCGCCGACCAGACCGTCGAGCCACTTGTGGGCCCAGTCCGCGACCTCCGGCTGCGCGAAGTTCAGCACGAGCTGGTTGCGCAACGTCGTCCGGGAGCGGTTGGCCATGTGCAGCACCCAGTCCGGGTGCGCGCGGTAGAGGTCGCTGTCCGGGTTGACCATCTCCGGCTCGACCCACAGCCCGAACCGCATCCCGTGCGCGTGGACCGCCTCGACCAGCGGCCCCAGCCCGGCCGGGAAGCGCCGTTCGTTGGCGATCCAGTCGCCGAGCCCGGCCGAGTCGCCGGTGCGGGCGCCGAACCAGCCGTCGTCCATGACGAACAGTTCCGCCCCCAGGCGCGCGGCCGCCGCGGCCAGCTCGGTTTCGGTCTGTTCGTCGACGTCCCAGCCGGTCGCCTCCCAGGAGTTGTAGACGACCGGCCGCAGCTCGCCCGGGTGCGGCTGGACGAACTCGCGGACGTAGGAGTGCCAGCGCCGGCTGGTGCCGCCGAAGCCGTCGGCCGCGTAGAGCCCGGCGAACACCGGCGTCTCCCAGGTCTCGCCGGGCTGCAGCCGCCAGGCGACGTGCTCGTGCCCGAAGCCGCCGGTCCACGTGACGCGGCCGGTGTGCGTGCGCTCCACGGTGATCCGCCAGCTCCCGCTCCACGCCAGCGCGCTGCTCCACACCTCGCCGGCGGTCTCGGTCGCGTCGCCCGCGTCGAGCATCACCCACGGGTTGACCTGGTGGCTGGAGGCGCCGCGACGGCTGGTGAGCGTGGTCTCGCCGACCGGCAGTGGGTCCCGCAGCACGCCGTATTCGGCGCTCCACGCGCCGGACGTCCGGCTCAGCCGCGCGCCGTCGCGCCGGGGGAGCGTCCACGACGCGGAATCCGTGCGCAGCAACGCAATGGGCGCCTCCGGACCGGTGTGCCGCAGCGACGTCCAGCGCTCGACGACGTCGCCGCGGACGCGGTAGTGCAGGGACAGCTCCAGCGGGTAGTGCCGGTCGGTGAGCCGCACGGCGAGCGTGTCGTCTTCGAGCGCGAAGCCGTCGTAGCGCCACTCGAGCGCCGAAGTGCCGTCGGCGTACCGGACGGCCAGTGCCGCGACGCCGAAGAACGCGCCGCCCTCGGCCGGGAGCTCCTGCCGCTCGTCGCCCGGCTCGTCGAAGCTGCTGTCGGCCGGGTTGCGGCGCGCGGCAACCTGCGTGGCCTGGGCCAGCGTCAGCGGCGGGCCCCAGTGGACGTGCCGCGGGCGGTCGTCGGCGTCCAGCCGGAAGGCGTACGAGCTCTCGGGGGTGTGCAGCAGCCAGAGCCGGTGCGCGGGGTCGTGTTCGACGAGCGACATGCCCGACAGCGTAGAGCTGACCAGTGCAGAAATAAATTCTTGACGAAGTTAATTAATGTTGCCTACCCTTCCGGCCATGCCTCGCAGTGCACCGGCAAGGGCGCCGATCACCAGCCCCGCGGCCGCGACCGTGTTCACCACGGTCCTGACCGAAGGGCCGGTTTCGCGCGTCGACGTCGCCCGCCGCACGGGGCTCTCCTCGGCTGCGGTCACCAAGGCCGCCCGGCCATTCATCGAAGCCGGCTACCTCGAAGAACTCGCCTCCGGCGGCCGCACCGCGCCCGGTGCCGGCCGCCCGGCGAACCCCCTCTCGATCCGCCCGGACCGCGAGTACTTCGTCGGGGTCAAGATCACCGGCGACGACCTGATCGGCGTGGTCACCGACCTGCGCGCCGACGTCCGGGCCAGCGCCCGCCACGCCCTGGCCGGCCACGACGTCGGCCACGTCGTGCAGGCGCTGGCCGACCTCGTCGGCGAGCTGCTGACCGGCGATCTCCGCGAGCGCGCCTACTGCCTGGGTGTCGCGGTGTCCGGCGACGTCGACCGAGCGTCCGGCGTCGTCCGGTACTCCCCGTTCCTCGGCTGGCGGGATGTTCCCCTGGCTTCACTCCTTGAAGCGGCCACGGGGCTCGCGGTGACTTTGGAAAACGACGTCAAGGCCCTCGCCGTCGCCGAGCAGTGGTTCGGCGAAGGGGTCGGCGCCTCGTCGTTCGCGCTGGTCACGGTGGGGACGGGGATCGGCAGCGCGCTGGTCGTGAACGGCGGTCTGGTCCGCGGCGCCCACGGCGTCGCCGGCGAGATCGGGCACGTCCCGGTCGCCGACGGCGGGCCGCCGTGCCACTGCGGTGGCCAGGGCTGCGTCGAGGCGATCGCGTCCACCGAAGCGATCCTGACGCGCGCCCGGCAGGTCACCGGCGAATCCGCGCTGTCGATGGACGATGCCGTGACACGCGCTCGTGGCGGCGACGAGCCGCTGCGGGAGGTCTTCGCCGCCGCGGGCCACGCGATCGGCCTGGGGCTGGCCGCGCTGGTCAACCTGTTCGGCCCGGAACGGGTGGTGGTCTCGGGCGAGGGCGTCGCCACCTACGACCTGTTCGAGGAGCAGATCCGCCGGACTTTCGCGGTCCAGGCGTTCGCCAGCGCCGCCCGGTGCGGTCTGGTCATCCGGCCCCTGCCGTTCGAGGAGTGGGCCCGGGGCGCCGCCGCCGTCGCCGTCCAGAGCCTTTTCGTGTCCGACAGCGTCTGAGGAGACGCCTCGTGAGCCGACGTCCGGGCCCAGAACGATCACGGTGGACCGCCGTGCGGCCCCACGGCTCGAGGTTGATCCGGATCGGCTGAGCGCTGCTTTCGAAGGGGACTTTTCCCGCGGCTGTCGCGAGAAAAGTCCCCTTCGTCGTGCGTGCGTCATCCATTGGGTGGAAGACGTCTGGTCGGGCCACCGTTCGCCGTGCTATGTTCGGTTGCAGAACGAGTGTGCGTGATGCGAACGAATTCGGAGCGTGGGATGGCAGAGCTGCTGTCGCTGGAGGAGGCCGTGGCCCGGCTGGTGCACGACGGCGACACCGTCGCGCTCGAAGGGTTCACGCACCTCATCCCGGTCGCGGCCGGGCAGGAGATCATCCGGCAGCGCCGCCGGGATCTCACGCTGGTGCGGATGACCCCCGACATCGTGTACGACCAGCTCATCGGCGCGGGCTGCGCGCGCAAGCTGATCTTTTCGTGGGGCGGCAACCCGGGCGTCGGCTCGCTGCACCGCTTCCGCGACGCCGTCCAGCACGAGTGGCCGGTGCCGCTGGAAATCGAGGAACACAGCCACGCCGGCATGGCGAACCGGTACGTCGCCGGCGCGTCCGGCCTGCCGTTCGCGGTGCTGCGCGGTTACACCGGCACCGACCTCCCGGCGCAGACCGCCACGATCAAGCCGATCACGTGCCCGTTCACCGGCGAGAAGCTGACGGCGGTCCCGGCGCTGAACCCGGACGTCTCGATCGTCCACGCGCAGCGCGCCGACCGCTCCGGCAACGTCCAGATGTGGGGCATCACCGGTGTCCAGAAGGAAGCGGTACTGGCGGCGAAGCGGTCTCTGGTGACGGTCGAGGAGATCGTCGACGAGCTGGCGCCCCGCCCGGGCGCGGTCGTGCTCCCGGCGTGGGTGGTCACGGCGGTGGCCGAGGTCCCGGGCGGCGCGAAGCCCTCGTACGCGGCGGGCTACTACGAGCGGGACAACTCGGCGTACCAGGCGTGGGACAAGATCGGGCGCGACCGCGAAGAGTTCACGAAGTGGCTGAACGAGCTGACCGGGGTGACGGCATGAGTGCCCAGTACTCCTCCGACGAGATGATGAGCGTCGCGGCGGCCCGCGCCCTCGGCGACGGCATGTCCTGCTTCGTCGGCATCGGCCTGCCGAGCAAGGCGGCGAACCTCGCCCGCCGCGCGCACGCGCCTAACCTGACGCTGATCTACGAATCCGGCTGCCTGGGCGCGAAGCCGTCCCGCCTGCCGCTGTCCATCGGCGACGGCGAGCTGGCCGACACGGCGGACGCGGTGATCAGCGTGCCGGAGGTGTTCAACTACTGGCTCCAGCCCGGCCGCATCGACGTGGGTTTCCTGGGCGCGGCCCAGCTGGACAAGTTCGGCAACATCAACACGACGGTGATCGGCTCGGACTACCACGACCCCAAGGTCAGGTTGCCGGGCGCGGGCGGCGCCCCGGAGATCGCGGCCTCGTGTGGCGAGGTGTTCATCGTCCTGCGCCAGAACCCCCGGGCTTTCGTGGAGAAGGTCGACTTCGTGACGTCGTTCGGCCACGGAACCGGCAAGGGCGACCGCGAGAAGCTCGGCCTCCCCGGCCAAGGCCCGACACTGGTGGTGACGGACCTGGGCCTGCTGCGTCCCGACCCCGAGACCGCGGAGCTCACCCTGACGCAGCTCCACCCCGGCGTGGACCTCGACAGCGCCATCGCGGCCACGGGGTGGAAACTGAAGGTGGCCGATGACCTCGAGACCACCCCGGCGCCCACGGAGCAGGAGCTGACCCTCCTGCGAGACCTGGAGAAGGCAAGCGCATGACCGACGTCTACATCCTCGACGCGATCCGCACCCCGTTCGGCCGCTACGGCGGCGCGCTGGCCGGCGTCCGCCCCGACGACCTCGCCGCCGGAGTCCTGCGCGCTCTGGCACAGCGCAACGACCTCGACCCGTCCACAGTGGACGAAGTCACCCTCGGCGACGCGAACGGGGCGGGCGAGGACAACCGCAACGTCGCCCGCATGGCCGCTCTCCTCGCCGGCTGGCCCACGACCGTCCCCGGCAGCACGGTCAACCGTCTCTGCGGCTCCGGCCTCGACGCGGCCATCCAGGCCAGCCGCGCGATCCAGACCGGCGACGCCTCCCTCGTCGTCGCCGGCGGCGTCGAGTCCATGACCCGCTCGCCGCTGGTCATGCCGAAGCCGGAGAAGGCGTTCCCCACGGGCAACCAGACCCTGTACAACACCGCGCTCGGCTGGCGCATGGTCAACCCGGCGATGCCCTCGCAGTGGACGATCTCCCTCGGCGAGTCCACCGAGCAGCTCGCCGAGCGCTACGGCATCGGCCGCGACGAGCAGGACGCCTTCGCCGCCCGCAGCCACGTCAACGCCGCCAAGGCGTGGGACGAGGGCTTCTACGACGACCTGGTCGTCCCGGTCGAGGGCGTCGACCTGGCCCGCGACGAAGGCATCCGCCCGGACTCCAGCGCCGAGAAGCTCGCCAAGCTGAAGCCCGTGTTCCGCAAGGAAAACGGCACGGTCACCGCGGGCAACGCCTCCCCGCTGAACGACGGCGCCTCGGCCCTCCTCCTCGGCGACGAGGCGGCCGCGAGCCGTCTGGGCAAGGCCCCGCTCGCCCGGATCGCCGGCCGCGGCGCGGCGGGCGTCGACCCGGACGTCTTCGGCATCGGCCCGGTGCGCGCGGCGGAGATCGCCCTCGAACGCGCCGGCATCGGCTGGGACGACCTGGCCGCGGTCGAGCTCAACGAGGCGTTCGCCGCGCAGTCGCTGGCCTGCCTGCGCGACTGGAAGGACCTCGACCCGGAGATCGTGAACACCCACGGCGGCGCGATCGCCATCGGGCACCCGCTCGGCGCGTCCGGCGGCCGGATCCTCGGCACCTTGGCGCACGACCTGCACCGCCGCGGCGGGGGCTGGGGCCTGGCCGCCATCTGCATCGGCGTCGGCCAGGGGCTGGCCGTCGTCCTCGAAGGTCGATAAGGGAGAGAAACGTGGCCACTCCGACCGAATTCCGGCTGCCGCGCTACGGGGAAGACCCCGAAGGCACCCACCCGCCCCTCGACTCCAGCGGCTACCGCTCCACGGCGCTGCGGCACCCGAAGCAGGACCTCGTCCTGCTCCCGCAGATGCTGACCGAGGTCACCGGCCCGCTGCTCGGGCCCGGCCGCCTCGGCGAGCACGACAACGACCTCACCCGGCAGCACGCCGGCGAACCGCAGGGCCAGCGCATCATCGTCACCGGACGGCTCCTCGACGGCGAAGGCCGCCCGGTGCGCGATTCGCTCGTCGAGATCTGGCAGGCGAACGCGGGCGGCCGCTACCGGCACACCGGCGACCGCTGGCCGTCCCCGCTCGACCCGAACTTCGACGGCGTCGGCCGCACCCTGACCGACAGCGACGGCCGCTACACCTTCACCACCATCAAACCCGGCGCCTACCCGTGGAAGAACCACGACAACGCCTGGCGCCCGGCGCACATCCACTTCTCGGTGTTCGGCTCGGCCTTCACCCAGCGGCTGGTCACCCAGATGTACTTCCCGGACGACCCGCTGTTCTCCCAGGACCCGATCTTCAACTCGATCCCGGACGAGAAGGCCCGGCAGCGGATGGTCTCGCGCTACGACCACGAGATCACGCAGGCCGAGTGGGCGCTCGGGTTCCAGTTCGACATCGTGCTGCGCGGGCGCGACGCGTCGGTGTTCGAAGAGGAAGAGGACGAAGACGAATGACCAAGCTGCTTCCGACCCCTTCGCAGACCGTCGGCCCGTACCTGTCGATCGGGCTGCCCTGGCCCGACGGCGCGCACGTCGTGCCCGACGGCACGCCGGGCGCGTTCTGGATCCGCGGGACCGTCCGCGACGGTAACGGCGACCCGGTCCCGGACGCCATGATCGAGACGTGGCAGGCCGACCCGGACGGCGGCTTCCGCCACCCGGACGACCCGCGCGGCGCGGCGAGCGGCGAGTTCCGCGGCTTCGGCCGCTGCCCGACGGAGACCGACGGCACCTACGGGATCCTCACCCTGCTCCCCGGCGTCGTCCCCGGCGAGGGCGGCACCACGCAGGCCCGGCACATCGACGTCTCGGTGTTCGCGCGCGGCCTGCTCCACCGGGTCGTCACGCGGATCTACTTCGAAGACCAGGACAACGCCGGCGACCCGGTGCTGGCGACGGTGCCGGAGGAGCGGCGCGGCACGCTGATCGCGGCGAAGACCGGCGACGGCTACCGCTTCGACGTGCGGCTGCAGGGGGACGGCGAGACCGTCTTCTTCCGGGTGTGAGGCCCGTGAGTGCCGTGAAGCTGCACCGGGTCGTGGACGGACCGGGGGACGGGCCGGTGGTCGTGTTCGGCGGGTCGCTCGGCAGCGACCTGCGGATGTGGGAACCCCAGGTCGCGCCGCTGGTGGAGCGCGGGTTCCGGGTGGTCCGCTACGACGCCCGCGGGCACGGCGCGTCGCCGGTGCCGCCGGGGCCCTACGAGCTCGGCGACCTGGGCACCGACGTCCTGGCGCTGCTCGACGAGCTCGGCGTCGAGCGGGCCCACCTCGTGGGCCTGTCGCTCGGCGGCATGACGGGGATGTGGCTCGGCGTCCACGCGCCGGACCGGGTCGCGAGCCTGGTGCTGTGCTGCACGTCCGCGAAGCTCGGGCCGCCGTCGATGTGGGTGGAGCGGGCTCGCACGGTCCGCGCCGAGGGCACCGCGGCGGTGGCCGAGGCGGCCGTGCAACGCTGGCTGACCCCGGGGTACATCGAGCGGCACCCGGAGCGGGCCGAGTTCCTCCGCGCGATGGTCGCGGCGGTCCCGGCCGAGGGTTACGCGGCCTGCTGCGGCGCGATCGAGCGGATGGACCAGCTCGACTCCCTGCCGAAGATCTCCGCGCCGACCCTGGTGATCGCGGGTGCCGACGACCCCGCCACATCCCCGGACGAGCACGCGCGGCCGATCGCCGAGGGCATCCCGGGCGCGCGGCTGGAGGTCGTGGCGAACGCCGCGCACCTGGGCAACTTCGAGCAGCCGGCGGAGTTCAGCCGGCTGATCCTGGACCACTTGGAGCGAGCGTGACGGACCGCCACGAGCAGGGCATGAAGGTGCGGCGCGAGGTGCTCGGCGACGAGCACGTCGACCGCGCGGTCGCGGGCACCACGGACTTCAGCCGCCCGTTCCAGGACTACATCACCGAGGGCGCGTGGGGTTCGGTGTGGGCCCGCGACGGCCTGGACCGCCGCACCCGCAGCTGCGTGACGCTGGCGGCGCTGACGGCGCTGCAGGCGCACAACGAGCTGGCGATGCACGTCCGGGCGGCGGTCCGCAACGGCCTGACGGCGGCGGAGATCAGCGAAGTCCTGCTGCACACCGCGGTCTACGCCGGAGCACCGGCGGCGAACGCGGCGTTCGCCATCGCCCAGCGCACCCTGGCCGAGCTCGGCGAGCCGAGCGCCCTGCCCGCCGACGCCGGATAGGGTGCCGGGCATGGACGTGACGAGGCCGCCGTTCGACGTCCGGCTGGACAGCGAACCGGCGCACCGCGGTGCCCACCACGTGCAGTCGCTGGAGCGCGGGCTGGCCGTGATCAAGGCCTTCCACGCGGGGGCATCCGAGCTGACGTTGAGCGACGTGGCCCGCGCGACGGGCCTCACCCGCGCGGCGGCGCGAAGGTTCCTCCTCACTCTGGCCGACCTGGGCTACGTCCGCACCGACGGCAAGTACTTTTCGCTGACGGCCCGGGTGCTGGAGCTGGGCTACGCGTACCTGTCGAGCATGACGCTGCCGGAGGTGGCCCAGCCGCACCTGGAGCACCTGTCCGCGGGCGTCCACGAGTCGAGCTCGGTCTCGGTGCTGGAGGGCACCGACATCGTGTACGTGGCGCGGGTGGCGGTCTCCCGGATCATGACGGTGAGCATCAACGTGGGCACCCGCTTCCCGGCGTACGCGACATCGATGGGTCACGTCCTGCTCGCGGGGCTCAGCGAGGCGGAGCTGGAGCAGTACTTCCTGGTGGCGAGCCTGGCCCGCCTGACGGACCACACGCTGACGGCCCCCGGCCACCTGCGCACGGAGCTGGCCAAGGTAGCCGACCAGGGCTGGGCAATGGTGGACCAGGAGCTGGAGGAAGGCCTCCGATCGGTAGCGGCCCCGATCCGCGGCCGAACGGGCCGGGTGGTGGCAGCGGTCAACCTGTCAACTCACGCAAGCCGCACAACGGCAGAGTCGGTGCAGAGAGACCTGCTCCCACCCCTGCTGGAGACGGCCCGCGCCATCGAAGCGGACCTGGCGGTCGGAGCCCCGGACCACGCCCGTGGCTGACCGGCCGCCCCACAAGTCGCCCGCGCCCGAGCACCCAACCCCACGGCCGACGCCCACCCCACGGCGGCCGGAGATACGACTGGGCAGCCCGGCGGCGACGATGCCGAGCCCCATCGCGCAGCAGCGGCCGGCGGTGCGGGTCGGCCAGCCGGTGGCGACCACGCCGAAGCCCGTCGCGCAGCAGCCAGCGGCCCGGGTCGCCGAGCCGCTGACCCGCACTCCACCCGCAACCGACCAAGCATCAGCCCTACCACCTGCCCAGCCGCCCACACCTCCACCACCGCCCGCGGCCGGCCCGTCCGCACCCGCTCCGCCCGCGGCCGGCCCGTCCGCACCCGCGCCGACCGCCGCCGCCGCGGCGGCGGCAGGCTCCTCCTCATGACCGGCCCTTCACCTCGGCCGGTCGCCGGGCTCCTGCTCGCCGCCGGTGCCGGTCGTCGCTTCGGCGGCCCCAAAGCCCTCGCGCAGCTCGACGGCGAACCTCTCGTCCTCCGTGCCCTCCGCACCCTCGCCGCCGCCGGGTGCGATCCTGTGCGTGTCGTTGTCGGGGCCTCCGCCGATCAAGTCCGGGCCCTTCTGCCCGATCCCGCCCAAGCCGTCACTGCCGAAGACTGGGCGACCGGCATGGGCGCCTCCCTGCGCGCCGGCCTGGCCTCGCTCCGGCGAACCGAAGACACCGAACACACCGAACACACCGACCAGCCCGTCGCCGCGCTCGTCCACCTCGTCGATCTCCCGTGGGTCGGCCCCGACATCATCGCCCGCGTCACCGCCCACGCCTCCGCCGAAACCGTGGCCCGGGCGGCCTACGACGGCGTTCCCGGCCACCCCGTGCTGCTCGGCCGGCGCTGGTGGGGCGAGGTCGCCGGCGCCGCCCGGGGTGATCGCGGGGCGCGGGATTGGCTCGCCACCCGTGCCGACCTCGCCCTGATCGAGTGCGGTGACCTCGGCAGCGGCCGGGACGTCGACCGCCCCGGTGATCTGGCGGGTCCCGCGTGAAGACCTACGATCGACAGCGTGACGGACTCGCCCGAAGAACTCGCCGCCGCCCTCGAGGCGACCGGTTACCTCGCCGATGACGGGCTGGCGACCGCCGGCTTCCTCGCCCTGCGGATGGGCCGCCCGCTCTTCTGCGAGGGCGAGCCCGGCACCGGCAAGACGTCACTGGCCATGGCCCTGGCCACCGCGCTGGAGCGGCCGCTGATCCGCCTCCAGTGCCACGAAGGCATCGACGCCGCCCAAGCCCTCTACGAATGGGACTTCCCGCGCCAGCTCCTGCACCTGCGCGCGCTCGAGGCGGCCGGGGAGGGGCACCTCGACGTCGAGGCCGCGGAGCGCTCGCTCTACACCGAGCGGTTCCTGCTGGCCCGGCCACTGCTGCAGGCCCTGATCACCGCGCCGTGCGTTCTGCTGATCGACGAGATCGACCGCGCCGACGACGAGTTCGAAGCCTTTCTCCTGCAGTTGCTCGACGAACACGCCGTGACCATCCCCGAGTACGGCGAAGTCCGCGCCGAGCATCCCCCGCTGGTGGTCCTCACCTCCAACCGGACCCGCGAGGTGCACGACGCGCTCAAACGCCGTTGCCTCTACCACTGGCTCGAGCACCCGGGCCTGGTGCGGGAGGTCGAAATCCTGCGCCGTAGGATCCCGCGGGTAAGTGAAGCTCTGGCTCGGCAAATCGCTGAAGCGGTGCATCGGCTCCGGGAAATGGACCTGCTGAAACCACCGGGAGTAGCGGAGTCGCTCGATTGGGCGCGCGCTCTATTGACACTTCAGCGTGACGAGCTGGACGCGGCAACGGCGGCACGAACGCTCGGAGCCGTCCTGAAATACAGCGAAGACCTCGACCGGGTCCGGGCGAAACTCGACGCCTTGTTCGCCTGACCGCCCGGGTCGGGGACCGGGTGTGGTCGAAGCGAGGGAGAACCTGCGGATGAGCGTGGCGGAGACGACGGAGACGAGGCCGCCGTCCGAATCGGAGCCCGATCGGCCGGGGCCGGCCGGGCCGGCGACCGCCGGGCGGACCTGGCGGGGGAAGCTCGCCGCCGTGGCCGCGGTACTCGGGGGCACCGCGCTGATCGCCGTGCACGCCTCCCTCTACGGTCACTGGCTGATCGACGACGCGGCCATCACGTTCGCCTACTCGCGCAACGTCGCCGACGGCTTCGGGCCGGTGCTCCAGCCCGGCGCCGCGCCGGTCGAGGGGTACTCCAACCCGACCTGGATGATCCTGCTCGCGCTCGGCAAGCTCGTCGGCCTGTTCGACCACGGCACGCTCTTCGGCGTCTCCGACCAGATCCTCTTCCCGAAGGCGCTCGCGCTGGCCTGCTGCGCCGCCATCCTCGTGCTGTTCTACTTCGGTGCCAAGGTGCTCAGCCGCCGCCCGGCGCTGATCACCTTCATCGCCGGGGCCGCGCTCGCCGCGATCCCGTCGTTCGTCATCTGGTGCTTTTCCGGACTGGAGAACTCCTTCTACGCGCTCACCGTCGCCGCGCTCGCGGTGGTGATCGTCCGCGCGGTCCACAGCGGCCGGCTCCTCGACACCCAGATCGCCGTCGGCACCGGGCTGATCGCCATGCTCGCCGCGCTGACCCGGCCCGACGGGATCATCTACGCCGGCGCGTACCCGATCGTCGTCCTGCTGTTCCTCAAGCGGGAGCTGCTCGGCCGCAGCGTCCGCGCGGTCGTCCTCTCCGTCGCCGCCTTCGCCGTCCCGTACGGCGCCTACCTGATCTTCCGCTGGGTCGAATTCGGCCGCCTGGTCCCGAACACCGCCGTCGCGAAGGGGCAGGAGCCGCCGACGGTCGAGGACCTCGCCCGGCCCGGCGAGATCGTCTCCTACGTGGGCTGGCTGATCGTCGCGGTCGCGGTCGCGTGCCTGGTGATGCTGCTGGTCCGCCCGTCGCGCCTGCGCACCGGGCTGATCGCCCTGATGGTGCCGTTCGGGCTCACCGTGGTCGCCTACATCGTCCTCGAGTTCGACTGGATGGGGCAGCTGCGCTTCGCCACCCCGGTCTGGACGCTCGGCGCGTTCGGCGGCGCGATCGTGGTCGTCGAGGCGCTCGCCGCGGCCCGCCTGCGCGGCCGGATCGCGCTCGCGTGCCTGCTCGTGGTGGCGCTGGTCAGCTCGGTGAGCGGGCTCCGTGACCAGGGCGGGTCCTACCGCGCCAACGTCAAGACGGCGATGTGCATCGTCGCCGAGCGCGACGCCCGGACCATCAACGGCCTCGCGGACATCCTGAAGCTGCCCGACTCCGCCCAGGTCGGCCTGATCGACCTCGGCGGGACGTCGCTGGGCAGCCGCATCCGGGTGCTCGACCTGGCCGGCCTCGGCGACAAGCAGGTCGCCGACTACCTGCACGAGTCCGATGTGACCGGCGTCCGCAACTACGTGTTCAACCAGGCCAAGCCCGAACTGGTGACGTTCATCGGTTCGTGGATCACCACACTGGGCTTCGACCAGGACCCGCGGTTCGAGCGCGAATACGCGACGATCTTCGTCCACCCGCCGATCGGCAACCTGACCGTCGATTCGCGCAACTGGGTCAGCTACCACGTCCGGCGTGACCTGATCGACGACGCGAAGCTCGCGGAACTCAAGGCCTACACCCAGCAGATCCTGCCGCCGCTCCTGGAGCTGAACAAGGGGGCCGGGCTGCGTGGCTGCGCGAACATCCAGCCCGGCTTCAAGGCCGCTGCCTGACTCCGAAAACGGCGCGCCCGCCTCGATGGTCCACAAAGGACCGCCGAGGCGGGCGTTTTTAATTGCGTTGCCGCTCCCGGCGGACTGAGGCATCCTTCTTTTCACCACAGGACAGCACGCCACACCAAGAGGAGGAGATCGTGACCCGACGGCAAGACCGGAACCGATGCGGCGCGATCTCCCGCGTCGTTCGCTGAAATTCCTTTTCTTTCCGAAAAGCTCTTCGCGCCCACCCGCCGCTACCTTGGGTCGGCCGCGGCGAAGAGCGCGGTCTGCGCGCCCGTCCGGGGAGGGGCGTGTGCGCAGACCGCCCTTGTCCCGGTAGCTCAGCAGGACAGAGCGCGGCGCTACGAACGCCGAGGTCCGAGGTTCGAGTCCTCGCCGGGACGCCACAGTGCGGGGCAAACGAGCGCACAATGGAGACATGACCACGGTCTCCGATCCGGTAGCGGGGTACGCCGGGTTCGCCGCCGCGTTGCGCGAAGCCGGTGTCGCCTGCGACGCGCACCGCGTGCAGGCGTACCTCACCGCCGTCGCCGAGATCGACGTCGCCGAGCCGACCCGGCTCTACTGGGCGGGGCGGCTCACCCTCTGCTCGAGCCCCGACGACCTCCCGTGCTACGAAGAAGCCTTCAGCCAGTGGTTTTCGATCGAAACCCCCTCTGCGCGCCGCGCGACGTCGGCCGCGCCCAAGAAGGCCAGGATCGCCCCGCTGGGCGCGGCCGAAGGCGCGGACGCCGAGGGCGGAGAGGGCCACGACCAGCTGAAAGTCGCCGCCAGCGCCCACGAAGTCCTGCGCCATCGCGACCTCGCCGAGCTGACCACCGCCGAACGCGAACACCTCCGCGAGCTGCTGGCCACCCTGAAGCCGGTGCTCCCGCGGCGCCCGGCCGCCCGGCGGACCCCGTCCCGGCGCGGCCGCCTCGACCCGTCGCGCACGCTGCGCGCCATGCTGGCCAGCGGCGGCGAGCCCCTCAAGCTCGTGCACGCCCGCCGCGGCAGCCGGCCGCGGCGGGTGGTGCTGCTCATCGACGTCTCCGGCTCGATGAGCCCGTACGCCGACGCCCTGCTGCGGTTCGCCCACGTCGTGACGCGCGCCGCGCCGCCGTCCGTCGAGGTGTTCACCCTCGGCACGCGGCTGACGAGAGTTTCGCGCCAGCTGCGGCAGCGCGATCCCGAACGCGCGATGCTCGCGGCGGGCTCGGCCGTGCCGGACTTCGCCGGCGGGACCCGGCTCGGCGAGACGCTCCAGGCGTTCCTCGATCGCTGGGGCCGGCGCGGGGTGGCGCGCCGCGCCGTGGTCACGGTGTTCTCCGACGGCTGGGAACGCGGCGACACCGGCTTGCTCGGCGAGCAGCTCGCGCAGCTGCGCCGGCTCGCGCACGCCGTATTCTGGGTGAATCCGCACGCCGGCCGTGCGGGCTACGCTCCGGTCCAGTCGGGCATCGTGGCCGCGCTGCCCCACATCGACCGGCTCCTGGCCGGGCACACCCTGGCCACCTTGGAACGACTGCTCGGGGAGATTTCCGATGCGTGACGTACTCGACGACGTGTTCCGCCGCTGGTCCGACGGCGAGACGGTCGGACTCGGCACCGTGGTCGCGACCTTCTCGTCGGCGCCGCGCGCGCCCGGCGCCGCGATGGTCGTTGCCCCGGACGGGACCGTCGCCGGCAGCGTGTCCGGTGGCTGCGTCGAAGGCGCGGTCTACGAACTCGCGCGGGAGGTCGTGGCCGAGCGCAAGCCGGTGCTGCAGCGCTACGGCGTCACCGACGACGACGCCTTCGCGGTCGGCCTGACCTGCGGCGGGATCATCGACATCTACGTCGAGCACGTCGATCGCGACTCGATGCCGGAGCTCGGCGAGGTCGTCGCGTCGGTGCGCGGCGGCGAGCCGGTCGCGGTCGTCACGATCATCGAGCACGAACGCGAAGGCCTGGTCGGCGAGCACATGATCGTCTGGCCGGACCGCACCGCGGGCTCGCTCGGCTCGTCGCGGATGGACGACGCGGTGGCCGACGACGCGCGCGGCCTGCTGGCCAGCGGCCGCACCGGCACCCTGCACTACGGCCCGGACGGGCAGCGCCGCGGCGAGGGGATGGCGGTGTTCGTCAACTCCTTCGAGCCGCCGCCCCGGCTCCTGGTCTTCGGCGCGATCGACTTCGCCGCCGCGATGGCGCGCATGGGCGCCTACCTCGGTTACCAGGTCACGGTGTGCGACGCGCGGCCGGTGTTCGCCACCGCGAGCCGCTTCCCGGACGCGCACGAGGTCGTCGTCGACTGGCCGCACCGATACCTGCGGGCGGAGGCGGACGCCGGCCGCATCGACCAGCGCACGGCGATCGCGGTGCTCACCCACGACCCCAAGTTCGACGTGCCGCTGCTGGAGGTCGCGCTGCGCCTGGACGTCGGGTACGTCGGCGCGATGGGCTCCCGCAAGACCCACGACGACCGCTTCTCCCGCCTGCGCGAAGCGGGGATCACCGAGGCGGAGCTCGAAAGGCTGTCGTCGCCGATCGGTCTCGACCTGGGCGCGCGCACGCCGGAGGAGACGGCCGTGTCGATCGCGGCGGAGATCATCGCGCTGCGGTGGGGCGGCGGCGGGAAGCGGCTGGCGGAGCTGTCGGGACGCATCCACGGCTGACTACGCCGGGTGGCCCACAAAGTTCACCCGGCCGGACTTCCGCACCTGCGGAGTTGCGTCGTGCTTCGACGGGTATCTGCGGAGCAGGTAGTTGAACGTGTGACATCGGGCCTTGTCTGCGCCAAGGTCGCGTAGCACGCTCGGGTCTGTGAGCCCGATCACTGTCGGGCAGGCCGTTCCCGAACCGGCTTTTGGAGGCCTGATGCGCATCACCGTCACCGTCGACGGGACGAAGTACACCGACGAAGTCGAACCCCGCACCCTCCTCGTGCACCACCTGCGAGAGCGGCTCGGCAAGGTCGGCACCGTCGTCGGCTGCGACACCAGCAACTGCGGCGCCTGCACCGTCCACCTCGACGGGCACAGCGTGAAGTCCTGCTCCGTGCTGGCCGTGCAGGCCGACGGCTGCGAGGTCACCACCGTCGAAGGCCTCGCCCGCGACGGCAAGCTGCACCCGGTGCAGCAGGCTTTTCACGACAACCACGCGCTGCAGTGCGGGTTCTGCACGCCGGGGATGATCATGCAGTCGATCGACCTGCTGGCCGACAACCCCGACCCGGACGAGCAGGCCGTCCGCGAGGGCCTCGAAGGCAACCTCTGCCGCTGCACCGGCTACCAGAACATCGTCCGCGCGGTCCGCGACGCCGCGCAGCACATGAGCCCCGGCGCCGGGCCCGAAGCCGAGCGCATCGCCGAGAACAAGCACGTCGGCGTGGGTGGTGACTGATGACCGCCACGATCGAACCGGAGGTCGGGAAGTCCCGCCGCCGCAAGGAGGACGAGCGGCTGATCACCGGCCGCACCCGCTGGACCGACAACATCACGCTGCCCGGCCTGCTGCACATGGCCGTCCTGCGCAGCCCGTTCGCGCACGCCAAGATCGTCTCGATCGACACGTCGGCGGCGAAGAACGCGCCGGGCGTCATCGCCGTCTACACCGCGAAGGACCTCGACCCGGACGGCGCGATCGGTATGCCCTGCGCGTGGCCGATCACGCCGGACATGAAGGCGCCGCGCCGCCCGGTGCTCGCCTCCGACACGGTCAACTTCGCCGGTGAGGGCGTCGCGGTCGTCGTCGCGCGGTCGTCCGCCGAAGCGCACGACGCGCTCGAGGAAATCGACGTCGAGTACGACGAGCTGCCGGTCGTCCTCGACATGGAAGCCGCCATCGCCGACGGTGCCGCGCTGGTCCACGAGGACCTCGGCACCAACACGAGCGCGGTCTGGAAGTTCGACTCCGGGGAGGCCGGCACCGGCGGCAACGTCGAGGACGCGATCAGCTCGTCGGAGGTCGTGCTCAAACGCCGCTTCCGCCAGCAGCGGCTCGTCCCGGCGTTCATGGAGCCGCGCGCCTGCGTCGTCGACCCGACCAGCACGCAGATCACCATGTGGTCGGCCACGCAGGTCCCGCACATCCTGCGCGTGATGTCGGCGCTGACGCTCGGCATCCCCGAGCACAAGCTGCGCGTGATCGCCCCGGACGTCGGCGGCGGCTTCGGCGGCAAGATCGGCGTGCTGCCGGAAGAGATGATGTCGCTGCTCGTGGCGCAGAAGCTCGGCAAGCCGGTCAAGTGGAACGAGACGCGGTCGGAGACGATGCTCGCCGCGCACCACGGCCGCGACCAGATCCAGGACATCACCATCTCGGCGACCCGCGACGGCCAGGTCACCGGCCTCAAGGTCGAGCTGCTCGCCAACCTCGGCGCGTACAACGGCCTGGTCGGGCCGGGTGTGCCGATCCTCGGCGCGTTCATGTTCAACGCGATCTACAAGATCCCGGCGTACCACTTCGCGTGCACCAACGTGTACACGACGACGACGCTGACCGACGCCTACCGCGGCGCCGGCCGCCCGGAGGCGACGTTCGCGATCGAGCGGATCATGGACGAGCTCGCCGTCGAGCTCCGCATGGACCCGATGGAACTGCGCGAGAAGAACTGGATCAAGCACGACGAGTTCCCGTTCACGACCGTGTGCGGGCTGACCTACGACTCCGGCAACTACGAGGCCGCCACCGAGAAGGCGAAGCAGCTCTTCGACTACGACGGCCTGCGCGCCGAGCAGGAGAAGCGCCGCGCGTCGAAGGACAAGGTGCAGCTCGGCATCGGCATCTCGACGTTCACCGAGATGTGCGGGCTCGCGCCGTCCCGGGTGCTCGGCTCGCTGGACTACGGTGCCGGCGGCTGGGAGTACGCCTCGATCCGGATGCTGCCCACCGGCAAGGTCGAGGTGACCACCGGCGCGTCCGCGCACGGCCAGGGCCACGAGACGGCGTGGAGCCAGATCGTCGCCGACCAGCTGGGCGTCGCGTTCGAGGACGTCGAGATCCTGCACGGCGACACGCAGTCGTCGCACAAGGGCATGGACACCTACGGCTCGCGGTCGCTGGTGGTCGGTGGCATCGCCGTCATCAAGGCCGCGGAGAAGGTGATCGCCAAGGCCAAGCCGATCGCGGCGCACCTGCTCGAATGCGCCGAAGACGACCTCGAGTTCGCCGGCGGGAAGTTCACGGTGAAGGGCACCGACACGTCCACCTCGATGGGTGACGTCGCGCTCGCGGTGTTCGCGGCGCACAACCTGCCCGACGGCGTCGAGCCGTCGCTCGACTCGGACGCCACGTTCGACCCGGAGAACTTCTCGTTCCCGCACGGCACGCACCTGTGCGCCGCCGAAGTGGACACCGAGACGGGCCGGATCAAACTGCGCTCGTACGTCTGCGTCGACGACGTCGGGGTCGCGGTGAACCCGCTGATCGTCGAGGGCCAGGTGCACGGCGGGCTCGCGCAGGGCATCGCGCAGGCGCTGTTCGAGGGCACCGAGCACGACGAGGGCGGCACGCTCACCACGGGCACGTTCGCCGACTACCTGCTGCCGTCGGCGGCCGACCTGCCGTCGTTCACCACCGACCGCACGGAGACACCGTCGACGACGAACCCGCTCGGCGCCAAGGGCGTCGGCGAGGCGGGCACCATCGCGTCGACCCCGGCGGTGGTCAACGCGGTGATCGACGCCGTCCGGCACTTCGGCGTCGACGACATCGAGATGCCGTTGACGCCGATGCGGGTGTGGCACGCCATCCAGCACGGCACCACCGACGCGGGCGGCCCCGGCCGCGGCGAAGCGGGCGGCGGCCTCGGTTCCATCGACGCCACCGGAGGTGCGCAGTGATCCCGGCTCCCTTCGACTACGTCCGCCCGTCCACAGTGGACGAAGCGGTGCAGGCCCTGGCCGCGGCGGGCGAGGACGCCAAGGTGCTGGCCGGCGGGCAAAGCCTGCTGCCGGTGCTGCGGATGCGGCTCGCCACGCCGACCACGCTGATCGATCTCGGGCGCGTCGCCGAGCTGCGCGGCGTCCACGAGGACGGCGACACGCTGGTGATCGGCGCGATGACGACGCACTACGACGTCCAGCGGGACGCCTTGGTGGCTTCGCACGCGGCGTTGCTCAAAGAGGCGACGGACACGGTGGCCGACCCGCAGATCCGCCACCGCGGCACGCTCGGCGGCGCGATCGCCCACGCCGACCCGGCCGGCGACCTGCTGGCGCCGGTGCTGGCGCTGGACGCGTCGCTGGTGGTGGCCGGGCCTTCGGGGCGCCGGACGGTCCCGGCCGCGGAGTTCTTCCGCGACCTGTTCACCACCGCGCTGGCCCCGGACGAGCTGCTGGTCGAGGTCCGCATCCCCAAGCACACGGGGTGGCGGGCGCACTACGAGAAGTTCAACCGGGTCGCCCAGGCGTGGTCGATGGTCGCGGTCGCGGTCACCGTCCGCACCGAGGCCGGCGTCATCGAGGAGGCTCGTGTAGCGCTGACGAACATGGGTTCGACACCGGTCCGGGCCACTGGTGTCGAGGCGGCGCTGGTCGGCGTCCAGGCCTCAGCGGACTCGATCACCGCGGCGGCATCGCACGCGGCGGAGGGCACGAATCCGCCCGTCGACAGCAACGCCGACGTCGAATACCGCCGTCACCTCGCGGAGGTGCTGACGGGCCGCGCGATCGCGGCGGCGGCCGGAGCCTGACGCACGCCCGGGGGCCGCGCTCGTCCGGCGAGCCGCGGCCCCGGGGCGGCTAGGGTGGGGTGCGGACACCCCAGGTTCGGCAGAAAGGAGGTCGGCCCGTGCGGCTCGACCACGAATTCACCGTCCCGGCTCCGATCGGCGAGGTTTGGCAGGCGGTCGTCGACCCCGAGCGCGTCGCCCCGTGCATGCCCGGAGCGTCGCTGACCAAGGTCGAGGGCGACAAGTTCAGCGGAACGGTGAAGGTCAAGCTGGGCCCGATTTCTCTGCTGTACAAGGGCAACGGTGAGTTCCTCGAGAAGGACGAAGCCGCCCGCAAGGTGACGATCAAGGCTTCCGGCAAGGACTCCCGCGGAGCGGGCACGGCGGCGGCAACGGTGACGCTGACGTTGACGGAGACGGACGGCGGAACCCACGGATCGGTGTCGACCGACCTGGCGATCACGGGCAAGCCGGCCCAGTTCGGCCGCGGGCTGATCAGCGAGGTGGGCGGCAAGATCCTCGACACGTTCGCGGGCTGCTTGTCGGGCAAGCTGGCCCCGCAGGAGCCCACTGCGGCGGCCGAGAAGACGGCGACGCAGGGGACTGCCGCGGCCGCGCCGGCCCTGGCTGCGCCGGCGGCGGCTGCCCCTGCCGCGGCGGCGGGGAGCGCTCCGGCGCAGGGGACCGCAGCGCAGGCGGCTCCGGCTGGGGATGCCTCGGCGCAGAGTGCCGGCTCCGGGAACGCCCCGGTGCGGGGGAGCGCCCCGGCCCGGGGGAGCGCCCCGGCCCCGGCCGCGGCGGCCGCCCAGCCGGTGGCCGAACCGGCCGCGAAGCCGCCGACGGCCACGTCCGAACCGGCCGCGAAGCCGGTGCCGGAGCCGGGCGCGCCGACGGCCACGTCCGAGCCGGTGGCCAAGCCGCAGCCGGCGGTCAAGCCGGCGCCGACCACCGCGGAGATCAACACCGAGCCGAAGGCCAAGCCGGTGGACCGCCCGGCGTTGCGCAGCGTCCCGGCACCCCCGGAGACCGAGGCGATCGACCTGCTCGATTACGCGGGCAAGTCGGTGCTCAAGCGGGTGGCCCCGGTGCTGCTCGCCATCGCCGCGGTGGCCGGCCTGGTGGCGATCGTCCGCGCACTCCGCAAGTGAGCCGGCCCCTGTGGACGGCTCGTGTGGACGCCACGGGTCGGTGCCCGCTGGTGAGCCGTTGAGCTGCGCTGGTCTGCTCGGCATGGGTTGTCGGAGTGGCGTGTTGGTGGGCCGCTGAGCTGCGCTGGTCTACTCCGCGCGGGTTGTCGCAGGGCGTGGCCCGCAAGTCGCCGAGGTGGCGCTGCCGTTGCGGGGTGGGTTTGGTGGCCGTTGTTCGCGCTGCGCGAGTGAGCCGCGATTTCGCGGGGTGGCGCCGTCGCCGCGGCCGGCGTGCCCCATGGTCATTCTTCAGTGAGGTGCTGACCTGCGCTGATCTACTTTGGGCGGGTCTTTGCGCAGGTGCGTTGCCGGCAATTCCCCCGGACTGGCGACGCGGGTCGCCGGAACGGCTACGCTGGGCTACCTGGTCGGCCGAACTTCGCGCAAGGGGTACGTCACGATGCCGGTTTGTCGCGTCTGCGGCCTCGGCTCTTGAGAGCCCAGGTCGCCGTGCGCCGGGAAGCGCTTTCCACCTGGCCGGGCTGGCCCGCGCGATGGGCGATGTGGGGTGGAGCGAAGACCCGCTGGATAGCCTACGCCCTCGGCTGTGAACTACTCGCCGTTTTCGCTACCGGGGCGGCGCTGGCCACCGGGTTCGGTGGGCCCGTGCGTCCGGGGTGGTTCGCCGTGCTGGTCGCCCTCGGCGTCGCTCAAGCCGAGATGTCGCGCCGCATCGAACGGGTGCGACGGTGGATGAGCGGGCAGATGCACATCAACGTCACCTCCGTCTGGTACCTCGCCGGTGTCGTCCTGCTCCCGCCGGCGTGGGTGGCGCTGCTGGCCGTCGTGCTCTACACGCACCTGTGGGTGCGAGTGTGGCGACAGGTCCGTACCCGGCCCGCCCACCGCTTCGTGGCGAGCACGGCGTGGGCGATGCTCTCCTGTTTCGCTGCTTCCTCCGTTCTCGCGGTGTCCGGATTGCACGGGACGCCCCTGCAGACGCCGCGCGGGTTGTTCGCGCTCTGCCTGGCAGCCGCGGTGTTCGAGCTGGTGAACGTCGGCCTCGTCGCGGCCGGCATCTACCTGTACACGAGCCAGCGCTCGGCGGCCGACCTGATCGGCACCTGGGAGGACAACGCCTTCGAGCTGGCGACCCTCTGCCTGGGCGGGCTCGCTGCGCTCGCGCTGGTGGAGCAGCCCGTGCTGGTGGTGTTCGTCGTGGCGCCGTTGCTGCTGCTGCACCGGTATCTGCTGTTGAAGCAGCAGCTGCAGGTCGCGGCCGTCACCGACGAGAAGACCGGGTTGCTCAACACCGCGGGCTGGCACGAATCCGCGACGCGCGAGCACGCCCGGGTGCAGCGCCGCGGCGCCACCGGGGGCTTCGCGGTGCTGATGATCGACCTGGACCACTTCAAGCGCATCAACGACACCTACGGCCACTTGACCGGTGACGACGTGCTGGCGGCGGTCGCGGTGGCGATCTCCGGTTCGGTGCGCCAGGGCGACACGGTGGGCCGGTTCGGCGGCGAGGAGTTCGTGGTGCTGCTGCCGGGCATCGGCCGCGCGGACGTGCTGGCGATCGCCGAGCGGGTGCGGGTGGCGGTGGGCGAGCTGAACGTGGTGATCTCGACGGGTACGGGGACGGTCCGGGTGAGTGGCCTTTCGGTGTCGATCGGGGTCGCGCGGCACCCGGACGCCGGGCCGACCCTCGATGACGTGCTCCGCACTGCTGATGCGGCGCTGTACCGGGCCAAAGAGGCCGGTCGGAACCGGGTCGCCGTCTGAGGCGTGTCGGGCTCGGGAAGCGCCGGAGGGCGGCTCCCGGTGGTGGGGTTGGGGGGCGTGGTGCTTTGCGGGGTGGAGGGCCGGCGCCACTCGGGGTGAGTGGGGCTCGGTCGAAGAGTGGCTCGGGTGGGCTCGGCCGGAGGGCGGCTCGTGACGGGAGTGGAGAGGAATCCGTCCCTGCTGTGCCGCTGCTGTGATTCAGCTGGCGGGTTGGCGGCGTGGTGCTTTGCGGGTGGAGGGCCGGTGCCGCCCGGCGTGAGCGCGGTTCGGTCGAGGAATGGCTCGGGTGGGCTCGGCCGAAGAGCGGCTCGTGATGGAAGTGGAAAGGGACCGCTCCAGCCGGGCCGCCGCTGTGATTCAGCACGCGAAATACCTCTTCGCGCGAGGTGTTGCACCCTTCATGAGCGGCGCTGATCACGAGACGGACGTGGTGGTCATCGGGGCCGGGCAAGCCGGGTTGTCCGCTGCCTACCACCTGCGGCGGGCCGGGTTCGGCAACCGGACCGGGTTCGTGGTGCTCGACCACGGGAAGCGGGCCGGGGGTGCCTGGCAGTACCGGTGGCCGTCGCTCGTCCTGGGGAAGGTGCACGGCATCCACGATCTTCCCGGCATGGCCTTCGGCACTCCGGACGTGACGCGGCCCGCCTCCGAGGTCGTCTCCGAATACTTCGCGCGCTTCGAAAGCGTTTACGATCTCCCCGTGCTCCGGCCCGTCGACGTCCAGTCCGTGACGCGGGCAGGGGAGCGGCTGGTCGTCTCGAGCCCCGCCGAGTCCTGGGCCGCACGAGCCGTCATCAGTGCCACCGGGACCTGGGACCGTCCCTTTTGGCCGCGCTATCCCGGCCAGGAAACCTTCGCCGGGCGCCAGCTGCACACCGCCGACTACACCGGACCCGAGGACTTCCGCGGCCGGCGGGTGGTCGTGGTCGGCGGTGGGTCGTCCGCCGTCCAGCTGCTGATGGAATTCGCTCCGCTCGCCGGCGCCACGGCATGGGTCACCCGTCGGCCGCCCGTGTGGCGGGACGAGCCCTTCAGCGAGAACTGGGGCCGCAACGCCGTCGCGCGGGTCGACGAGCGGGTGCGCGGGGGCCTGCCGCCCGAAAGCGTCGTCAGCGTGACCGACCTGGCCGTGACGCCGGAGGTGCGGGCTGCCCGCGCCGCCGGGATCCTCGACCGGCGGCCGATGTTCGAGCGCATCACGCCCGGCGGCGTCGCCTGGGCGGACGGCTCGCACTTCGACGCCGACGTGATCCTCTGGGCCACCGGCTTCCGCGCAGCGATCGACCACCTCGCGCCGCTGCGCGTCCGCGAACCCGGTGGCGGCATCCGGATGGACGGCACGCGAGTGGTCCGCGAGCCCCGCCTGCACCTGGTCGGATACGGGCCGTCGGCGAGCACGGTCGGGGCCAACCGGGCCGGCCGCGCCGCCGTGACGGAGATCCGGACCCTGCTGACTTCGGAGCGGTGAGGGTCTTCGCCGGGAGGCGAGGGGGCGGGTTGTCAGAGCCATAAACCCAAGCTACCGAACATCCGTTCGAATGCCATCGCTGGATCGGGTGATCTTCTTCGGTGGTTGATTTCCCTTGCGCCGCAAAGAGATCCCTGCTGTGAACACGGGCCGGGCGCGCGTCGTCAGGCCAGTGCCATCCCCGGAACGCGAGCCCGGATCGCCGCCATGGTCGCCTCGTCCGAGACGCCCTGCCAGTCGTACCGCGGCGTGTACGGCGCCGTAAGAGTGCGCACGTCCTCGTCGGTCAATGCGACGTCCAGCGACGCGATCGCGTCGTCGATCTGCCGAATCGAACCGGCGCCGACCAGTGGAGCCGTGACGACCGGCTGCCGGTGCAGCCACGCCAGGGCGATGGCCGCGCGGCTCACGCCGTGGGCTGCCGCCACCTTTCCGACCGCCTCGACGATCGCGCGGTTCGAGGCCTCTTCCGCGGGCGAATACAGCAGGTCCGCGTAAGCCCCGTCGGTGCCGGAACGCGCCGTCGACTTCGCGTCGTCCCAGGCGCGGGCCAGCCGGCCGCGGGCCAGGGGGCTCCAGACGATCGTGCCGACGCCTTCGTCCAGGCACAGCGGGAGCATTTCGCGTTCTTCTTCGCGGGCCAGCAGGTTGTAGTGGTCCTGCATGGACACGAACCGCGCCCAGCCGTGCTGCTTCTGCAGGTGCAGGGCCTTGGCGAACTCCCAGGCGAACATCGACGACGCACCCAGGTACCGCACCTTGCCGGCCTTCACCAGGTCGCTGAGCGCTTCGAGGGTCTCCTCCAGCGGGGTGGCGTGGTCGTTGCGGTGGATCTGGTAGAGGTCGACGTAGTCGGTGCCGAGCCGCCGGAGGCTGTGGTCGATCTCGGTCATGATCGCCTTGCGGGACAACCCTTTGCCGTTCGGCCCGGAGCGCATCGGGTGCCGCAGCTTGGTGGCGATCACCACGTCGTCGCGGTCGGCGAAGTCCTTGAGCGCGCGGCCGAGGATCTCCTCGCTGGACCCGTTCGAGTACATGTTCGCGGTGTCGAAGAAGTTGATGCCCGCCTCGAGCGCGTGCTTGATCAGCGGCCGGGCCTGTTCCTCGCCGAGCGACCAGACGGGGTGGCCGCGGTCGGGCTCGCCGTAGCTCATCGCGCCGATCGCGACGGGTGACACGTCCAGGCCGGTGGCGCCGAGCTTCACGTAACGCATGGGATTCTCCTGACGGGGGCAACTCACGGAGGATTCTCCGGATCTGCCGACGAAACTAGCGGAGGATTCTCCGCATGTCAAAGATGAGGCATGATCGGGGCATGACCGACGGCACGTACGGCACCCAGCGCAAGGCCGCCGCGCGCAACCGGGTCGCGATCATCGAGGCCGCGCACGAGCTGTTCGCGCAGAACCCGCTGGTTCCGCTGAGCGAGGTCGCGAAGCGCGCCGGCGTCGGCGCCGGCACCCTCTACCGCCACTTCCCGACCCGCGAAGACCTGATCCTCGGGGCCTACCAGCACGACATCGAACGCCTCACGAGCACCGCCGACGAGGTGCTGGCCCGTCACTCGTCCGCGAAGGCCGCCTTCGTCGAGTGGTTCGAGACGCTGTCGGCCTACATCCGCATCAAGCACGGCCTCGGGGACGCGCTGCACGGCGCGGCCGCCCAGGAGCTGATCAGCGCCTCGTGGGCGCCGACCACCGCGGCGGTCAAGAAGCTCGTGGACGCCTGCGTGGCCGAGGGCACCATCGCGCCCGGGCACGACCCCGCCGACATCATCATGCTCATGAGTTTCCTGTGGCGGGTCGCGAACAACGAAGACGGCGCGGCTCAGGGGCGGCGGTTGATCGCTGCCGTCTTCGCCGGCCTGCAAGCGCCGCCCGCCTGAAGAGCGGTCCCGGGACGCGGAGCAGTGTGCCGCTCACCGGCACACCCCCGTGAGCAGCGGAAATCGTGAAAAACTCACCCTCTTGACCGATTCAAGGACAAGACACGTCTTGTCAGCCGGAACGCGGTCTCGTTACAGTCCGAGTCGTTCGATTAGTTAGGAAACTTTCCTAACAGTTCAACCCGACGCCGCAGCCCACCAGCCACCGCCAGGCCCGTAAGGAGCGCGACGTGCCGTCCACCCGACTACGTCCCTTAGCCCGACTCACCCCGGTGATCGCCGCCGTGGTGCTGTTGCCGTCCGCGATCGCCGCGGCCGCCACCACCCAGGCCGCCGATGTCCTGCTGTCGCAGGGAAAGCCGGTTGCCACTTCGACGATCGAAAGCTCGTCGTACACCGGTGCCAAGGCCGTCGACGGCAGCACCACCACCCGCTGGGCCAGCGCCGAAGGCGCCGACCCGCAGTGGCTGCGGATCGACCTCGGCCAGTCCGCGAGCATCCACCGCGTCGTCCTCAACTGGGAAGCCGCCTACGCGAAGAAGTACCGGATCGAGGTGTCCGACGACGGCACGTCGTTCACCACGGCCGCCACGATCGACACCGGCGACGGCAAGATCGACGACCTCGGCGGCCTGACCGCCCGCGGCCGCTTCGTGCGCTTCGTCGGCCTCACCCGCGGCACCAGCTACGGCTACTCCTTCTGGGAGATGCAGGTCTTCGGCAGCACGGACTCCTCCGGCGACACGCAGGCCCCGACCACCCCGGCCGGCCTCGCCGCGGGCACGGCGACCGCCACGAGCGTCCCCCTGACCTGGGGTGCCGCCACCGACAACGTCGGCGTCACCGGGTACGACATCCTCCGCAACGGCACGGCCGTCGCCACCAGCGCGACGACCTCCTACACCGACACCGGGCTCACTCCGGCGACGAGCTACACCTACGCGGTCCGCGCGCGCGACGCCGCGGGGAACGCCTCGCCCGCGAGCACGCCGATCACGGTCAAGACCGCCGCCGGGAGCGCGGGATTCGTCCTCGCCGCGGCCGGCGACATCGCCGAACAATGCACCGCGAGCAGTTCCGGCTGCGTCCACCCCAAGACCGCGAAGCTCGTCGAGAACATGAACCCCGCGGCCGTGATCACCATGGGCGACAACCAGTACGACGAGCCCACCCTGTCGGACTTCAAGAACTACTACGACAAGTCCTGGGGCAAGTTCAAGAACATCACCCACCCCATCCCGGGCAACCACGAGTCCTACTCGAAGTTCACCGGTTACGAGGACTACTTCGGCGCCATCGCCAAGCCACAGGGCAAGCGGTACTACAGCTGGGAAATGGGCAACTGGCACTTCATCGCCCTCGACTCCAACGACTTCGTGACCCACGACGAGTTCGCCGAGCCGCCCCAGATCACCTGGCTGAAGCAGGACCTCGCCGACAACACGAAGGGCTGCGTCGCCGCCTACTACCACCACCCCCGGTGGAGCTCGGGTGACCACGGTGACAACAAGGACAGCATCGAGCTGTGGAACCTGATGGTGGCCAACAAGGTCGACCTCGTCCTCAACGGCCACGACCACGACTACGAGCGGTTCGTGCCGCAGAACGCCGACGGCAAGGCCGATGCCGCGGGCCCGGTCGAGATCGTCGGCGGCAGCGGGGGCGCCAACCTGTACGACCTGAGCCCGGCGCACGCGACGACCGCCAAGCTGCTGAAGACCTTCGGCGTCCTGAAGCTCTCGATGACGGACACCTCGTTCCAGACGCAGCTCATCGGCGTCGACGGCAAGGTCCTCGACAGCAGCCCGACCTACACCTGCCACCAGTAGGCGCGGGCATGTACATCGCGGCAAGCCGTACCTCGGACCTGGCTTCCGGGACCGACCGCAAACCGGCGCTGAAGCGGGTGTCCGCCAACGTGGTGGCGCTCGGGATGGTCAGCCTGGTCACCGACGTCTCGTCGGAGATGGTCACCGCCGTCCTCCCGCTCTACCTGGTGCTCGGCCTCGGCCTGAACCCGCTGCAGTTCGGGCTGCTCGACGGGCTCTACGCGGGCGCCACCGCGGTCGTGCGGGTGCTCGGCGGGCACCTCGCCGACCGGTGGCGGCGGCTCAAGGCCGTCGCCGGGTTCGGGTACGGCTTGTCCGCGGTGTGCAAGCTCGGCCTGGTCGCGGCCGGCTCGTCGGTCGCGGCCATCGGCCTGGTCCTCGCCGCCGACCGCACCGGCAAGGGGTTGCGCACCGGCCCGCGTGACGCGCTGATCTCGCTCAGCAGCGAGCCGGCGGCCCTCGGCCGGTCGTTCGGGGTGCACCGGGCGATGGACACCGTCGGCGCGTTCCTCGGCCCGCTGGTGGCGATGGCGGTGCTCGCGCTGAGCCTCGGCAGCTACCCGAGCGTGTTCGTCACCAGTTTCTGCATCGCGGCCGTCGCCGTGCTGCTGCTGGCCCTGTTCGTCCGCGACCGGCCCGGCAGCGCCGACCGCGCGGCGGTGTCCGCCAGAGCCGCCCTCGGTCTCCTCAAGCAGCAGGACTTCCGGCGCGTCGCGCTCTGGGCGGCCCTGCTGGGACTGGTGACGGTCGGCGACTCGTTCGTCTACCTCGTCCTGCAGCGGCGCTGGGAGATCGCGGCGACGTACTTCCCGCTGCTGCCGCTGGGTACCGCCGGGGTCTACCTGCTGCTGGCCGTGCCGCTCGGCAAGCTCGCCGACCGCGCCGGCCGCTGGCCGGTGTTCCTCGGCGGGCACGCGGCACTGTGCCTGGCCCTGGTGCTGCTCTGCGGCCCGCAGGCGGGGCTGTGGCTCGCCGTGGTCGCGCTCGGCCTGCACGGGGTGTTCTACGCGGCCACCGACGGCGTCCTGATGGCCGCCGCCGGCCCGCTCATCCCGGCCGGCCTGCGCGCCACCGGGCTGGCCGTCGTGCAGACGGGCCAGGCCGTGGCCCGGATGCTCTCCTCCGTCCTCTTCGGACTGGCGTGGACGCTGGGGACCTGCGTCCCGCGGTGCTCGTCGCCGCGGCCTGCCTGGCCGCTGTCGCCATCGCCGCCGCCCTCGCGAAACCGGTGCGCCCGTGAAGAAACTCGTCCTCGCCCTCACCGGCACGGCCCTCCTGGTCGCCGCGGCCGTCACGTACACGGTCAGCGCGCGGCACGGCACCGCGGCCGCCGAACCCACCGCCGCGTTGACCCTCGCGCCCGGGCAGCTGCTGTTCCGCGACACCGCCACCGGCCGCGTCGGCGCCGTCCCGCTCGGCGAAACCACGGCGAAACCGCAGCTCAGCGGCCTGAAGTGCGACCGGTTCGCGGTGGCGGGGCAGACGGCGGTGTGCCTGGCGGTCCGGCCCGGCACCCTCCCGGCGATCACGGACGTCCTCGTCCTCGACGACCACCTCGCCGTCCGCCACACCGAAACAGTGCCCGGCACCCCGAGCCGCGCGCGTGTCTCACCCGACGGCAAGCGCGTCGACTGGACGCTGTTCGTCACCGGCGATTCCTATGCGCAGACCGGCTTCTCGACCCGCGCCGGGCTCTACGAGGCCGACACCGGACGGCTGGTCAAGACGATCGAGGAGCTCCCGGTGTTCATCGGCGACGAGCGGTACTTCGCGGCCGACGTCAACTACTGGGGCATCACCTTCGCCGCCGACGGCAACCGCTTCTACGCCACCCTCGGCAGCAAGGGCAAGACGTACCTCGTCGAAGCCGACTACCGGCGCTACCGCGGGAAGACCCTGCGCGAGAACGTCGAATGCCCCTCGCTGTCCCCGGACGGCCAGCGGATCGCGTTCAAGAAGAAGGTCGGCGACGGCGCCTGGCGGCTGGCCGTCCTGGACCTCGCGAGCATGCGGGAGACCGAGCTCGCCGAGACCCGCAGCGTCGACGACCAGGCCCTCTGGCAGGACGACCGGACGATCCTGTACGGGCTCGACAACGCGGTCTGGGCGGTTCCGGCCGACGGCTCCGGCGCGCCGCGGCGGCTGGTCGGCGGGGCGGCGTCGCCGGCGGTCACGGGGTGAGGTCCACCGGCTTCACGCTGTGGCCGCGGGCCCGGGACCGCGCGGCCGCCACGGCGACCGCGAAATAGACCAGCTGCTCCGGGATCCGGAACCAGAGCGGCACGTCCGCGGCGTGGACGTTGGCCGGGAGCAAGCAGGCGAACAGCGCGGCCAGGCACCACCCGGCGGCCACCCGCGTCCGTTCGAGGACGAGCCCGAGCGCGCCGAGCAGCTCGAGCACACCGGTGGCGGACACGACCGCCGAGGGGAACGGCACGAACGGCGGCACCATGGCCACGAGGTCGTCGTGGCCGGGCATGAACCCGAGCCCGCTCGGCACGAAGTGCGCGGACGCCGTCACCACGAGCATCACCGCGAGCCCGTGCGCGGCGGCCACTCGCCACGAAGGGAACCGCAGCCGGAACAGCAGGCTCGCCACCACGAGAACGCCGAGGATCATGACGTGATGTCCAGGCTGAGGCTGTCGCCTACGACGGTCATCGACTCGAGTCGCGTGACCGGGCCGCGGACGATCTCCAACCGGGCGTCGCCCACCGTGAACACCGATGCGCCCGCCACGCCGAGCAGCCGTGCGTAGCGGTCCACGATGGCGTCGAAGTCGGCGTCCGTCGCCGAGATCCGGACCGTGGCCAGGGACCGGGCGCCGTTCGGGTGCTCGACACCCCGCGTGTACTCCCGTGTGAGGTGCTGGGCGACGCCGATGTACCCCTCCGGCGTCGAGCGCGGATCGAGGTGCACCGCCCGTGCCCGCAGCGTCCGCCCGCCCTCGACGTTCCGCTCCAGATCCAGGACGCCGGAAGCCGGGATGCCCGGCACGGACAGGGCCGCGGCATCGGGCGTCTCGAAGTTGAGGATCCGGAAGCCGGTGCCCATTTCGCGGGCGTGCCAGGGGTCCGGCGCGGTGTCGTCGACGATGCCCAGGAGCTCGATGTAGGCGTTGCCGAGGTAGACGCACTGGTTGGCGGTGCAGCTCGGCATCGGCGGCGACCCGGGGGAAGCGCTGAGCAGGTGCCGCGAGCGCGGGCTCACCGTGAACCCGAGCGCGGCGTACCGGGCGGCGAGGCCGTCGAGGTCGCGGGTCACGACACCCATGTGGTGAAAGCCGGTGATGGTCATGGGCCGAGCCTGGCCCGGCGGCCCGGGCCGGAGCCCGTGGCGGACGGCGCGGCGCCGGAATCCGGCACGCTCCTATCCTGGCCGGGTGGAATCCGTCAGCCTCGACGACCTGGACCGGCGGCTCCTGCACGCCCTCCAGCTGGACGCGAGGGTGCCGTTCAGCCGGATCGCCGAAGTCCTCGCCGTCTCCGACCGCACCGTCGCCCGCCGCTTCACCCGGCTCCGCGAAGCCGGGGCCGTGCGGGTCAGCGCGGTGTCCCGGGGACCCGCCGAGTGGCTCGTCCGGCTGCGCGTCCGCCCGCACGGCGCCGCCGCGCTCGCCCGGGCCCTGGCCGAGCGCGCCGACACCGCGTGGGTGACACTCCTGTCCGGGGACACCGAGATCGCGTGCCTGCTCCGCACGTCCGGTGCGCTGGGCGAGCTGAGCCGGCACCCGCACGTCACCGACGTCCGCGCGCAGCAGTTCCTGCGGTCGCTCATGGACGGCTGGTGGCCGGGCCGGACTTCGGCCCTCACGGCGGAGCAGATCGCTGCACTGCGCGAGCCGGGCCCCAGACGGTCCGAACTGGAGCCGGCCGACCTCGACCGGCGCCTGCTGCCCGCCCTCGCCGCCGACGGCCGGGCGCCGTACGCCGATCTCGCCGGGCGCGTCGGCTGGTCCGAGTCCGCGGTGCGCCGCCGCCTCGACGAGCTGCGCCGCGCCGGTCACCTGCGGTTCCACGTCGAGGTCGACCCCGCGCTGTACGGCTACCGGACCCAGGGCCTGCTGTGGCTTTCCGTCGCGCCGAAGCACCTCGCGAAGGTCGCCGACGAGCTGGCCGCGGACGCCCGGACCGCGCACGTCGCCGCGACCACGGGCAGCCACAACCTCCTCGCCGTGCTGGTCTGCCGGGACGTGGACGACCTGTACGGCTACCTCACCGACCGCGTCGGCGCCCTCCCGGGCGTCCAGGGCATGGAGACGGCGACCGTCGGCTCGTACACCAAGCGGTTCGCGCCCGCTCAGGACTCCAGGTAACGCAGCTGGGCGCCCTTCCCGCGCTCGAAGCCCTCCCGGCCGGCCAAGTGCTCGGGCACGCCGACCTCCCACCAGGCACCGGCTTCGGTCCACGCCGACGGCTGCGTCTTCACCACGACGACCGCCGGCCGCTGCTCCGAGACGGCCGATTCGCGGGCCGAAGCGTAGGCAGAACGCAGGGAGTCCACATCGGACGCGGTGAACACCACGCACCCCAGCGACTCCGCATGGCGCGCGAAGTCGACCCGCGGCGGCGAAGCGTGCGAAGTCGTGCAGTCGGCGTAGAAGTTGTTGAACGGCTTCCCGCCCTGACCCTCCTGCAGCCGCGCGATCACCGCGTACCCGTCGTTGTCGCAGACGACGGCGACGAACGGGTGACCGGCGAACGCGGCCGAGAACAGCTCCGAATTCAGCATCAGGTACGAGCCGTCACCCAGCAGCGTCGTTACCAGGCCCGGGTGGGCGATCGCCGCGCCCCACGCTCCGGACAGCTCGTAGCCCATGCAGGAAAACCCGTACTCGACGTCCATCGAGACCGAGCCGGACCCACGCCAGCCGCCGATGAGCTCGCCCGGCAGCCCGCCGGACGCCGTCATGACGTAGTCGTCGGCCGCCGACAGGTCGTTGACCACGCCGACGACCTGGGCGTATGACGGGAGCTCCGCGGCTGCGGAACGGAGTGCATCGATGTGCGCGTCCCACGAAGCCCGTTCGGCCGCGGCCCGGGACGTCCACGCCGGGTCCACCCGCCAGCTTTCCAGCTGAACGGCGAGGTCCGTCAGGCCCGCGTCCGCGTCCCCGACCACCGACAGCGCGCCGTGCTTGACCGCGTCGAACCGGGCCGCGTTGAGCGACACCAGCCGGACGTCGGGGGAGAAGACCGTCCAGGACGCCGTCGTGAAGTCCTGCAGCCGCGTCCCGACCGCGAGGACGACGTCCGCGGCCGCCGCGACGACGTTCGCCGACGTCGAGCCGGTGATGCCCAGCGGACCCGCGTGCAGCGGATGCCCGTGCGGGACCAGCGTCCGGCCCGCCGTCGTCTCCACGAGGGGGATCCCGTGCCGCTCGGCGAACTCGAGCGCGCGCTGCCCGGCACCGGAGTACCGGACGCCCCCGCCGAGCACCATCAGCGGGCGGCGGGCGGCACGCAGCACCCCGGCCGCCTCGGTGACCGAGCGCCGGTCCGGGCGCGGACGCTGCGGGCGGTGCGTCACCGGCTCGAACAGCGCGTCCGGGAAGTCGTACGTCTCGGCCTGGACGTCCTGCGGCAGCGCCAGCGTCACCGGCCCGGCGTCGGCTGGGTCCGTCAGCACCCGCGCGACCTGCGGCAACGTCGAGATCAGCTGCTCGGGCCTGCTGATCCGGTCGAAGTAGCGCGAGACCGCGCGGAAGGCGTCGTTCACCGTCGCGGTCGCGTCGCCGAACGGCTCGATCTGCTGCAGCACCGGGTCCGGCGCCCGGTTGGTGAACGTGTCGCCCGGCAGCAGCAGCACCGGCAGCCGGTTCGCGTGCGCGACGCCGGCCGCGGTCACCATGTTCAGCGCGCCCGGCCCGATCGACGACGTCACGACGCCGACCTGCCGCCGGTGCGTGGCCTTCGCGTACCCGACCGCGGCGAGCGCCATGCCCTGCTCGGTGTGCCCGCGCCAGACCGGGATGTCCCCGCGGTGTTCCTCCAGCGCGGTGCCGAGGCCGAGGACGTTGCCGTGCCCGAAGATCGCGAACACCCCCGGGAACAGCGGAACCTCGCGTCCGTCCAGGGTTTCCGAGCGCTGGGCGAGGATCCAGCGGACCAGCGCCTGAGCCGTCGTCAGCTTCACTGCACACGCCCTTCGTGACTCGTGACCGGACACCGCGGGTCGAGATCCTGCGCCGCCCACGTGTCGCGGACCCAGCCGTGCGCCGGGTCGTCGCAGAACGCCATGGACCGCTCCTCGGCCGGCCCGGCCAGGACGTTCAGGTAGTACATCGGGTAGCCCGGCGCGGCCACGCACGGCCCGTGGTAGCCGCGGGGGATGAGGAAGACGTCGTGGTCGCGCACGGCGACGTCCTCGTCCAGCTCGCCGTCGGCGGTGTACGTCCGGTGCAGGCCGAAGCCTTCGCGGGACGGCGTGACGCCGTCGCGGCCGGCGATGCGGAAGTAGTAGATCTCCTCGTTGACGACCTCGCACTCGGTCGCTTCATCGTGCTTGTGCGGCGGGTACGACGACCAGTTGCCGCCCGGCGTGATCAGCTCGCAGGCGTTGAGCTTGTCGGCGTGGTCCCACACCCCGGGCACGCCGAAGTTGGTCACCTGCCGCGTCGCCTGTCCGGCGCCACGCACCTCGACCGGGACGTTCTCCGCGGGACCATACGCAGGTGAGAGACGGCGGGTGCAGCGCGCCATCGGCAGCGCGACCTCGAGACCGTCTTTTGTCGACAACTCGACTTCGGCCTCCCGGGGTACGTACGCGAAGTCCGTCACCCGGGTGAAGGCCGAAGACCGCCCGGCCAGCTCGAAGGCCTCGCCGTCCACCCGGACGGTCGCGGAACCGGAAAGCGGCAGCACGAAGGCCTCGAACTCGCCGGTGTGCAGGATCCGCACTTCGCCGGGGGCCAGCGAGAGCACCCGCAGCCCGGAGTACCGCCACCCCGCGGTGTCCGGGGTCAGCCGGACCGGGTCGGCGTCGTCGGAGAGTGTCCCGAGTGGACGGTGCAGCTTGCTCACTTCGCGGCCTCCAGTGTCTTTGCGGCGGCTTCGGCAGCAGCCCTGGCGTTTCCGCCGAGCTGGGTACGGCCCACGACGAGGCCCTTGACGGCCCCGTGCCGCAGCAGGACGGCGGCCGAGCCGGTGGGTGGCACCGTCGACATCGCGACCAGCAGCCGCTCCGGCAGCGTTCGCCGACCGAGGGGGGCGTCGGCGGCGACCAGGAACAGGGTGCCGTTGTCGGACAACAGCCGGGGACGCCGTTTGCGGGTCGCGTACGCCTGGCGGATCGCTCCCGGGTTCGTGGCGCGGGTGTGCTCCGTCCAGCGCTCGTCGGAGAGCATCACAGCAGCTCCTCGATCTCCCCGGCGGTCGGCATGGCGTCGGCGCAGGCCAGCCGGGACGCGACGAGCGCGCCCGCCGCGTTCGCGTACTCCGCGATCCGCACCGGGTCCCAGCCCGACAGGAGCCCGTGGATCAGCGCCCCGCCGAAGCCATCGCCCGCGCCGAGCCCGCAGACGACCTCGACCCGCTGCGGCGACACGGTCCAGCGGCCGTCCGGAGTCGCCACGAGGACCCCTTCGGCGCCCTTCTTGATCACCGCCAGGCGCAGCCCCCGGTCCAGCATCCGGTCCGCGGCGGCGTCCGGGTCCGCGGTGCCGACGGCGACCTCCACCTCTGCGCGGTTCCCGACCGCGACCGTGACGTGGTCGAGCATCCCGCCGATCTCGGTTCGCGCGCCGGCGACGTCAGGCCAGAACATCGGCCGGTAGTCCAGGTCCAGGACGGTGTGTTGCCGGCGGCCCCGGGCTTCGAGGATCTTCCGCTGGGTCGCCCGCGCCGGTTCCGCGGAGACGCCGGTGCCGGTCACCCACAGCAGCGGCACCGACTCGACGACGTCCCACGGCACGTCGTCGTCGGTGAGCGTGAGGTCGGGCGCGATGGGGGAGCGGTAGAACAGCAGCGGCGGGTCCGCGGGCGGGTTCAGCTCGCAGAACACCACCGGAGTCTGGAGGTGTGGCGACGTACCGACGTGCGCCGAAGACACGCCGAAGCCTTCCAGTGCCTGCCGGACGTAGTCGCCGAAGCCGTCCGGGCCGACCTTGGTGAGCACCGCCGTGCGCCGGCCGAGCCGCGCGGCGGCGACCGCGACGTTGGTCGCGGTCCCGCCGAGCGACTTGGCGAACGTGCTGACCTCGGCCAGGGGCACGCCGCTCTGCTCGGGGTAGAGGTCGACGCCCACCCGGCCGATCGTCAGCGCTTCGAGACTCACGCCTTCTCCACCTGCCGCAGCTCGTGTTCGAGGGCTTCCAGCTCGGCTCCGCCCGCCATCTGCCGGGTGAGCTCGCCGATGTCGATCTCGGACTTCTCGTAGTGCCCGAGCGCGGCACCGCGCTTGAGCAGCAGGAACCGGTCGGCGACGGGGTAGGCGTGGTGCGGGTTGTGCGTGATCAGCACGACGCCGAGCCCGCGGTCACGGGCCTGGGCGACGTACTTCAGCACGACTCCGGCCTGCTTGACGCCCAACGCGGCCGTCGGCTCGTCCAGGATCAGCACCTTCGCACCGAAGTACACCGCCCGCGCAATCGCGACGCACTGGCGCTCACCGCCCGAGAGCGTCCCCACCGGCTGCTCGACGTCCCGCAGGTCGATGCCCATGTCGGACAACGCCTTCTTCGTCGTCTCGCGGCCTTTCTTCCGGTCCAGCATCTTGAACGGGCCGAACCCGGTCGTCGGCTCGGAGCCGAGGAAGAAGTTCCGCCAGACGCTCATCAGCGGCACCACGGCGAGGTCCTGGTAGACGGTCGCGATGCCGCGATCGAGGGCCTCTCGCGGCGACGAGAACCGCACGGGCGCGCCCTCGACGAGGAATTCGCCCCGGTCGTGCTGGTGCACCCCGGCCAGGATCTTGATCAGCGTCGACTTCCCCGCGCCGTTGTCGCCGAGCACGCAGGTCACCTCGCCCGCGTTGACCACAGTGGACACATCGCGCAGCGCGATCACGCTGCCGTAGGTCTTCCCGATGTCCTTCACTTCCAGCAAGCTCATCGGCGTACCCTCTCCGCGCGGCGCCGGAAGGCGTTGTTGACCAGGACCGCGGCCAGCAGCATGACGCCGAGGAAGAGCATGAACCAGTCGCTGTTCCACTGCGCGAACACGATGCCCTGGCGCGCCATGCCGAAGATCAGCGCGCCGATCGCCGCGCCCACCGCCGAGCCGAACCCGCCGGTGAGCAGGCAGCCGCCGATCACCGCGGCGATGATGTACTGGAACTCCAGCCCGATGCCCTGGTTCGCCTGCACGCTGGCGAAGCGCAGGATGTTGATCGAGCCGACCAGCCACGCGCCGAGGGCGGTGCCCATGAACAGCAGGATCTTCGTGCGCACCACCGGCACCCCGACCGAGCGGGCCGACACCTGCGACCCGCCGACCGCGAAGATCCAGTTGCCGAACCGGGTCCGCACCAGCAGCCACGCGGCGATCGCCGTGACGACGATCCACCAGACGATCGAGGACTGGAACTCCGTGCCGCCGATGTCGAACGTGGACGCGAACAGCCCGCCGGCCGACTCGTAGCCGCTGGTCGAGCGCATGCCCGACACCTGGACGGTGTTGGTGACCAGCCGCGTCACGCCGAGGTTGAGCCCCTGCAGGGCCAGGAACGACCCCAGCGTGACGATGAAGCTGGGCAGCCCGGTCTTCATCACCAGCCACCCGTTGAACGCGCCGACACCGAGCGCGAAGACCAGTGACGCGGCCAGCGCGAGCCAGACGTTCCAGCCCGCCTGCGTCGCCAGGATCGCCGTGACCAGCGACGTCGACGCGGTCATCACCCCCGCGGACAGGTCGAACTCGCCGCCGACCATGAGCAGCGCGACCACGACGGCCATGATGCCCAGGGTCGAGGAGTCGTCGAGCCAGGTCGCCACGCCCAGCGGGCTGAGGAACTGGCCGGTGACGACGGAGAAGAAGACGAACACCAGCACCGCGCCGAGGAGCGCGCCGATCTCCGGCCGGACGACCAAGCGGTCGGTCAGACTCTTCTTCGCGACGCGCTCGTCGGGTTGGGCCTGGATACCACCGGCCGTTGGGGGGTCCAGGGGGGCTTGCCCCCCGGCCGGGGTCTGGGGCTCGGCCCCAGAAGACGCTGCGGTCATCGCGTGCCGCGCTGCGCGTACGGGGCGATCGTGTCGATGTTGGTCTTGTCGACGAAGCCCGGGCCGGTCTGGACCGGCTTGCCGCCGCCGATGGTGTTGCCGTTCTCCTTGTACAGCTTCAGGAACACGATCGGCAGGTAACCCTGCTCGTACTGCTGCTGGTCGACGGCGAAGAGGATGCTGCCGTCCTTGATGGCCGCGACGACGTCGGCGTTCAGGTCGAAGGTGGCCACTTGGGCCTTGGAGCTCGCTTCCTTCGCCGCGGCGACGGCGCGGGCCGCGACCTGCGAGTTCAGCGCCAGCACGGCGTCGATCGACGGGTCGGACTGCAGCGCGCCGCGGATCCGGGCCTGCGCGTCGGTCGGGTTGGAGATGTCGACCTGCAGCGTCGTGACGTTGCCGAAGGACTGCTTCGCGCCGTCGCAGCGCTGGTTCTGGCCGATGTTGCCGGCCTCGTGGATGACGCACAGCAGCTTGGTCTTGCCGGCCGCCTTGAGCCGCTGGCCGGCGCCCTGGCCCGCGAGGCCTTCGCTCTGCCCGACGTGCGCGATCGCGCCGAACTGGGCGCTGAAGTCCTCGCCGGAGTTGATGGTGACGACCGGGATGCCGGCCTTCACCGCGTTCTGGATCGACGTCTGCAGCGCCTGCGGGTTGGCCATCGAGACGACCAGGCCGCCGACCTTCTGCGCGACCGCGTTGTCGATCAGCCGGGCCTGGTTGCCCGGGTCGCCGTCGGAGAAGTAGTCGACACCGACGTTGAGGTCCTTGCCTGCCTGCTCGGCGCCGTTCTTCACGACGTTCCAGAAGGCGTCGCCGGCGCTGCCGTGGGTGACCACGGCGACCTTCAGCGGGCCACCCGTGCTGGGCGCCGCGGCCGACGAGCTGCCGCTGGCACTGGTGTTCGAGTTGTCGGCCGTCGGGCCGCTGCAGGCGGAGAGGACCAGCCCGGCGGCGGCGATCGCCGCCACGCCGGCCAGCTTCTTGAAGGAAAACACAGTCACTCCTTTGGGACCAGGTTTCTAGAGGGAGTCGGTGATCTTCGCGAGGTGGGCCAGGCTGCGCTCGGTGTCCCGCCGGGGTACGTCGTCGGGGCTCGCGTCGCCGAGGGCGGTGTCCTGTTCGAGGACGTACCAGCCGTCGTAGCCGGCGGCCTGGACGGAGCGCACCATGGCGGCCACGTCCACGTCGCCCTCGCCGAGCGGGGTGTACATGCCCCGCCCGACCGCGTCGGTGTAGCCGAGCCGGCCCGCGCGGACCTCGGCCGCCAGGTCTTCCCGGACGTCCTTGAGATGCACGTGCCCCACCCGTTCGGGATACCGCTTCGCCAGCTCCACCGGATCCGTCCCGCCGATCATCAGGTGCCCGGTGTCGAGGCACAACCCGAGATCGGAGTCGGCGAGGAAGCGCTCGACCTCGGCCTGCTGCTCCACGTGCGTCCCGACGTGCGGGTGCAGCACCGTGCGCAGGCCGTGGGCCGCTGCGATGTCGCGGATCTTGCCGGCGGTGTCGACCAGCGTCGCCCACTCGGCGTCGCCGAGCCGAGGGCGGTCGTCGTAGCCGTCGAGGCCGGTCGCGGCGGCGAGGACGAGGACGTCACCCCCGCAGGCGGCGAAGAGCGCGGCGGATTCTTCCGCTTCCTTGAGAGCGTTCTCCTGGTTTTCGTGGAGGACGACCGCGAGGAAGCCGCCGACGAGTGTCAGGTCGTATCCCGCCAGCAGCTCCCGCAGCTCGGCGGGGTCGCGCGGGAGGTACCCGGGCGGGCCCAGCTCGGTGGCCTGGACACCGAGCGCCGCCATCTCGCCGAGCACGGTCGCCGCGTCCAGCACCCGGCCCCAGCCCGGGACTTCGCAGACGCCCCAGGAGATCGGGGCGGCGGCCACGCGGATCGTCGCTGTCACAAGGGCCTCCGTTGGTCCGTTGGAGCGCTCTATTGATTAGAGCGCTCTAATCTTGTAGCGTCCGTCACAGCAAGTCAAGGCTGAGTTTTCCGAGATCAGGGGAGGTGCGCATGGCGCGTCCGACCATGGAGGACGTCGCGGAACGGGCCGGAGTTTCCCGCGCACTGGTCTCCCTGGTGATGCGGAATTCACCCAAGGTGTCCGACGCGCGGCGCGCGGCGGTGCTGCGCGCGGCCGAAGAACTCGGCTACCAGCCGCACGTGATGGCGCGGTCCCTGGCCAGCCGGACGTCCACCGTGCTCGGCGTGATGGTCAACGACCTGCGCAACGCCTTCTTCGCCGACGTCGTCGAGGGGCTCGACGCCGCCGCACAGGCCGCGGGCTTCGACCTGATCCTCAACACGGGCGGCCGCAGTCCCACCCGCGAGTGGAACGCCCTGCACAACCTGCTTTCCTTCCGCCCGGCGGGGATCATCCTGCTTTCGCCGGTCGTTCCGGCGGCGTCGATCCGGATCGCGGCCAAGCAGTGCCCGGTCGTGCTGGTCTCGCGGACGATCCGCTCGTCCACGGTGGACACGGTGAACGACGACGGCGAGGCCGGGTCCGCGCTGGCCGTCGACCACCTCGTCGGCCTCGGGCACCGGCGCATCGCCCACCTGGACGGCGGGGGTGCGGCCGGGGCGGCCCAGCGGCGCCGCGGGTTCCAGTCGGCGATGCGGCGGCACGGGCTGGAGCCGATCGTCGTCCGCAGCGAGCACACCGACACCGGCGGCGAGAAGGCGGTGCGCGAACTGCTGGCGACGTACTCGCGGCTCGACCTGCCGACCGGGCTGGTGGCGGGCAACGACTTCAACGCCGTCGGGGCGATCTCGGCGCTGGAGGAAGCCGGGCTGCGGGTGCCCGAGGACGTCTCGGTCGTCGGCTACGACAACACGTCCTTGGCCGCGCTGCGGCACCTCTCACTGACCACGGTGGACCAGCCACGCACCGAGATGGGGCGGCTGGCCTTCGAAGCGCTGATCGAGCGCGTCCGCGGGGAGCGCACGGAGCCGGTCCGGCACCTGCTGCACCCGTCCTTGGTGGTCCGGGCGACCACTGCCGAGTTTCTGATCCGGCCAAAAGCAGGCCGACCTCCGAGCGGCACGTAATCGTTGCTGCGAAGTCATTCGGCCGTGGCTGTGGCCGGATCGGAAACCATCAGCACAGTCTGCGACAGGAGGAACATCACGATGAGGTTGGGATTGGCGGGCACCGGCCGGATCGGTACCGCGCACGCGGAGACGCTGAACGGCTTCGAGGAGGTCGAATCGGTCGTCGTGGCCGATGTCGACACCGCGCGTGCCGCTTCCGCCGCCGCGAAGCTCGGCGTCGAATCGGTGTCCCTCGACGAGCTGTTCGCCGCGGGTCTCGACGGGCTGGTCGTCACGGCGGCCACGGACGCGCACCCCGGCCTGATCATCGCGGCGGTCGACGCGGGCCTCCCGGTGTTCTGCGAGAAGCCGGTGGCCGCGGACATCCCGGGCACCCTGGCGGTGATCGACCGCATCGGCGCCTCGGACGTCGCCGTCCAGATCGGTTTCCAGCGCCGTTTCGACGCGGGCTACGCGGCGGCCCGGGCGGCGGTCGCGTCCGGCGAGCTGGGCCGGCTGCACACCTTGCGCGCGACGACGTTCGACCCGGCGCCCCCGCCGGCGGAGTACGTGGCCCACTCGGGCGGCTTGTTCCGCGACTGCGGCGTGCACGACTTCGACATCATCCGCTGGGTGAGCGGCCGCGAGGTCGACGAGGTGTACGCGATCGGCGCGAACCGCGGCGAGCAGTTCTTCCGCGACGCGGGCGACGTCGACACGGCGGCGGCGACGCTGACCCTGGACGACGGCACGCTGGCGACGGTGTCGCTGACCCGCTACAACGGCGCGGGGTACGACGTGCGCCTCGACGTGCTGGGTTCGGTGTCGGGCGTGGTGGTCGGCCTGGACGACCGGGCCCCGCTGCGGTCGGTGGAGCCCGGGGTGGCCCCGCTGCCGGGCCCGGCGTACCCGGGCTTCATGGAGCGCTTCCGCCCGGCGTACACGACGGAGCTGCGAGCGTTCCTGGACGTCGTCGCGGGCCGGGCACCTTCACCCTGCGGGGCGGCGGACGCGTTGGAGGCGTTCTACATCGCCGAGGCCTGCGAGGTGTCGAGGAGGGAACGGCGTCCGGTGAAGCTGGCGGAGGTCCGCCGGTAGCCGGAACTCACGCCGGTCGCGGGGCGGAGGGCCTTCGGCGAAATGCGCTCGCGCCGCACGCGGATCGACGCGAAACTGCGAGCGTGACCTGCCTGACGCCGTTGGACGAGGCCGCCTTGGCGCGCCTGCTCGAAGCTGCCGAGGCCGGGGCCGATCCCCGGGAAGTGATGCCCCCGGTCGAGGGGCCACCGGGCTGGACTTCCGTGCGCCGCGCCGCGTTCCTGGCGTTCCACCGCGCCCGCTCGCTGGACCCGGCGACGGCGGTGGAACGCACGTGGGTGATCGACGTCGACGGAACCGCGGTCGGCGCGGCCCGCCTGGAGCGCCACGGCGAGGCAGTCGAGGCGGGCATCTGGCTGAGCAGGGCCGCCCGCGGCCGGGGGATCGGCAAGCAGGTGACGGCGTTGCTGCTGGCCGAGGCCCGCGCGACCGGCGCGGCGAGCTTCATCGCCTCCACGACCGCCGACAACCGCGGCGCGCGGGCACTGCTGGGCGGGATCGGCGCCGACCTCACCACCGAGGGGGACGAGGTCGCCGCCGTCCTCCCGCTCAGGCCGTGACCCGCCAGTGCTCCACGATCCGGCCGTTGCGCAGCCGCTCGATCTGCATCTGCCGCGCCGGTTCCGGGCCGAAGCCGTGGACCAGCAGGTGCGCGGCCACGAAGTCCCCGTCCGCCAGCAGGTGGATCTCCTCGAAGCGCAGGTCCGGCGCCTGCCGCCGCAGGTCCTCCACGATCGGCTTCAGCCCCGCCGGCCCGCGTGGCAGGTCCGGCAGGCTCGGACTGTGGTTGACGTACTCGGGGTCGATCAGCTCGTCGAACGCGTCGAGGTCGCCGCGGTTGAAGGCGTCCAGGTAGCGGCGGATGACATCGATGGTGGTCATGGCGCCCAGGCAACCAGCGTCCTGGCCCGAACGGAAATACCCCATTTATGCTGAAGGCGTATGAATGGGTTCGAGGCTTTCGTCGCGGTCGCCGAGGAGTTGCACTTCGGCCGCGCCGCCGACCGGCTGGGGGTCAGCCAGCCGACGCTCTCGCGGGCCGTCGGCGGGCTCGAACGCGCGCTCGGCGTGACGCTCTTCGCACGCACCACCCGCCGCGTCGCCCTGACCCCCGAAGGTGAGGCGATGCTGCCCGACGCCCGTACCGCCGTCGACGCCGCCCGAGCCGCGCGGCGACGGGCCCGTCGGGCCGGGTCGCTGGTCGTCGTGTCCAAACCGGACGGTGACGCCGGCCTTCTGCCCGGGATCCTCGAAGGACTCGGCGAACCCGTCCAGTTGCTCTTCGCGACCACGGGCGACGAGGCCGCAGGCATGCTCCGCGACGGTCGCGGTGACGTCGCGCTCGTGGCCGCGCCCTTCGACCGCACCGGGCTCGACGTCGAGCAGGTCCACGCCGAACCGCGCGTCGCCGCTCAGCCGCGTGGCCGGGAAGCGACGACGTTGGCGGAAGTCCTCGCCCTCCCGGCCGTCACGTGGCCCGGCGTCGACGAGCGCCTCGACGCCTACTACCGCGCCCGCGACCCCGAGACCCTCGCCCGGTTGACCGATCCGCCGCCCGCCACCGCCGGGCGGGCGGCGAAGGACCTCGCCGAGGCGCTGCGGCTGGTCGAACTCGGCCGGGCGGTGACGTTCCTGCCGCGGTCGGTGGCCCGCCGCTACCCCCGCGAAGGCATCGCCTACCGCGAGCTGGACGGGCTCAGCGAAGCGCGGCTGCAAGTGGCCTGGCCGTCGACGTCCCGATCGCCGCGCGTGGCCGCCTTCGTCCGGACGGCCACGCGCCCGCGATAGCTCAGTCGAGCTGCAGCTCCGGGGAGTACATCTCGATCCAGTGGTACAGGTCGAGCAGCCGGTCCAGGCCGATCCGGTCGGCCGGGGCCATGGTCGCCGAGTCCACTTCGGACACCCGGTGCGCCCACGACCGGTCGACCAGGCCGAAGACGGCGTGGCCCGGCTCGGCCAGGACCTCCTTGGCCTGCTGCTGCAGCGCCGCCGCGTAGCCCGGGTCCTGCGTCGACGGGTACGGGCTCTTCACCCGCTGGGCCACCGACTCCGGCAGGACGTGCTTGGTCGCGTGCCGCAGCAGGCTCTTCTCCCGCCCGTCGAACGTCTTCAGGGACCACGGCGTGTTGTAGACGTACTCGACCAGCCGGTGGTCGCAGAACGGCACCCGGACCTCCAGGCCCACCGCCATCGACGCGCGGTCCTTGCGGTCCAGCAGCATCCGCACGAACCGGGTCAGGTGGAGGTGGCAGATCGTCCGCATCCGCGCCTCGGCCGCGGACTCGCCGTCCAGGTGCTCGACCTCGGCGACCGCCGAGCGGTACTGGTCGCGGACGTAGGACTCCAGATCCACCTTCCCCATCAGCTCGGGGGTGTAGATCGACGTCCGGTCGGTCATCATCGCGCTGCGGAAGGCGATCCACGGGAACATGTCCGCGTTGACCGAAGCCTCGTCGAAGAACCAGCGGTAGCCGCCGAACACCTCGTCGGCCGACTCGCCCGACAGGGCCACCGTCGACTCACCGCGGATCGCCTTGAACAGCAGGTACAGCGATGTGTCCATGTCGCCCAGCCCCGCCGGGATGTCCCGGGCCCGCAGGACCGCGCGCCGCACCTCCGGGTCGGTCAGCTCGGCCGGGTTCAGCACGACGTCCTGGTGCGCGGACCCCACCAGCGAAGCGACGTCGCGGACGAACGGCGAGTCCGCCGTGTCGCGCATCTCGTCCGGCTTGAAGTTCTCCTCCTGGCCGAAGAAGTCGACGGAGAACGTCCGCAGCCGCTCGCCCTGCTCCGCCAGACGTGCCGCCGCGAGCCCGGTGACGGCGCTCGAGTCCAGGCCACCCGACAGCAGGACGCAGCGGGGGACGTCGGCAACGAGCTGGCGATCGACGATGTCGGTCATCAGCTCGCGGACGCGGGCGACCGTCGTCTCCTGGTCGTCGGTGTGCTGCTTCGCGTCCAGCTTCCAGTACGTGCGGGTCCGGACGCCTTCGCGGGACACGGTGACGATCGTGCCCGGCCGGACCTCCTCCATGCCCTTCCACAGCGACCAGCCCGGCCGCTTGGTGAACGCCATCAGCTCCCGCAGGCCATCGGTGTCGACGACCTTCTCGGCCAGCGGGTTCGCCAGGATCGCCTTCGGCTCGGACCCGAACAGCACGCCGTCGCGGGTCGGGTAGTAGTAGAACGGCTTGATGCCCATCCGGTCGCGGATCATGACGAGCCGGTCGTCGCGCTCGTCCCAGATCGCGAAGGCGTACATGCCGTTGAGGTGGTCGACGACCGCGTCGCCCCACTGCAGGTAGCCGTGCAGCACCACTTCGGTGTCGCTGTCGGTCTCCCACTTGTGGCCGAGCTTCGTCAGCTCTTCCTTCAGCTCGGTGAAGTTGTAGGCCTCACCGCTGTAGACCATCGCGATGTCGCCGTTCGGCGTCGAGACGGTCATCGGCTGACGGCCGCCGGGCAGGTCGATGATGGCCAGCCGCCGGTGGCCGAGCGCGACGTGCCGGCGCACCCAGGTGCCCGAGTCGTCCGGCCCGCGGCAGGCCATCGTGCCCGTCATGGCGTCGACGACGTCCTGGCGGCGGGTGAGGTCGGCGTCGTAGGAAACCCAGCCGGCGATACCGCACATAGCGAAACCCCTCCCAGAGAATGCTTAGCTGATACAACTATCGGTAACCCAGGTGTAACACGACCCGAAGATCTTGTCTGCCCGAATTGCACGTTCCGCACCTGTTCGATCACGCGTTGTGTCGCTTGTCACTGACCGGCTACCTGCAGTGAGAAGAGGGCAAACGCTTGCGTGACCGCCGCCACCAGCCGTCAAGGTGGCGTAAATGCGCGTCAGGAACGCATCAAGGCGCCATCAGCCGGCCATCGCGGCGCCTCCCGGGACCGCACAGTGACGTCGTCCCCGGTCACCTGACCCGGTGACCTGTCCTGAGAGGTGCCTGTGGCCGACTTGCTCTACGCCGTTCTGCTGATCGGCGTTTTCGTGGTGCTGGCGCTGGTGCTGCGCGGCTTGGAAAAGCTGTGAGCGGCGCCGGAACCGTGGCCGATGTGGTGGGCGGGTTGCTCGCGCTCGGCCTGCTCGTCTACCTGTTCGTCGCCTTGATCAGGCCGGAGAAGTTCTGATGCGCCCCGACGTGCTTTTCCCCGCGGAGGGGCTGAAATGACCGACACGTCGGCCGGGCTCATCCAGCTCGGCCTGCTCCTCGCCGCCCTCGCCGTGGTCTACCGACCGCTCGGCGACTACCTGGCGCGCGTCTTCTCCAGCGAGAAGCACCTCAAGCTCGAGAAGGGCCTCTACCGGCTCTTCCGCGTCAACCCGGACTCCGAACAGCGCTGGCCGACCTACGCCGCCGGCGTGCTCGGGTTCTCGTTCGTCTCGGTCGTCCTGCTCTCCCTGCTGCAGCGCCTGCAGCCGCTCCTGCCGTGGGACCTGGGACGTGGCTCGGTCAGCCCCGGTGTCGCGTTCAACACGGCGATCTCGTTCGTCACCAACACGAACTGGCAGTCCTACGTCCCCGAGACGACGATGGGCCACTTCGTGCAGATGGCCGGGCTGACCGTGCAGAACTTCCTGTCGGCGGCCGTCGGCCTGGCCGTGGCGATCGCGGTGACGCGCGGTTTCGTCCGGGCGAAGACCGACCGGCTCGGCAACTTCTGGGTGGACCTCACCCGCGGCACGGTCCGCGTGCTGCTGCCGATGGCGTTCGTGTTCGCGCTCGTGCTGGTCGCGCTCGGCGTCGTGCAGAGCCTCAAGGCGGGTGTCGCCGTGACGAACCCGGACGGCAGCGGGAGCACCATCGCTCTCGCCCCGGCGGCGAGCCAGGAGGCGATCAAGGAACTGGGCACCAACGGCGGCGGCATCTTCAACGCCAACTCCGCGCACCCCTTCGAGAACCCCACCGCCTGGTCGAACCTGGTCCAGCTGTTCCTGATCCTGGTCATCCCGGTGAGCCTGACCCGCGCGTTCGGCACGCTGGTCGGCAACCGCCGCCAGGGGTACGTCCTGCTGAGCGTGATGGGCCTGCTGTGGGCCGCTTCGCTGGCGCTCATCTGGTGCTCCGAGGCCTTCGCGGACAATCCGGCGGCCCGGGCCGCGGGCGCGAGCATGGAAGGCAAGGAGCAGCGCTTCGGCATCGGGCTGACGTCGCTGTTCGCCGACACCACCACCGGGACGTCGACCGGCGCGGTGAACGGCGCCCACGACAGCCTGTCCGGGCTCGGCGGCGGGGGCCCGCTGCTGAACATGCTCTACGGCGAGATCTCGCCCGGCGGCGTCGGCACCGGCCTCTACGGCATCCTCGTGCTGGCGATCATCGCGATGTTCCTGGCCGGGCTGATGGTCGGGCGCACGCCGGAGTACCTGGGCAAGAAGCTCGGCAAGCGCGAGGTCACCTGCGCGGCGATCGCGATGCTGGCGATGCCGACCGTGGTGCTCCTCGGCTCCGGGATCGCGCTGCTGCTGCCGGGCACGGCGGGCGCGCTGGGCAACTCCGGCGCGCACGGGCTGTCCGAGGTGCTCTACGGCTACGCCTCGACCGGCAACAACAACGGCAGCGCGTTCGGTGGCCTGACCGCGACGAGCGACTGGTTCCAGTCGTCGTTCGCCGTCGCCATGGCGTTCGGCCGGTTCGTGCCGATCCTCGCCGTGCTCTGCCTGGCCGGTTCGCTGGCCGCCCAGCGCAAGGTGCCCGAGACCGCGGGCACCCTGCCCACCACCGGGCCGCTGTTCGCCACCTTGCTCACCGGCACGGTGGTGCTCGTCGCGGCCCTCACGTTCATCCCGGCGCTCGCGCTCGGGCCCATCGCGGAGGCACTCGCATGACCGTCACCGAAGAACGACCCCAGGTGGCTCCCGCCGAACCCCCGAGCCGAGTCGGTGCCGGCGTCTTCAGCCCGCGCCAACTCTGGACGTCGCTGCCGGAAGCGCTGCGGAAGCTGAACCCGAGGCACCAGCTCGGCAACCCGGTGATGTTCGTGGTCTGGGTGGGCTCCGCGCTCACCACCGTCTTCGCGGTCACCGACCCGAGCGTGTTCACCATCCTGGTCGCCGTCTGGCTGTGGTTCACGGTCCTGTTCGCGAACCTGGCCGAGGCCGTCGCGGAAGGGCGGGGCAAGGCCCAGGCCGAGAGCCTGCGGCGGTCGAAGAAGGAGACCGTGGCCCGCCGGCTCACCGGATCCGGAGAAGAACAGGTCCCCGGCGTCGAACTGAAGATCGGCGACCTGGTCGTCGTCGAGGCGGGCCAGGTGATCCCGGGTGACGGGGACGTCGTCGAAGGCATCGCGACCGTCGACGAATCGGCCATCACCGGCGAGTCGGCCCCGGTCATCCGCGAGTCCGGCGGCGACCGCAGCGCCGTCACCGGCGGCACGACCGTGCTGAGCGACCGGATCGTCGTGCGGATCACCACCAAACCGGGCGAATCCTTCGTGGACCGGATGATCGCGTTGGTGGAGGGCGCTTCCCGGCAGAAGACGCCGAACGAGATCGCGTTGACCATCCTGCTCTCGACGCTCACGATCATCTTCCTGCTCGCCGTCGTGGCGCTCCAGCCGATGGCCCGCTACTCCGGGGCCGAGCAGTCGGTGATCGTGCTGACCGCGCTGCTCGTGTGCCTCATCCCGACGACGATCGGCGCGCTGCTGAGCGCGATCGGCATCGCCGGGATGGACCGCCTGGTCCAGCGCAACGTCCTGGCGACCAGCGGCCGCGCGGTGGAGGCCGCGGGCGACGTCTCGACGCTCCTGCTCGACAAGACCGGCACGATCACCTTCGGCAACCGCCGCGCCACCGAGCTGATCCCCGTGGGCGCGTCCACTCCCGGGGAACTGGCCCGGGCCGCCCGGCTCGCCAGCCTCGCCGACGAGACTCCCGAAGGCCGCAGCGTCGTCGAGCTGACGGCGGACCACGCGGGGCAGGACGAGCACGGCGAGTTCGTCGCCTTCACCGCGCAGACCCGGATGAGCGGCATCGACATCGGGACCCGGCGGATCCGCAAGGGGGCGGCTTCCGCGGTCCGGGCGTGGGTGCGGGACAACGGCGGCGAGTTCCCCGGCGAGACCGAGCGGGTGGTCGACGAGATCAGCGCCCAGGGCGGCACCCCGCTGGTCGTCGCCGAGGAAACCACCGTGCGAGGCGTGATCCGGTTGTCCGACGTGGTCAAGCCGGGCATGAAGGAGCGCTTCGCCGAACTGCGGTCGATGGGCATCAAGACGGTGATGATCACCGGCGACAACCCGCTCACCGCGAAGGCGATCGCCGCGGACGCCGGCGTCGACGACTACCTCGCCGAAGCCAAGCCCGAAGACAAGATGGCGCTCATCAAGCAGGAGCAGGAGGGCGGCCGGCTGGTCGCGATGACCGGCGACGGCACCAACGACGCCCCGGCGCTCGCGCAGGCCGACGTCGGCGTCGCGATGAACACCGGCACCTCGGCCGCCAAGGAGGCCGGGAACATGGTCGACCTCGACAGCGATCCGACGAAGCTGATCGAGATCGTCGAGATCGGCAAGCAGCTGCTGATCACCCGCGGCGCGCTGACCACCTTCAGCGTCGCCAACGACCTCGCGAAGTACTTCGCCATCCTGCCCGCGATGTTCACCGGCATCTACGCCCAGCTGGGCGGGCTGAACATCATGCACCTGGCCACGCCGAAGTCGGCGATCCTGAGCGCGGTCATCTTCAACGCGCTGATCATCGTCGTGCTGATCCCGCTCGCCCTGCGCGGCGTGCGGTACAAGCCGTCGTCGGCCTCGGCCCTGCTGCGCCGCAACCTGCTCGTCTACGGCCTCGGCGGGATCGTCAGCCCCTTCCTCGGGATCTGGCTGATCGACCTGCTCGTGCGCCTCATCCCCGGAATCGGGTGAAACCGTGAACACTCTCGTCAAGCAGACCTGGGCCGGGCTGCGGGTCCTCGTCGTGATGACCGTCCTGCTCGGGATCCTCTACCCCTTGGCGGTGTGGGCCGTCGCGCGCATCCCCGGTCTCGCGGGGAACGCCGAAGGCTCGATCGTCACGCAGAACGGCCGGGCCGCCGGGTCGTCACTGATCGGCGTCGACCCGGTGCCCGCCGACCCGGCGCACGACCCGTGGTTCCACACCCGGCCCTCGGCGGCCGGCCCGGACATGCCGTCGGGTGCGTCCAACAAGGGCCCGGACAACGAAGATCTGGTGAAGGCGATCGAGCAGCGCAAGGCGTTGATCGCCGCACGCGAAGGCGTGTCACCCGATCAGGTGCCGCCGGACGCCGTGACGGCGTCGGGTTCGGGACTGGACCCGGCGATCAGCGTGGCCTACGCCGGCCTCCAGGCCGCGCGCGTGGCGCGCAACACCGGTTTGCCCCTCGACCGGGTGAAGCAGCTGATCGAGCAGAACAGGAGCGGAGCCGGGATCGGCGTCCCCGGCGTGAATGTGCTCCCGCTCAACTTGGCCGTGCGCGCCGCGGCCGGAGGGGCACACTGACACCGTGACCACCGAAAACGGCAAGCCGCGCCGAGGGGAACTGAGGATCTACCTCGGCGCGGCTCCGGGCGTCGGCAAGACCTTCGCCATGCTCGGCGAAGCGCGGCGGCGCCTCGCCCGCGGCACCGACGTCGTCGTCGGGCTGGTGGAGACGCACGGCCGCGACAAGACCGCGGAACTCCTGGACGGCCTGGAAGTGCTTCCGCGGCGCCAGGCCGGGCACCGCGGCCGCGACTTCGACGAGATGGACCTCGACGGCGTCCTGGCCCGTGCCCCCGAGGTCGCCGTCGTCGACGAACTGGCGCACACCAACGTGCCCGGTTCGCGCAACGCCAAGCGCTGGCAGGACGTCGAGGAACTGCTGAACGCCGGCATCGACGTGCTCTCCACGGTCAACGTGCAGCACCTGCAGAGCCTCAACGACGTCGTCGAGCGGATCACCGGCGTCACGCAGCAGGAGACCGTGCCGGACGAGGTCGTCCGCCGCGCCGAACAGCTGGAGCTGGTCGACATCACGCCGGAGGCCCTGCGGCGGCGGCTCGCGCACGGCAACGTCTACCCGGCCGAGCGGATCGACGCCGCCCTCGGCAACTACTTCCGGCCCGGCAACCTCACCGCCCTCCGGGAACTGGCGCTGCTCTGGGTGGCCGACCAGGTCGACGTCGCCCTCCAGCGCTACCGCGCCGAGCAGCGGATCACCGACACCTGGGAGGCGCGCGAACGGGTCGTCGCCTCGATCACCGGCGGCCCGGAGAGCGAGACGCTCATCCGCCGGGCCAGCCGGATCGCCACCCGCGCCGGCGCCGAGCTGCAGGTGGTGCACATCCTGCGCGGCGACGGCCTGGCCGGCATCAGCCCGGTCGCGATGGCCCGCTGCCGCAAGCTCGCCGAGGAGGTGGGAGCGACGTTCCACACGGTCGTCGGCGACGACGTCCCGGCCGCTCTGCTGGACTTCGCCCGTGGGGTCAACGCGACCCAGCTGGTCATCGGGACCTCGCGGCGCTCCCGGGTGGCGCGGCTGTTCGACGAGGGCATCGGCGCCTCGGTGGTCCGCCGGTCGGGACCGATCGACGTGCACATGGTCACCCACTCCGAGGCCGGCGGGCGCCTGCGGACCGGGCTGACCGCGAGCCCGCTGGGGTCCTCGCGGCTGGTGACGGGCTGGGTGCTGGCCGTCGTGCTGCCGGTGCTGGTCACCCTGGTCGGCGTCTTCCTGCCCACCGGGCTCGACTTCGCCACCGACGTCATCGCCTACGTCCTGGTCACGGTCGTCGTCGCCCTGGTCGGCGGCCTCGGCCCGGCACTGCTCGCGGCCGTGCTGGGCGCCGGCCTGCTCAACTTCTTCTTCACGCCCCCGCTCTACACGCTCAACGTGCACACCCCGCAGAACCTCGTGACGCTGATCGCGATGGTCGTGGTCGCGGTGCTGGTCGCGCTGGTCGTCGACCAGGCCGCGCGCCGGGCCGCGCAGGCCGCGCGGGCGCGGACCGAAGCCGCGCTGCTGGCGTCCTACGCCCGGACCGTGCTCACCCACGCGAACCCGATCGAGCGGCTGCTGGCGAAGGTCCGCGAGAACTTCGCGCTGACGTCGGTGACGCTGCTGGAGAAGCAGGACGGGGTCTGGCAGTGCGTGGCGACCGCGGGGGAGCACCCGTGCGCCGACCCGGACGAGGCTGATGCCGACATCGCCGTCACTGCCGACGTCCACCTGACCCTGCGCGGCCGGGCGCTGCCGGCGGCCGACCGGCGGGTGCTGGAAGCCGTGGCGGGGCAGGCGTTCCTGGCCCTGCGGCAGCAGCGGGCCGCCGCGGCGGCGGCGCGTGCCGAGCGCAAGGCCGAGGCGACCGAGCTGCGCACGACGTTGCTCTCGGCCGTCGGGCACGACCTGCGGACGCCGCTGACGTCGATCAAGGCCTCGATCGGCAGCCTGCGTGCCGCGGATCTGGATTTGTCCGAAGAGGACACCGCGGAGCTGATGGAGGCCATCGAGCTGTCCGCCGACCGGCTCGCCGGCCTGATCGACAACCTCCTCGACTCCTCGCGGCTGGCCACCGGGGCGGTCCGCCCGCACCTGCGCCCGGTCGGCTACGACGAGGTCGTCGCGCATGCGCTGTCCAATGTGGACGGATCGGACGACGTCGTGGTCGCGGTCGACGACCGGCTGCCGTCGGTGCTGGCCGATCCCGGCCTGCTGGAACGGGTGGTGGCGAACGTGCTGGACAACGCGCTGCGCCACGGTGTCGACGAAAGCGGTGCCGCGCCGGTGTCGGCCCGGGCCAGCGCGCACTCCGGCCAGGTCGAGCTGCGGATCGTCGACCACGGCAAGGGGCTGCGCAAGGGCGCCGCGGACTCGGCGTTCGCGCCGTTCCAGCGGCTCGGCGGCGACCGGGACACGACTCCGGGCGTCGGGCTCGGGCTGTCGGTGGCGAAGGGGTTCACCGAGGCGATGGGCGGCACGATCCGTGCCGAGGACACCCCGGGCGGCGGGCTCACGGTCGTGGTTTCGCTCCCCGCGTTCAGCGTGGAGTTCGAAGAGGAGGGGGTGCGATGAGCGACCCGGGCGCCACCGTGCTGGTGGTGGACGACGAACCGCAGATCGTGCGGGCCCTGCGGATCAACCTGACCGCCCGCGGCTACAAGGTGATCACCGCGCACGACGGCACGGCTGCTTTGAAAGCGGTCGCCGAGACCAAGCCCGACGTCGTCGTGCTCGACCTCGGCCTGCCCGACCTCGACGGCACCGAGGTGATCGCGGGCATGCGCGGCTGGACGACGGTCCCGATCATCGTGCTCTCGGCGCGCGGCGACTCGGCGGACAAGGTCGAGGCCCTCGACGCGGGCGCCGACGACTACGTGACGAAGCCGTTCGGCATGGACGAGCTGCTGGCTCGGCTGCGCGCGGCGGTCCGCCGCTCGGCGGTGGCGGGCGCGGACGACGCGGACGCGGTGGTGGACACGGCGTCGTTCAGCGTGGACCTGGCGGCGAAGAAGGTCCGCCGCCACGACGGCGTGGAGGTCCACCTGACGAAGACGGAGTGGGGCGTGCTGGAGCTGCTGGTCCGCAACCGCGGCCGGCTGGTGGCGCAGAAGCAGCTCCTGCACGAGGTGTGGGGCCCGTCGTACGAGACGGAGTCCCACTACCTGCGGGTGTACCTGGCCCAGCTGCGGCGCAAGCTGGAACGGGAGCCCTCCCGGCCCCGGCACCTGCTGACCGAACCGGGGATGGGCTACCGCTTCGAGGTCTGACCCGGCGGGTACCTCGCCGAGGTGACTGGGGGAACGAAGGGGCGGTTGCCGGCGAAGACCGCGTTTTGGCTGGCGGTCGTGTGGAGCGTGTGCACGGTCGCGTTCATCCTCCTCAGCCTGGGCTGGGACGTGGAGGGGTGGCGGGGAGCGCTCCGGTTCGTGTGGCCGGTGTTCGGGGCGCTCGCGGCCGCGTTCTACTGGGTCCGGTACTTCCAGGCGCGCCGGAACCGCGGTTAAGCCGGGCCGGCGTGCCACTTCGAGGTCTGACCGGTGCCCGGACGGGGTACTTCCCGGCTATGGACGGGTCGAAAACGTGGCTGCTCGGCGGTGACCGCATCCCGCCGGTGATCGTGCTGATGCTGGCGGTGGGCGCGACTTTCGGTGCGCTCGGCTGGCTCTTCACCGCTTTCGAGGGCGGCGCCGGCTGGGCGACGTGGCTGCGCGTCGCGGCGGCCGGCGCCGGTGCCCTGCTGACGGGCTACCTGTGGGCGCTGGTCGCCCACCTCCTGCGGCGGGGATGACCGGGTCCGGAACCCGGGCTCGGCGCAGCCGGGTGGCTCTGGTGACGCGTCTGTTCGTGGTGGCGGCGCTCACCTACTTGGCCGGCGTCGGGATCAGCTTCCTCCTGGACCGGACGGACCCGTGGATCTCCGGCCTGAGCACGCTCGGCCCGATGCTGGGTGGGGCGGCCGGGGGATTCCTGGTCCGCCGGTCCCGGCGCGACGGACCGGGCTAGCTCCTCGACGCCGGCCGCTCGATCGCCGTGCCGGACTGAGGGCCGCCGCCGGGAGCGGTGGCCCCTCGGCGCCTCTCAGTTCGCGTGCGTGGGGCTTCCGGTCGAGCCGGAGGGCGGTTCGCTCGGCGTGCCGCCGGTGCTGGTGCCTCCGCCGGACGGGGTGGTCGGCGTCGAAGTGGGAGCCGGGGTGGTCGGCGTCGTGGTCGGCGGCTTCTCCGAGCTCGGCGAAGCCGACGTCGGCGGCGTGAACGGCGGCGACGTGACCGGGGGCGGGTTGCCGCCGGTGTCGATGCGCGGCGGCGGGGGCGGCGACGGCTGGGTGACGACCGTGGTGGTCGTCTTGCCGTCCGGGCTCACGGACACGACCGTCGTCGGCGCGCTCGGCGACGTCGGGTTCGACGTGGTCGGTGCCCCGCTGGAGGTCGCCGGGTCGCTCGGCGACGGCGTGGCCGGCAGCGTCTGCACGCCGGCCGGGACGGTGCCCTGGCCGCCGGGGCCGCCCGTGCCGCCCGCGGTGGTGGCGGGGACCGGCCCGGCGAGCTCGGCCACGGCGGCGAACGCGGTCGCGACGACCAGCCCGGCCACGCCGAGCACGACGTACCCGGTGCGGTTCGGTTTGCTGCTCTTGGGCGGCGCGGTGTCGATCCTGGTGATCCGAGAGCTCGAATCCGACCCGGCGGGGCGGGGCATACGGGGCTCCTAGGCAATTCGGGGAGGTGGCACAGCGAGGTCGTGGATCGGGGCGTTGGTTCTCTTGGAGCAGTGCGCCCACGGCGGGGGAGCGACCTCGGCGGGAGATTATCACCGGCGTGCGGGTATTCGCCCAGGTAGTGGCCTTGATCCGTTACTGTGCGCGGTCGGTTGACCCGGAAGGGAGGAACGGCGTGAGTGAGGAAGAAACCCACACCCGGCTGACGGCGTGGGTGCGCGGCCGGGTCCAGGGCGTCGGTTTCCGCTGGTGGACGCGCAGCCGTGCGCTGGAACTCGGCCTGGTCGGGAGCGCGAGCAACCTGGCCGACGGGCGTGTCGAGGTGATAGCGGAAGGTAGTCGCGACCACTGTCAGCGGCTGTTGGCCGCGTTACGGTCGGGAGAATCACCCGGAAGTGTGGAGCACGTCGCCGAGCGCTGGTCCGACCCGAAAGGGGGACTCGGCGGCTTCGTCGAGCGGTAGCGCGGGCCCTGGTCCGTCCGGGGGCGGTGTGGCTCTTGGTGTTGCCGAGGCTGCCGCGGGTGTGCTAGGCGCGCCGAGGAGGGGGCGCGTCCGGCGGCCCGCCCGGCCCCCCGGGTAGCCTGGGCCGATTGAACCGCCAGTACCGGCAGCCAGAGGGGTCAGCACCCAGTGCACCTGAAAAGCCTGACGCTCAAGGGCTTCAAGTCCTTCGCCTCGGCCACCACGCTGCGCTTCGAACCGGGCATCACCTGCGTGGTCGGGCCGAACGGCTCGGGCAAGTCCAACGTGCTGGACGCGCTGCGCTGGGTCATGGGCACCCAGGGCGCCAAGGACCTGCGCGGCGGCAAGATGGAGGACGTCATCTTCGCCGGCACCGCGGGCCGCGCCCCGCTCGGCCGCGCCGAGGTCACCCTCACCATCGACAACGCCGACGGCGCGCTCCCCATCGAGTACTCCGAGGTCTCGATCACCCGCCGGATGTTCCGCGACGGCGCGAGCGAGTACGAGATCAACGGCGACCGCTGTCGCCTGATGGACGTCCAGGAACTGCTGTCGGACTCCGGCATCGGCCGCGAGATGCACGTCATCGTCGGGCAGGGCCAGCTGTCGGCGATCCTCGAGTCCAAGCCCGAAGAGCGCCGCGCCTTCATCGAAGAGGCCGCCGGCGTCCTCAAGCACCGCAAGCGCAAGGAACAGACCCTGCGCAAGCTGGCCAACATGCAGGGCAACCTCGACCGCCTCGGCGACCTCACCACCGAGCTGCGCCGCCAGCTCAAGCCGCTGGGCAAGCAGGCCGAGATCGCCCGCAAGGCCCAGTCGGTCCAGTCCGAGCTGCGCGACTCCCGCCTGCGCCTGCTCGCCGACGACCTGGTCACCCAGCGCGACGCCCTCGCCCGCGAAGAAGCCGACGAGAAGACCGCCCGCCAGCGCCGCGCCGAGGTCGAGCAGCACCTCGAGATCGTTTCGGCCGAAGAAGCCGAGCTGGAAGCCTCGCTCGCCGAGGACGCGCCGCTGCTGCAGACCGCCCAGGAGACCTGGTACAAGCTGTCCGCGCTGGCCGAGCGCCTCCGCGGCACCGTCCGGCTCGCGATCGAGCGCCAGCGGCACCTGTCGGCCGACGTCTCGACGTCGACCGGCGGCCGCGACCCCGAAGAGCTCCTCGAAGAGGCCGAGCGCGTCGCCGAGCAGGAAGAGGAGCTCAACGAGGCCGTCATGGAGGCCCGCGAGCTGCTCGCCCAGACGGTGTTGCGCCGCGAAGACCTCGAGCAGCGCGTCCAGGCCGCCGAGCGCGCGCACTGGGCCGCCGTCCGCGCCATCGCCGACCGCCGCGAAGGCATGGCCAAGCTCACCGGCCAGGTCGAGGCGCTGCGCAGCAAGAACGGCGCCACCTCCGACGAGATCGACCGCCTCAGCGTCTCCCTCGAAGAGGCCGCCGAGCGCGCCGAGATCGCCGTCGAAGAGCTCGAAATGGCGAAGACCGAGGGTGGCGTCGAGGAGTCCGACGACGCCGGGCTGATGGATCGCCACGACCGCGCGGTCGAAGCCAACAACGCGGCCAAGGCGCGCGTCGAAGAGCTGGTCAAGGCCGAGCGCGCGGCCGAGCGCGAGATCGCGTCGGAGAAGGCGCGCGTCGAGGCGTTGTCCATGGGGCTCAAGCGCAAGGACGGCGCGGGCGCGCTGCTCGGCGCGTCCCACGAACTGCCGGGCCTGCTCGGCTCGGTCGCCGCGTTGCTCACCGTCGAGCCGGGGTATGAGGTCGCGCTGGCCGCGGCCCTCGGCCCGGTGGCCGACGCCGTCGCCGTGACCGGCGGCGAAGACGCGCTGCGCGCGCTGAAGTACTTGAAGGACACCGATTCCGGCCGGGCGGGCATCCTGCTCGGCGGCCCCGAATCCACTGTGGACAGCGCTGCGTGGCCGTCGCTGCCGGAGGGCGCGCGCTGGGCCCGCGAGGTCGTCGCGGCGCCCGCGCAGCTGCGGCCCGCGGTCGAGCAGGCGCTCGACAAGCTGGCCCTGGTCCGTGACCTGGACGCCGCCCGCCACCTGGTGGCGGTGCACCCGGACGTCCGGGCGGTCACCGCCGAGGGCGACGTCTTCGGCGCCCGCTGGGCGATCGGCGGCTCCGGCAAGCGCGAGAGCGTGATCGAGGTCCAGGCCGCCGTCGACGAGGCGGGGGAGCGGCTGCGCCTGGCCGAACGCTCGCTGGAGCGGTACGCGGCCGAGCTGGAAGGCGCTCGCGCCGAGCAGCAGGCGCGTCGTGAAGAGGTTTCCCAGGCCAAGGACGCCCTCGGCGAGGCCAAGGTCCGCAAAGCGCGGTCGTCCGAGCGGCTCAACCGGATGCAGCAGGCCGCCCGGCAGGCGCAGGCCGAGGTCGAGCGGCTGTCCGGGCAGCGCGCGAAGGTCGAGCAGAGCCGCGTCCAGGCCCTCGCCCAGCTCGCCGAGCTGGAGGAGCGGCTCGCCGCCGTCGCCGAGCAGCCCGTCGAAGACGACCCGGACACCGCCGAACGCGACGCCGCCGTCGAAGAGCTGGCCGTCGTGCGGCAGGAGGAGATGGAAGCGCGGCTCGCGCAGCGCACCTCCGAAGAGCGCGCCCGCAGCATCGCGGGCAAGGCCGAAGGCCTCCGCCGGGCCGCGCACGCCGAGCAGCAGGCCCGCGAGCGCGCCGAGCGCGCCGCCGCGGCCCGCAAGCGCGGCGCCGGGATCGCCAACGCCGTCGTCAACGCCGGCGAGCTCGCGCTGGAACGCATCGAGCACTCGGTCCAGCGCGCCGCCACCGAACGCGACCAGGTCCAGGCCCGCCGCCAGAGCCGCGAGCAGGCGCTGACCGGCGTCCGCGCCAAGGTCCGCGAGCTCACCGGCGAGCTGGAGAAGCTGACCGACGCCGTGCACCGCGACGAGGTGCTGCGCGCCGAGCAGCGGCTGCGGCTGGAGACCCTGGAAGCCAAGATCGCCGAGGACTTCGGCATGGGCCTCGAGGACCTCGTCCGCGAGTACGGCCCGGACGTCCCGGTGCCGCCCAGCGCCGGCGAGATGGCCGAGTACGAGGCGGCCAAGGACCGCGGCGAGGACGTCACCCCGCCGCCGCCGATGCCGTACGACCGCGACACCCAGGCCCGCCGCGCCAAGCGCGCCGAAAAGGACCTGTCCCTGCTGGGCAAGGTGAACCCCCTCGCGCTGGAGGAGTTCGCGGCGCTGGAGGAGCGGTACAAGTTCCTCTCGACGCAGCTGGAAGACCTCAAGGACACCCGCAAGGATCTCGAAGCCGTCATCAAGCAGGTCGACGAGAAGATCCTCGAGGTCTTCGCCGGCGCCTACGCGGACGTGGCCCGCGAGTTCGAGACGGTGTTCAGCGTGCTCTTCCCGGGCGGCGAGGGCCGGATGGTCCTCACCGAGCCGGACGACCTGCTGGCCACCGGCGTCGACGTCGAAGCGCGCCCGCCGGGCAAGAAGGTCAAGCGGCTGTCGCTGCTGTCGGGTGGCGAGAAGTCGCTGGTCGCGGTGGGCATGCTGGTCGCGATCTTCCGCGCCCGCCCGTCACCGTTCTACGTCATGGACGAGGTCGAGGCGGCGCTCGACGACACCAACATGCGCCGGCTGATCGGCCTGCTGGAGCAGCTGCGCGACTCGTCGCAGCTGATCATCATCACCCACCAGAAGCCGACGATGGAGATCGCCGACGCCCTCTACGGCGTGAGCATGCAGGGCGACGGCATCACCAAGGTGATCTCGCAGCGCCTGCGCACGGCCGACGACGAGCCGGTCGCGGTCGGCTGACCGTCACATCTCGTCTTCGCGCGGCACGCGGCGGTCTTCGCCCCGCACGCGCGGCTCGTACGTGCTCAGGTCGTTGCCGACGCTGCCGGCGTCGCCTATGTTCGGGCGCCGCCCGCGTGGCCGGAGCATGCCGTGCTTGACCCCGCGCTTGCGGTCGAGCCGGTCCATGATCAGGCCGACGACGAGCAGCACCGCGAGGACCACGCCGATCCCGATGAAGAACTCCATGTGAGACCCCCTCTCCCGCTCCCAGGTTACGGGAGCGGGGGGGCGGTCACATCCACTTATCCGGCGACCCAGAACGCGTAGTCCGCGGAGTACCGGACCGCGGTCTGCGCGCCGTCCGTGCAGGTCCCCGCCGGGGCCACGCCGCCGCGGGTGTTCAGCCGCTGGATGTAGGTCACCTTGCTGAAGACGCCGTCGCCGGTGTTGAGGTTCGCCTTGAGCAGCAGCTCCGGGATCGCGCCTTCTCGCGGGGCGTTCGCCGCGGCCGCCGCACCGACCGTGCTGCCGTCCAAGATGGACGTCCACACCGGGCCCTTGCTGTGCAGCGCCACCGGTTTCCCGTGCCGCGACAGCACCGCCGCGGGCTGGATCAGCGCCCACGCGCCGTTCGTGCAGCCGTAGATCTGGACGCCCTCGGCCGGGTAGCTCGCCAGTGCCCGGTTGCCCGCCGGGACCTTGATCGCGTCCGGCACCTTCGAGGCCGCCGGGGTGGCCGAAGCCGTCGCCGCGCCGCCGACCAGGAGGGCGCCGATCGCGAGCGCCACCGTCATCCGCTTCATGGAATCCACCTTCGAAATCCTCCCGCCGCTTCTCGGCGGGCTCCCGCCCATCGACACGGGAGCGCGCCGGAAACGGTTCAGAAGGATCAGGCGGCGCGCACCTCCGCCGTCTCGCCCGCGGCTTCCGCCTCCGCCGCCTTCGGGTCCGGCGTGCGGTGCCGCAGGGACAGCAGCCCGCCGACGACCAGCGTGATGACCACGCCCATCAGCGTGTACCACGGGTAGGCCAGCGCCACCTTGTCCCCGGCCGCCTTGCTGAAGTCGACGCCGATCAGGCCGCCGGTCTTCGCGCTGAACTTCACCCCGAGGATGACGAACGCCATCACCACGACCGTGACGACGAACGCGACGATCGCGTCCACCTGCCGGGCCTTCTTGATCAGCAGGCCCAGCAGGAACGACCCCAGCAGCGCGCCGTAGGTGTACCCGGTGATGGCCAGGCCGAGCTCGATCACCGAGTTCTTCGTGGTCGAGAACAGCGAAGCGAAGACGGCGAACACGACGGCCCAGATCAGCGTCCACATGCGACCGTGCCGCAGCAGCTTCGAGTCCTCCGGCGAGCGCTTGGTGAACCGCTGGTAGAGGTCGGCCACGGTGGACGTCGACAGCGCGTTGAGCGCCGAGGCCAGCGCACCCATGGTCGAGGCGAGCACCCCGGCGATGAGCAGGCCCGACACACCGGCCGGCAGGTCGTCGATGATGAACCGCGAGAACACGTCGTCCGGGCTCTGCAGCCCCAGCTGGGCGACGGACTTCCGGCCGTTGAACACCCACAGCATCGCGCCGACCAGCAGGAACAGTGCGAACTGGATGGTGACGATGATGCCGCTGCCGATGAGCGCCTTCTGGCCGTCGCGCAGGCTGCGCGTGGCCAGCAGCCGCTGCGCGATCAGCTGGTCGGCGCCGTGCGACGCCATCGACAGCGCCGCGCCGCCGAGCACCGCCGTCACGAAGGCGTACGGACTGGTCAGCAGGTTCTTCGTGAAGTCGACGAGCACGAACTTGCCGTCCGCGGACGCCTGGGAGACCCAGTCGGCCGGCAGCTTGTTCAGCAGCACGATCGCGGCCACCGCGGCGCCGCCCAGGTACAGCGACAGCTGGATGACGTCGACCCAGACGACCGCCTTGATCCCGCCGATGTAGGCGTAGACCAGCGTCAGCGCGGTGAGGATGACGACGATCACCCAGTAGTCCAGGTGGATGCCGTAGTGCGCCAGGATCACCTTGATCGGGATCGCGCCGGCGAACAGGCGCACGCCTTCGGCGAGCAGCCGGGTGATCACGAACGTCACCGAAGCGGTGCCCTGCAGCCCGGAACCGAAGCGCTTCCCGAGGAACGCGTACGCGCTGACGAGGTTGCCCCGGAAGTACCGCGGCAGCAGCACGAACGCGGCGATCGTCCGGCCGATGATGTAGCCGAAGGCCAGCTGCAGGAACAGGAAGGCGTTGCCGAAGACCAGCCCGGGCGTGCTGATCACGGTCAGCGTCGAGGTCTCCGTGGCCACCACGGACAACATCACCGCACCCCACGGCAGACTGCGTTCGCCGACGAAGTAGTCGGCCGCCGACCGTTGCTTCCGGCCGACGAGCACGCCGATCAGTGGCATCGCCGCCAGGTAGATCACGATGATGGCGAGGTCAACACCGCGCATGGATCTCTCCTACCCTCATCCGGTCTTCTCCGCGACTCGCAACCGCGTCACGGCGCCCCCCAGCGGGGCGGGAAGGATCAGTGGACCGCGGCCCGGGACCAGCGCGCCGAGCACGCGCGGCCCGCGGGCGCCGGTCGCCGACGGCACCGTACCGGGCACGCCGCACCAGGTGAGCCAGCCCAGCAACGCCGTGAGGTACGCCTCTTTGCCCGCACCGGGCAGGCCGAGGTCGTCACTGGTCTTGAGCACCGCCGAGGGGAGGTTGCGGGCGAGCGCGGTCATCAGGGCCGGGTTCGCGACGCCGCCGCCGGAGGCGATGACGGTCGTGACGCCGTGGCGGCGGCACTGATCGGCCACGGTGACGGCGGTCAGCTCGGTCAGCGTCGCGAGCAGGTCGCCGGGACCGACCGGGTCCAGACCGGCCGCGGCCGTGTCGAGGTACTCGGCGTTGAAGTGCTCCTTGCCGGTGGACTTCGGCGGCGCGGCGGCGAAGTACGGGTCGGCGAGCAGCCGGAGGAGCAGGTCGGAGCGCACCGACCCGCCGAGGGCGAGCCGGCCGTCGACGTCGCTGCGCTGCCCGGCGACGCGGTGGGCCGCGAGGTCGAGCAGGGCGTTGGCGGGCCCGGTGTCGTAGGCGATCACCGGCTCGCCCTCGGCGACGACGGTGATGTTCGCGATGCCGCCGAGGTTCAGCGCGGCGACCGGCCGTCCGGTGTCCTCGGCGAGGCCGCCCAGCCACAGCCGGTCGAGCGTGCTCGCCAGGGGTGCGCCGTGACCGCCCGCGGCGACGTCGCGCGCCCGCAGGTCGGCGCACACCGGCAGCCCGGTGCCTTCGGCGATCCAGGCGGGCTGGCCGAGCTGGAGGGTGCCGCGGACGTGGCCGCCGGAGACCCAGTGGAACACCGTCTGGCCCAGCGACGCGACCAGGTCCGCGCGGCCGCCGGCGAGCTCCGCGGCCCCGCGCCGGGCCGCGTCGGCGAACGCCTGGCCGACGCCGGTGTCCAGCCGTGTCAGCTCGCCGGCGGTGCACGGGTTCGGCGGGAGCGCGGCGAGCAGGCCGTCACGCAGCGGCTCGGGGTAGGGGACGTCGAGCTCGCCCAGCGGCGTCAGCACGACGGTGCCGTCCTCGGCGTGCAGGTCGGCGGCGGCCACGTCGATCCCGTCGAGCGACGTGCCCGAAATCAGGCCGATCACCCGGAAGCGGTGGCTCGCTCTCATCCCCATCCGGAGGGGTTTAGTGGAGCCTCCCGTGTGACGCAACCCACTTGGTGAAGTCTTGGCCCAATCGGGACCGAGGTGGTGACGAATTGCCTGTGTGGACGGGTGTCCGGCGCGGGGGAGCGCGGATGAAAGGATGGGCCCGTGTCGAGCACCTGGTTCCTGTTCGTAGTCGTCGCCGTCGTCGTCCTGGTCGCCCTGCTGGTGACCGGCCTGCTGATCGCACGCAGGCGGCGGATCAGCCTGGACGCCCAGCGCGAGGTCGAGGCGAAACCGAAGGGCGGTTCGTACGCGGCCAGCGGGGGCATCGCGCTCGCGCCCGGCGGCACGGCCGAGGCTCCCGAAGCCGGGCATCCGGTCGAGGACCGGCCCGAGGTCGACGGCCAGCCCGCGGTGGGCGACGACGCGGCGGTGCCGCGCGACTCGGCGCAGCGCACGGTCCGCGACGTCAAGCTGCCGGACGCCGAGGTCGTCGAACCGGCCCCGGTCGTCGAGGAGATCGAACCGGCGGCGGGCCGCATGGAGCGGCTGCGCGGCCGCCTGACGAAGTCGCGCTCGATGTTCGGGACGAGCCTGCTCGGCCTGCTCGGCGCCGGCGACCTCGACGAGGACTCCTGGCAGGACGTCGAGGACACGCTGCTGATGGCCGACCTCGGCGCGGCCACCACGAACCAGATCGTCGAGCGCCTGCGCGACGAGCTTTCCCGGCGTGCGGTGCGGTCTTCGGCCGAGGCGCGCGAGGTGCTGCACGAGGTGCTGACGGCGCAGCTGTCCACCGACGGCCACCGCGCGGTGCGGGCGCTGCCGCACACCGTCGACGGCAAGAAGCAGCCCGCGGTGGTGCTGGTGGCGGGGGTCAACGGCACGGGCAAGACGACGACCACGGGCAAGCTCGCCCGCGTCCTGGTGGCGCAGGGCGGCACGGTGCTGCTGGGCGCGGCGGACACGTTCCGCGCGGCGGCGGCCGACCAGCTGCAGACGTGGGCCGAGCGCGTGGGCGCGGAGGTCGTCCGCGGCAAGGAGGGCGCGGACCCGGCGGCGGTGGCGTTCGACGCGGTCAAGCGCGGCGTGGACACGGGGGTGGACGCGGTCCTGGTCGACACGGCGGGCCGGCTGCACACGAAGACGGGCCTGATGGACGAGCTGGGCAAGGTCAAGCGCGTCGTGGAGAAGCAGGCCAAGGTCGACGAGGTGCTGCTGGTGCTGGACGCGACCACGGGCCAGAACGGGCTCATGCAGGCCCGGGTGTTCGCCGAGGTCATCGACGTGACGGGCATCGTGCTGACGAAGCTGGACGGCACGGCGAAGGGCGGCATCGTGTTCCAGGTCCAGAAGGAGCTGGGCGTCCCGGTGAAGCTCGTCGGTCTCGGCGAGGGCCCGGACGACCTCGCGCCGTTCGAGCCGGGCGCGTTCGTGGACGCCCTGCTGGGCTAAGTGATCGGCTGCCGGGTCGACCATTCGTACACGGGGCGGCCTCGCGTCAGGGCGAGGGAGTGGGTCACGCAGAGCCCGTTTCCGCCCAACGCGACGGCGAGGGAAGTGCAACGCGGCCCGAAGCGGGAGAGATTGGCGGCCCGGCACTGCCGCTGCAGACCTGCCGTCCCGATGGGCGTGAACCGCTTCGGGATGGCGCGCGGCATGAGCTGGGCGCCGGGCAGCGGGGCCGGTGCGGCCGGGAGCTGCCCCGGGGCGGCGGCGCTCGGCGGGGGCAGTTCGAACGGGCTGGTGCCGTCCGGAGCCTGCAGCCCGAGCTTCCGGAGGAGTTTCTTCCTCGGTACCTCGGTCGCGATGGTGAGCCGGTCGGTGCCGCTGCTCGCCACCCAGTGGCGTACCCAGCCGATGCCGTGCAGCACCGGCTTGCCTCCGAGTTCGGCGGGCGGGTCGAGGACGAGGGCACTGATCAGGTAGTCGTCGCGGGGCAGGGTCAGGTGTGCGGTCTCGCCGAGCACCATCGGCACGGTCACGCCCGCTGTCCGCTCGCCTTCGCGCGGCGCGGTCTGGAACGCCAGCAGCACCGGCCGCCGCCCGGCGGGAGTGTGCCGGACCGTGATGTCGAGGTCGCTGGTGACGTCGCCGAGCCGGTGCCGCCGCGGCTCGGCCCTCGGCGGGAGCGGTGGTACGACGACCTGCCGCGGCCCGTCGAGCAGCCGGTCCATTCCTCGTTCGGCGAGCCGTCCGACGATGGCGGCGCCCGCGGCCTGCCCCAGCCAGATGAGCGACATGGTGATCGGTTCGGGCACTTCGCGTCTCCCTCCGCAGGCGCGTGCTGCTTTGACAGACGCTCGAGCGACGCGGATTGATACCGGAAACGCGGTCAAAGCCGGAACAACGGCGTCCCGTCGGCCTTCCGCAGCCCCAGCTGCAGGATCACCGGCGCGGACGGGCGGTTGGCCGGGATCAGGCACGGAGACGTCCGCCGGGCCGTGACCGTCAGGCGGCACCAGCCGATGCCCTGCAGCGTGCGGCGGGCCGGGTCGACCACCATCGCCGCCCCGAAGTAGTGGCCGCCCGGGAGGGCGATGCGGGCCGTGTGGCCCAGGACCACCGGGAACGCCGTGCCCGTCCGGCTGCCGTCCTCCTGGAGGGTGAGGATCACCGGCGTCCGGGCCTTCGCGGCGAGGTGGTGCCGGACGCTGATCTCGACCGTCCCCGCCGGGGTCTTGGCCGGGCGTGGCCAGGTGGGTGGCGCGGTGGGCCCGTCGAGCGCCCGGTCGACGAGCCGGTCCAGCAGGTTGGAAGCGGCGCCCTGCGCGAGCCAGGCCAAGGCGCCGGTGTGCGGGTCCATGCGCTCCTCCGGCGATATTCGGATGACGGCGGCGGCGCGCCGGCGCAGAATCCGGGCATGCCCGGTTGACGCCCGCGTGCCCCTCCTCGTGAAAGACGCCCTGGAGCCGTCGTTCGCTACGAGAGAGGACCCATCATGACCGCCATTCACGGCGACCGGGTGCGGCTGCGCCCGATCGGCCCAGCGGATCGCGCCCGGCTGCGCGAAATCCTGGCCACCCCGGAGGTCGCCCGCTGGTGGGGCGACCCCGATCGCGAGGTCGAAGGCCTGTACGAGGTCGAAGAGGGCGACACCGTCTACGCCATCGAGCTCGACGGTGAAGTCGTCGGCCTGATCCAGAGCTGCGAGGAACCGGACCCGCAGTACCGCCACGCGGGCATCGACATCTCGGTGCACCCGGCCTTCCACGGCCGCGGCGTCGGCACGGACGCGATCCGGGCCCTGGCCGGGCACCTGTTCGCGCAGGGACACCATCGGCTGACGATCGACCCGGCGGCGTCGAACGAGGCGGCGATCCGGGTGTACGCGAAGGTGGGGTTCCGTCCGGTCGGGGTGCTGCGTCAGTACGAGCGCGGCCCGGACGGCACCTGGCACGACGGGGTGCTGATGGACCTGCTGGCGGGCGAGCTGAACTGAGCGGTCCGCGTCAGACCGTGACCGCCTGGGAAAGGCTCGCTCCCAGGGCGTCCGCCACCCGCTGCACCGCCGGGGCGATGTGCGCCACCGCCTCGGCGGTCAGCCGCCCGGACGGCCCGGACACCGACACCGCCGCCGGGACCGGCGCCCCCGGCACCGCCACCGCGACACACCGGACCCCGAGTTCCTGCTCCGCCTCGTCGAGCGCGTACCCCTGCGAAGCGATCCGCGACAGCTCCACCGCCAGCGCGTCCGGGTCGGTGAACGTGTGCTCCGTGTACGCGGGCATCCCGGTCCGGTCCAGCAACGAACGCACTTCGGAAGCGGGCAGGTGCGCCAGCATCGCCTTGCCCACCCCGGTCCCGTGCGGCAGCAACCGCCGCCCGACCTCGGTGAACATGCGCATCGAATGCTTCGACGGCACCTGTGCCACGTACACGACTTCGTCGCGCTCCAGGACGGCCAGGTTCGCCGTCTCGCCGACCTCCTCCACCAGCTCCGCCAGCAGGGGACGCGCCCACGCGCCGAACTGCATGCTCGCGTTCTCGCCCAGCCGGATCAGCCGCGCGCCCAGCGCGTAGCGGCGGTTCGTGTTCTGGCGGACGTACCCCAGGTCGACCAGGGTGCGGATCAGCCGGTGGATCGTCGGCATCGGCAGCCCGGACAGCGTCGCCAGCTCCGACAGGCTGGCCTCGCCGCCGGTGTCCGCGAGGTGTTCCAGCAGCTCGAAGGCACGCTGCAGGGATTGGACGCCGCCGTCGCGACCGTTCTTCTCCGCCGGCACGGTGGCCCTCCTTACGTCGGCGTTGAGCTTCCGCTATGCAGAAACTATAGTCCGGCTGGTAGAAAACCGTAGGGCCGTTATCCAAAGATCCGAACCCTCGAGGTGTTTCCCCATGTCTTCTGAAGTCCAGGTGCTGGGCGACCCGGTCGAGCGCGGCGACGAGATCCTCACGCCGGAGGCGCTCGCCTTCCTCGCCGGCCTCCACGACGCCTTCGCGGGCCGCCGCGACGAGCTGCTCAAGGCGCGCGGCAAGCGCCGCGAAGAGGCCCGGACCACCGGCCGGCTCGACTTCCTGCCGGAGACCAAGGAGATCCGCGAAGGCGACTGGCAGGTCGCCGGCGCGCCGCCCGCGCTGCGGGACCGCCGCGTCGAGATCACCGGGCCGACCGACCGCAAGATGACCATCAACGCGCTCAACTCCGGCGCCAAGGTGTGGCTGGCCGACCTCGAGGACGCCAACACCCCGCACTGGCAGAACGTCGTGTCCGGCCAAGTCAACCTCTACGACGCCATCCGCGAGACCATCACGCTCGAGAGCGGTGGCAAGAGCTACGCGCTCAAGGACGACGTCGAGCACGCGACGATCGTGGTCCGCCCGCGCGGCTGGCACCTGCCCGAGAGCCACCTCACCTTCGGCGGCCGCGAGGGCGTCGGCGCGCTCGTCGACTTCGGCCTGCACTTCTTCCACAACGCGGCCGAGCTGCTGAAGCGCGGCAAAGGCCCGTACTACTACCTGCCGAAGATGGAGAGCCACCTCGAAGCGCGGCTCTGGAACGACGTCTTCACCCACGCCGAGAAGACCCTCGGCATCGAGCACGGCACCGTCCGCGCCACCGTGCTGATCGAGACCATCCCGGCCGCGTTCGAGATGGAGGAGATCCTCTACGAGCTGCGCGAGCACGCCTCGGGCCTCAACGCCGGCCGCTGGGACTACCTGTTCAGCGTGATCAAGTACTTCCGCGACGCGGGCGAGAAGTTCGTGCTGCCGGACCGCAACTCCGTCACGATGACCGCGCCGTTCATGCGCGCCTACACCGAGCTGCTGGTGCGCACCTGCCACAAGCGCGGCGCCTTCGCGATCGGCGGCATGGCCGCGTTCATCCCGAGCAAGGACCCCGAAACCAACAAGGGGGCCTTCGAGAAGGTCCACGCGGACAAGTCCCGCGAGGCCGGTGACGGCTTCGACGGCTCCTGGGTCGCGCACCCGGGCATGGTCGAGCTCTGCAAGGAGGAGTTCGACAAGGTTCTCGGCGACAAGCCGAACCAGCTCGGGCGCAGGCGCGACGAGGACTGGGATCTCTCTGCCACCGCCGACCAGCTGCTCGACGTCGCCTCGACGCCGGGCGGTGCGACGGCCGCCGGCCTGCGCGCCGCGGTCGACGTCGGCGTCCGCTACATCGCCTCCTGGCTGGGCGGCAACGGCGCGGCGGCCATCCACAACCTGATGGAGGACGCCGCCACCGCCGAGATCTCCCGCTCGCAGATCTGGCAGTGGGTCAAGAACGGGACCACTTTGGACAGTGGCGACACCGTCACGGCGGAGCTGGTGCGCGGCGTGCTGGCCGACGTCCGCGGCGAGCTGGCCGGCGAGCTCAAGCCGGAGCTGCTGGAGCCCGCGGTGGAGCTGTTCGAGCAGGTCGCGCTGGCCGAGGAGTTCCCGGACTTCCTGACGCTGCCCGCGTACGAGCGGATCAAGTAGTGCGGCTGCCCGAGGACGTCTACGACGCCGCCGACGCGCGCCTGGCTGCGGCCGACGCGCGCGTCGCGGCGTCGTACCCGGGGGAGCGGCCGGGACGGCAGCCCGTGCACACCGTGTACGTCCCGGCTTCGCAGTACAAGACGCGCCTGGTGGCCGACTGGGGCAAGCAGGCGATGCGGGTCTTCATCGAGCACGGCGACCTCCTCGGCGCCGACGCGGACGTCTACGAACGCGTCCGCGCGAAGCTGCTGACCGAGCCGATCGAGGACCTGCGGATCGACTTCGAGGACGGCTACGGCCGCGTGCCGGACGACGTCGAGGACGCCGCCGCCCTGGCGGCCGGGCAGACCCTGGCGACGACCGGCGGCACGCCGTTCTGCGGAATCCGCTTCAAGAGCTTCGAAGCGGCGACGCGCCGGCGCGGCATCCGCACCCTGGACCTGTTCCTCACGGGCCTGCTCGACCACGGGCCGCTGCCGCCCGGGTTCGTCGTCACGCTGCCGAAGGTGACGGCGGTCGAACAGGTCTCGGTGGCCGCGGACGTGCTGGCGCGCTTGGAATCCGCCTACGGGCTCGGTGCGGGGGCGCTGCGCTTCGAGGTCCAGATCGAAACGTCGCAGTCCATTGTGGACCTGGACGGGACGCTGTCGGTGGCGCGGATCGTGCACGCCGCCGAAGGCCGGTGCACGGGCCTCCACTACGGAACCTACGACTACAGCGCCGGCCTCGGCATCGCGGCCGCGTACCAGAGCATGGAGCACCCGGCGGCGGACCTGGCGAAGGGCCTGATGCAGGTTTCGGCGGCGGGAACCGGCGCCCGCCTCTCGGACGGCTCGACGAACAAGCTCCCGATCGGCGACGCGCTGCCCACGGCGTGGGCCGAACACCTGCGCCTGGTGCGGAGGTCCCTGGAACGCGGCTTCTACCAGGGCTGGGACCTGCACCCCCACCAGTTGCCGACCCGTTTCGCGGCGACGTACACGTTCTACCGTGCGGGGTTCGCGGAGGCGGTGGAGCGGTTGCGCGCGTACGCGGACAAGCAGGCCGGGGGAGTGCTGGACGAACCGGCGACGGCACAGGCGCTGGCGGTGTACCTGCTGCGCGGGCTGGACTGCGGCGCGCTCGACGAAGGCGAGGTGCCGTTCGGACGTCCCGAGCTGGAGAAGTACGCACAGCGGCTCGCGTGAGCAGTGGCAGAGCGGACGCTCGAGGAGGAGCGCCCACTCAACCACTGCTCACGGCGGCTGCTACGACGGCAACCGGCCGGGGTGGTCCGGGCGGTGCCCGATCACGGCAACCACGGTCAGCAAGGCGAGCTGACCGGCGATCGTCCCGGCTGTCGCCCATGTCGGAAGAGCCGCCGAAGCCGCCTTCAACGTGAGCGTCGGTCCGAGGACCGCGCCGAGCACGACCAGCACGTCCAAGACCGTGGTGAGCAGCCGGCGGGTCTGGCTCGATGGCACCGCCATTTCCGCCTTCACCTCCGACGTCTCGATCCGGACGTGCGCGAACCGGCTCGGGTTGTCGTCCCGGTCCGGCTCCACTTCGTGAGGTCCGGACGGATCCGCACGCTCGATTTCGGCACCCATGCTCGTGCCCGTTCCTTTCCGGGCCCGGTCAAGCGCCCGTGGCGGCACGTCGGACCGGGGACCACTTCTCGTGGCCGCGGCGCATGCCGCGGCCGGTTACCGACCGGCGACATGCCGTGCCCCCCTCGCCAGGGCACACCTGCTGTCCGGTAACCGGAGTCCCTGTCGCGAGGAAGCGTGGTCCTGCTTCCCGATCACTCGGCCCGCCTGCATGAAGGACGGGTTCGCGCCAAAGCTCGCACTTCGACTTTAGAGCGCCGGCTGCTTGGACCGCAACACTCTTTCGCTGCGAAATATGTGTGTTTTCGGTGGCGAACCTGCCATGATGGGGTGGCACGCAAGAGGAGGCACCATGCCCGCAGGTGAGGCGAACCGGTCCGCCGTGGTCGACCGCGTCAATGTCGCGTTGATCGCCGAAGCGGTCGATGCGCTGGCGAAGCTGCAGGAACGCACCGGCCTGAAGAAGGTCGACCTCGTCAACCGGGCGCTGCTGGTGTACGAGTTCGTCGACGCCGAGCTCAAGGCGGGCAAGCAGGTCCTGGTGCGTGACCAGGACGGCCGCGACCAGCTGGTGAAGATCTTCCTGTAGCCGCTCAGCGCAGCCGGGCGCGGTCGGCGGCCGCGCGGCCCGCGCCCCAGCCTTCGTGGCTGCGCACGGTCACCGATTTGTTCACCACTTCGGGGAAGTGCGTGGTGAAGGCCGCAGCCACGTTCTTCTCGTGCGAAGCCAGCACCGGCAGCAGCTCCGGCTCCTGGGCGATCGTCGCTTCCGCCGCTCGTTCGAGCCGCTCGCCGATCCGGGTGGCGTACGAGACGAGGAAGGATTTCCGGAACGGCCGCGACCGGCCGGCCGGGTCGGTGATCATCGCCCGCGTCGCCTGGACCAGCAGGGACGTCGTCAGCAGGGCGACCGAGTCCAGGTCGTCCTCGTCGCCGATGACGGTGACGAACTCCCAGCGCGGGTCGAAGACCGCGCGGCAGCGGTTGGCCTTCGCGACGACGTGGACCAGCAGCGACTTGGCGTCGGTGTACGGCGTGTCGAGCCAGATCCGGCGGGCCGCGGGCCGATCGGGTGCGTTCTCGGTGGCCTCGACCAGCACGCGGTCGAGGGCGTGGCGGGTCATCAGCTCCTGCGCCTTCGCCGAAAGGGCCTCGGCCTCCTCCGGGAACGAGCTCGACTCCGCCTTGGCGAGCAGCGCGCGGACCCGGCTCAGCTTCTTCTCGTCGACGTGCTGCCGTACCGGACGTTCCAGCGGCGTTCCCGGCGCAGGCAGCACGACGGTCACCGCCGGCAGCGTCTTCAGCAGGCCGAAGGCTTCGATGACCGCCGCCACCGCTTCGGACGGCGTGAGGATGTGCTTCGCCGCCCACTGCGGCAGGTGCGGCTCGGTCTCGGTCCACCAGCGGACGGCGCCCGCCGCGTCGAGCTGCTCTCGCCACTCCGGATGCATGGTCGTGAACTGCCCGGCGTAGGCGGCGAGCGTGTCGAGCAGGTACGAGCCGGCGAACTCGTCCAGGCGGCGCCGAGCCGCCTCCTGGAGGTCCTCGGGCAGCCAGCCACCCCGGCACGCACGGGCGATCAGCTGCCGTCCGGTCCGGTCCGCGGCTTCGGCGAGTTCGGCCGGCAGGGTGAACCCCGGCGCCAGCCGGTCGGCCTCGCCGGGTACGGCGGCGAGCAACGCGCCGCCGAATTCTTCGACCGTCGCCGGCGGCGGGCCGACGCGAACCTGCTTCCGCTTGCCCACCCCGCCCAGTCTGCCGCAGTGACGTTTCCGGGCATCGGGTACGTCACTGCGAGCGTTAACACCGCCGGAACATCCGATGCCTATGGTCCTGCCATGGCGGAGAACAAGAGGCCCTGGTGGACGTCGGTGTTCCTGCAGCTGCTCGTGGCGGTGGTCGCCGGCGTGCTGGTCGGACACCTCTGGCCGGCGCTCGGTGCCCAGCTCAAGCCGGTCGGGGACGGGTTCATCCGGCTGATCAAGATGATCATCGCGCCGCTGATCTTCTGTGTCGTGGTGACCGGGATCGCGACCGTCGGCGACGTCAAAGCGGTCGGACGAATCGGACTCAAGGCCATCGTCTACTTCGAGGTCGTCACGACGTTCGCGTTGCTGTTCGGCCTGGTCGTGGCGAACGTCTTCCGGCCCGGCGCCGGGCTGGACATCAACCCGGCGACGCTGGACCCGCACGCCGTCGCCGCGCAGACCAAGGGCGGGCAGCTGCCGTCGATCGGGGACTTCCTGCTGCACACCATCCCCGACAGCGTGGTCAACGCGTTCGCGCAGAACCAGCTGCTGCAGGTTCTGGTGTTCGCGGTGTTCTTCGGCGTGGCGCTGGCCGCGATCGGGCGGGAGCGGGCGCCGCTGGTGCTCGGTTTCGTCGACCAGGTGCAGCAGGTCATCTTCAAGGTGATGGGCTGGATCATGCGGGTCGCGCCGCTGGGCGCGTTCGGCGCGATGGCGTTCATCATCGGCCAATACGGCCTGTCCACATTGGGCACCTACGCGAAGCTGATCGCCGCGTGCTACGGCGCGGCTGTGCTCTTCACCCTCGTCCTCGCCGCGATTTCCCGGTTCTACGCCGGGGTTTCGGTCTGGAAGTTCCTCCGCTACGCGCGCGAAGAGTTCCTGCTCGCGCTGGGCACGGCCTCGACGGAGTCGGTGATGCCGCGGATCATGGCCAAGCTCACCGACGCGGGCTGCTCGCGCGCGGCGACGGGGCTGGTGGTGCCGACCGGGTACTCGTTCAACCTGGACGGCGCGACCATCTACCTGTCGATCTGCACGGTGTTCCTGGCCCAGGCGTTCGGCGTGGAGATGACGCTCGGCCAGCAGCTGCTGGCGGTGCTGATCCTGATGCTGACGTCGAAGGGCATGGCGGGCGTCCCGGGCTCGAGTTTCCTGGCCCTGTCGGCGACGGCCGCGGCGATCGGCGCGTTCCCGGTGGCGGGCGTGGCCCTGCTGCTGGGCGCGGACCGCCTGATGGACTCGATGCGCGTGTTCGTCAACCTGCTCGGCAACTGCGTGGCGACGTTCGTGGTCGCGAAGTCCGAAGGCCAGCTGGACCGGGACAAGCTGCGGGAGACGCTGGAAGGGGCGACGCCGGTCGCGGCCTGACCGGTCACCTTCCGGGCGGCAGGCCCGTCGGGGAGGCATGAACACTGCCGCGGCTCTCGTCACGATCACGCTCAACACGGGCATCGGCCTCGCGGACCTGCTGAAGGCGCGGTTCGTCCTCGCCACCTCGGCCGCCGTCGACGTTCCGCCGGGGTGGCTCCCCGCTCTCGGCACACTGAAGCTCGCCGGTGCGGCCGGGCTGCTCCTCGGCCTGCTCGGCGTTCCGGTCCTCGGCGTGACGGCGGCGATCGGCCTGACCCTGTTCTACCTCGGGGCGATCGCGGCCCACGTCCGCGCCCGCCGGTTCGCCACCGGCGCGGTGCCTGCGGTCTTCCTCGGCCTCGCGGTGGCGACGGTGGTGTGACGCAGTGGTCTGACGCAGCGGTCTAACGCAGCCGGGGGAGGGCATCGCGGGCGAAGTGGCTCAACGTCCGCAGGTCGTCGGCGAACCGCTCGCGGTGGTCCGCGGGCAGCGGCCCGAAGAAGAACTGCTCGATGTTCTCGACGTGCACGCGGGTGGCCCGCACGGTCGTTTCCTCACCGAGGGCGGTCAGCCGGACGAGCTGGACCCGCCCGTCGCTGGGGGAAGTGGTGCGGGTCACCAGCCCGGTGGCGACCATCCGGTCGACCAGCCGGGTCGCACCGCCGGTGGTGAGCACCTGTTCCTGGGCGATCGAGCGCATGGTCAGCCCGTCTTCCCCGGTGCGGCCCACGATCAGCAGGACCTCGTACATCAGGTGCGTGATCCCGCATTCCCGTTCCAGCGCCCGCCCGAGCAGGTACCCGAGCCGGTGCGCGGCACCCTGCAGCCGCCCGAAGGCGAGCACGCGGGCGTCGTCCGCCGCCTGCCGGGCCGAACCGATGTCGGGATCCACGTCCTCATCCTCCCCCCTGCCTCCGCTCCCGCAACGCGAGACGGCGGCCGATGGGGTGCGAGGCTCGTCCCCTGCGCCGAGCGGCCGTCCGCGCCGGCGGCGCGGCGATGGTTCTAGTCGCCGGCGCGCAAGGCGAGGTACACGTCGAGCTGGTCGGTGAACTCCGTCAAGTCCGCGCCCAGCAGCTCGCCCGCGCGTCCGATGCGGTACCGCAGCGTGTTGACGTGGACGTGCAACTCCTTCGCCGCGCGGGTCGGCGAGCCCGAACACTCCAGGAACACGCGGACCGTGTGCACCAGATCCGTGTGCTGCTCCGCGTCGTACGCCAGCAGCGGTCCGAGCACCCGGCGGCGCAGGGCCGCGCGCAGCCCGTCCGGGGTGCCGGCCAGCAGCAGCTCGTGCACGTCCACCTCGCCGGCCGGAACCACCGCCACCCGGCCCGTCCGCCGGGCCGCCACCTCCACCGCGTACCGCGCGCTCTGCGCCGCCTCGTCGCGCGGGCCCGGGTCGCCGATGCCGCAGACGATCCGCTTCGCCCGGAGCAGGGGTTCCACAATGGACAATTCCGCCGGTGACGGCCGCAGTGCGGTCGCCGCGTACGACGTTTCCGCCGCCGTCTCGAGCAGCAGCGCGTCCGGGAGCCACTCGCTCAGGACGTCCCGGCTCTCGTCACTGCCTTCGGTCCGCAACCCGACCACGCACACCTCCTCGGGCAACGACACCTCGAGCCGGGACCCGCGAGCCCGCGTGACCCCGACGAGCCCCGCCACCTCCTCGGCCAGCTCGGCCTGCGCGGTGCTCAGCGGCCCCCCGACCGCGATCAGCCACGGCACCGCGTGCCGCCCCTCGACCGGGACCAGCGTCAGCGGCCCGGGCTCACGGGCCGCGTGGCGGCGGACGACGTCGCCGGCCGGCATCGGCAGCGGGGCCGTCCCCGCGATCAGCCTGCCCAGTCCCGACAGCACCCAGCAGGGCAGCCCGAGTTCCGCCGCCGCGCGTTCCAGCAGCGTCTCGACCGGGGCCTCCGCGGCCGCCTGCAAACGTTTGCGCGCGCTGTCGGACGCGGCCGCCAGCGCCAGCACGACCTGCTCGGTGATCACCGAGAACGACAGGTCGGCCGGCACTTCCAGCAGCGGGATCCGGTGCCGGACGCAGGCGTCGACGACGTCGTCCGGGATGCCGTCCGAGTCGGCGCCGGACGCGGCCAGCGCCGCCGCGCCCGCGCGGGCCAGCGCGGCCACGAACGGCTCGGCGTCGCCCGGGGCGTGCCACCACAGCAGGCCGGAAAGCACCAGCTCACCGGCCGACAGGTACCGTCCGGGGTCGGACAGCTCCGTGACGTAGATGCGCGTCACCGGCCGGTCGAGCAGGTCGGCCCCGGCCCGCGGGCGCAGCCGCAGCCCCGGCAAGCCCAGCAGAGTTTTCACGGTCGTCATGAGGCTTGTAGGAAAGCACAACCGCCCCCGCGTCCGCTGCTGTGCGTTTCATGCGTGGTGCCGTTGCCGCCCGGCCGTGATCCGTCGTCTACTGGTCCATCGCCCCCACGAAGGAGCAACCAGTGGAGTTCCTGCGTCCCACGACGCTCGCCGAGGCACTGGCCCTCAAAGCCGGGCGGCCCGAGGCCGTGCCGATCGCCGGCGGCACCGACGTCATGGTCGAGCTGAACTTCGACCACCGGCGTCCCGGGGCCCTGCTCGACCTGACCCGGGTCGGCGAGCTCGCGGAGTGGTCCACTGTGGACCACTCGGGCGGCACGGTCCGGCTCGGCGCCGCCGTCCCGTACTCCCGGGTCATCACCGAGGTGGGTGAATCCGTCCCCGCGCTCGCCATGGCCTCCCGCACCGTCGGGTCCCCGCAGATCCGCAACCGCGGCACGGTCGGCGGCAACCTCGGCGCCGCGTCCCCCGCCGGGGACACCCACCCGGTGCTGCTCGCCCTGGACGCGCGGGTCGAGGTGGCCTCCGTCCGGGGGACCCGCCTCCTCCGCGCGGAGGAGTTCTACGTCGGCGTGAAACGGCACGCGCTGGCTCCGGACGAGCTGATCACCGCCGTCCACCTGCCCGCCAACGCCGGGCCGCAGCAGTTCGCCAAGGTCGGCACGCGCAACGCGATGGTCATCGCGGTCTGCTCCTTCGCGCTGTCCCTGCGCGACGGCGTGGTGGGCGCCGCGATCGGCTCGGCCGCGCCCACCCCGCGCCGCGCCCGGGAGGCGGAGGACTTCCTGGCCGCCGAGCTGCCGTGGACCGCACCCGAGCCGCTGCCGGACTCCCTGAAACGCCGCTTCGGCGACCTGGTCGGCGCGGCCGCCGAGCCGATCGACGACGTCCGGGGCAGCGCCGCGTATCGGAAACACGCGCTTGCCGTACTGGCGCGGCGTACGTTGACTTGGGCCTGGGAAGAACACCGGACGGGAGAGCGCGCATGCGCCTGAATGTCACGATCAACGGCGAGCCGCGGCAGGCGGACGACGTCTGGGAAGGCGAAAGCCTGCTCTACGTGCTGCGCGAACGGCTCGGCCTGCCGGGCTCCAAGAACGCCTGTGAGCAGGGCGAATGCGGGTCGTGCACGGTCTACCTCGACGACGTCCCGGTGTGCGCCTGCCTGGTCGCGGCCGGGCAGGCCGAGGGCCGCGGGGTGCGCTCGGTCGAGGGACTGGCCGACGGCGACACCCTCGACCCGGTCCAGCAGTCCTTTGTGGACGCCGGGGCGGTCCAGTGCGGGTTCTGCACCCCGGGCCTGGTCGTCGCGGCGCACGACCTGCTGAACCGCGTCCCCGACCCGTCCGACGAGGAGATCCGCGAGGCACTGGCCGGCAACCTCTGCCGCTGCACCGGCTACGAAAAGATCCTGGACGCGGTGCGCGCGGCGGCGAACGGTGGTGTCGCGTGAAGACGCTCATCGCGAACGCGGCCATCGCCACCGTCTCCGGCGAGGAGTACGCGAGCGGGCACGTCGTCGTCGAGAACGACCGGATCGCCGAGGTCGGCGAGGGTGTGTACACCGGTGAGTTCGACGAACGCGTCGAGGCCGAAGGCTGCCTGATCACGCCGGGGCTGATCAACACCCACCACCACCTCTACCAGTGGGCGACCCGCGGGCTGGCCGCCGACCACACGCTCTTCGAGTGGCTGGTCGCGCTCTACCCGGTCTGGGGCCGCCTCGACGACGAGATCACGCACGCCGCGGGCACCGCCGGGATGGCACGGCTGGCGCTGACCGGCTGCACCACCGTCGCCGACCACCACTACGTCTTCCCGCGCGACGGTGGCGACCAGGTCGCGGCGCTGGCCGCGGCCCGCCAGCGCATCGGCGTCCGGCTGCACGTGGTGCGCGGGTCGATGGACCGCGGCGAGTCCGACGGCGGCCTGCCGCCGGACAACCTGGTCGAGACGACCGAGGACGCGCTGGCCGGCACCGAAGCGGCGATCGGCCGGTTCCACGACGACTCGGCGGAGGCGCACCTGCAGATCGCCGTCGGCCCCTGCTCGCCGTTCTCGGTCACCGAGCGGCTGATGTCCGGCGCGGCCGAGCTCGCCCGCCGCAAGGGCGTCCGGCTCCACACCCACCTGGCCGAGACGCTGGACGAGGAGAAGCAGTGCCTCGCCGAGGTCGGCTGCACGCCCGCCGAGTACGCCGACAAGCTCGGCTGGCTCGCCGAAGACGTCTGGCTCGCGCACACCGTGCACCTGGCGCCCGAGGCGATCCGGCGGTTCGGCGCGACCGGCACCGGCTCGGCGCACTGCCCGACGTCCAACGGCCGCCTCGGCTCCGGCATCGCCCCGGTCCGCGACCTGCTCGACGCCGGGGTGGCCGTCGGCCTCGGGGTCGACGGAGCCGCGTCCAGCGAGTCCGGGGGCCTGGCCGAAGAGCTGCACCAGGCGTTGCTGCAGGCGCGCCAGCGCGGGGGGCCCCGCGGGCTGACCACGCGGGAAGCGCTGTGGATGGGCACGATGGGCGGCGCCCGCTGCCTGGGCCGCGCGGACGACCTGGGCTCCCTGGAACCCGGGAAGCTCGCCGACCTGGCCGTCTGGGACCTGACCGGGCTGAACCACGCCGGCATCACCGACCCGGTCGCGGCGCTGGTGCTCGGCACCCCGCCGCCGCTGCGCCGGCTGTTCGTCGGCGGCAAGGCCGTCGTCGAGGACGGCACCCTGCGCGAAGCCGACGAGTCCGCCATCGCCCGCGAGCTGGCGGCCGCGAGCGCCCGGCTGCGGGAGGGCAGATGACCACCACCGTCAGCACGCCGACGGTCAACGGCGTCGGCACGTCGCCGCAGCGTCCCGACGGCATCGTGAAGGTCCGCGGCGAATTCGCGTACTCCTCGGACCTGTGGCACGAGGACATGGTGTGGGGCGTGACGCTGCGCAGCCCGCACCCGTACGCGCGGATCACCTCGATCGACATCGCCGAAGCCCTGGCCGTGCCCGGCGTCCGAGCCGTGCTGACGCACGAGGACGTCCCCGGCGTCAACCGCTACGGCCTCGAGCACGCCGACCAGCCGGTGCTCGCCTCCGACGTCGTGCGCTACCAGGGCGAGCCGGTGGCGCTGGTCGCCGCCGACCACCCGGAGACCGCGCGCCGCGCGATGAAGCGGATCAAGGTCACCTACGAAGAGCTTTCCCCGGTGACGGACTCCGAAGCCGCGGTCGCGGGCGAAGGGCCTTCGCTGCATGAAGGCGGCAACGTCGTCCGGCACGTGAAGATCCGCCGCGGGCCGCAGGATCTCACCGCGGACGTCGTCGTCTCCGGCGTCTACGAGGTCGGCATGCAGGACCAGGCCTTCCTCGGCCCGGAATCCGGGCTCGCCGTGCCGGACACCGAAGGCGGCGTCGACCTCTACGTCGCGACGCAGTGGCTGCACGTCGACCAGCAGCAGATCGTGGCCGCTCTGGGACTGCCGATCGAGAAGGTGCGGCTGACGCTCGGCGGCGTCGGCGGGGCGTTCGGCGGCCGGGAAGACCTGTCGATGCAGGTGCACGCGTGCCTGCTCGCCCTGCACACCGGCAAGCCGGTGAAGATGGTCTACAACCGCGAAGAGTCCTTCTACGGGCACGTGCACCGCCACCCGGCGAAGATGTACTACGAACACGGCGCCACCCGCGACGGCCGCCTCGTGTACGTCAAGGCACGCCTGTACCTCGACGGCGGCGCGTACGCGTCTTCGACGGGTGCGGTGGTCGCGAACGCGGCCACGCTCGGCGTCGGCCCGTACAAAGTGGACAGCGCGGCGGTGGACTGCTGGGGCACGTACACGAACAACCCGCCGTGCGGCGCGATGCGCGGCTTCGGCGCGGTGCAGGCGGCGTTCGGCTACGAGTCCCAGATGGACAAGCTCGCCGCCGCCTGCGGGCTGGACCCGGTCGAGGTCCGCGTCCGCAACGCGATGAGCGAGGGCGATCCGATGCCGACCGGCCAGGTCGTCGACGCGGAGGCACCCGTGGCCGAGCTGCTGGAGCGCGTGCGCGCCATGCCGATGCCGCCGGAACGGCCGTTCGACCTGCGGCACATGCCGGGCGGGGTGTCGAACACGACGCACGGCGAAGGGGTCGTCCGCGGCGTCGGGTACGCCGTCGGGATCAAGAACGTCTGCTTCTCCGAAGGCTTCGACGACTACTCGACGGCTCGCGTGCGCCTGCAGCTGGTCGGCGGCGAACCGGCCGCGACCGTGCACACCGCGGCCTGCGAGGTCGGCCAGGGCCTGGTGACGATCATGCAGCAGATCGTCCGCACCGAACTCGGCGTCGACCAGGTGACGGTCCTGCCGATGGACACCTCGATCGGCAACGGCGGTTCGACGTCGGCGTCGCGCCAGACCTACGTCACCGGCGGCGCCGTCCAGGCCGCCTGCGTGGCGGTGCGGGCGCGGCTGCTTTCGCGGTTCGACGCCAAGGTGCGCGTGGTCGGCGGCAAGCTCGTCGCGGCCGACGGCCAGGTGCTCGCCGACTTGGTGGACGTCCTCGGCGACGACGTCCACGACGAAACCGTGGAGTGGCGGCACCGGCCGACTTCTTCGTTGGACCCGGAAACCGGCCAGGGCACCGCGCACGTGCAGTACGCGTTCGCCGCGCACCGGGCGGTCGTCGACGTCGACACGGAGCTGGGCTTGGTCAAGGTGGTCGCGCTGGACTGCGCCCAGGACGTCGGCAAGGCGCTGAACCCCCAGGCCGTGCTGGGCCAGATCCAGGGCGGTTCGGCGCAGGGGCTCGGCCTCGCGGTGATGGAGGAGATCCAGACCTCCGGCGGGAAGATCCGGAACCCCTCCTTCACCGACTACCTGATCCCGACGGTGCTGGACATGCCGCCGATGACCATCGACGTCCTGGAACGCCCGGACCCGCACGCGCCGTACGGCCTGCGCGGGGTCGGCGAGCCGCCGACGATCTCGTCGACCCCGGCGATCGTGGCCGCGATCCGGGCCGCGACCGGGCTCGCGCTCACCCGCGTCCCGGTCCGGCCGGAACACCTCACGGGCACCTGAGCTACTTGAGCATCCAGTTCTGGTGGGCTTCGTCGTTGCAGCCCCAGAGCTCGAGCGGGGTGCCGTTGACGTTGCCGGCGGGCTTGTCGCCGCCGGTGACGTCGACGCACAGCCCGGCCTGGGTGATCGAGCCGCCGGCCTCGAGCCGGAACTTCTGGTTCGCGCCGCCGTGGCAGCCCCAGACGATGAGCTTCGTCCCGGACGCGCTGGTGCCGCCGCTCGCGTCGAGGCAGAGGCCGCCGGCTTTGAGCTCACCGGCGCCGGTGAACGTCCAAGCCTGGACCGGGCCGCCGCCGCAGTCCCAGATGTCGACCGGGGTGCCGGGCGTCGTCGAGCCGCCGCTGACGTCGATGCACCGCGCCGAGGAGACGCCCTGGATCGGCTGCGTTGCGTCGGTGCTGGTGCCGTGCGCGCCGGCTTTCACGCGGTAGGCGACCGTGCTGTGCGGCGGGACGTTCGCGCTGATCCCGCCGGCGGTCGTGGAGACCTCCTTCGACCACAGATTGGTGAGCCGGTAGCTCGACGCGGCTGGCAGCCCGGCCGCGGCGGCGGTCGTCGAGATGGTGTTCGCGGTGCTGTTCTCGTTGAGCAGCACCACGGCGACGTCGCCGCCCCGGAGGGGTTTCGCGAGGACGTCCAGCCCGTTCCCGGTGGCGATCCGCCGGGCCTGCTTGCCGAGCGGGTCCTGGTCGATGGCGATGACATCCGCGTTGAGGTAGGTGGAGAAGGTGGTGACGCTCGCGGAGCGCAGATCGGCGCCCGCGATCAGCGGCGCGGCCATCGCCGCCCACAGCGTGAAGTGCGCACGGTCCTCCTTGAAACCCATGCCGTTGCCGACCTCGAGCATGTCCGGGTCGTTCCAGGCGCCCGGCTTCGCGGCGGAGGCGAGCCCCACGTTCTGGCGGTAGATCGCGTCGACGGTGCCCCAGCTGTTGGTGATGTCGCCGGTGGTGCGCCACAGGTTGCCGACGTCCGCGGCCCAGGTCGCGGGGGCGAAGTCACCCCATTCGCAGATGCTGTAGACGATCGGGCGGCCGGTGGCCTTCAGCGCGTCGCGCATCGCCGAGTACCGCCGGATGTAGTCCTCCTGGCTGTTGCTGCCGTTGTTGAAGCAGTTGTCGTACTTGAGGTAGTCGACGCCCCAGCTCGCGAAGAGGTTCGCGTCGGCCTGTTCGTGGCCGAGGCTGCCGGGGTAGCTCTGGCACGTCATGGTGCCGGCGCTTTCGTAGATGCCGAACTTCATGCCGCGGGCGTGGATGTAGTCGCCGAGGGCCTTGAGGCCGCTGGGGAACTTCGCGGGATCGGCGACGAGGTTGCCCGCGCTGTCGCGGGAGCGGGTCATCCAGCAGTCGTCGAGGTTGACGTAGGTGTAGCCGCGGTCCCGCATCCCGGAGCCGACCATCAGATCGGTGGTCTGCTTCACCAGGGTCTCGTTGATGTTGCACTCGAAAGTGTTCCAGGTGTTCCAGCCCATCGGTGGCGTGCGGGCCAGGCCGTTCTCGAGGGCTTCGACCGGGCTCGTGATCGAGACGGCCGCTGCAGTGACTGTGACTGCTGCTGCGGTGGCGAGGACGCGGCGCATGGCGGCTCCAACCGGACGGCGTTGTGAGGCAGGAGGACTAGACCATGCAGCATCGGAGGTGACTTGTCAGCGGTCAAGGCCCCATGTTGGTGATTTGCGTTCGGCACCGACTAAAGTTGCGGGTCCTCTTGGAGGAGCCGCCGGGCGACGTCGACGGTCGCGGCCCCGGCGACGGCCATGGCTTCGGTGTCCCGCAGCGAGCGGCAGAGGACGAAGGCGCCTTCGAGGTTGTTGACGGTGGTGATGGTGAGGGCCCGGGCCGCTTCCCGGGTCAGGCCGAATCGCGCGAACTTCTCGGTCCCGGCGTCGATCCAGGCGGTGAAGACGTCGGCGGTGGCTTTCCGCAGCGGTTCGTTGGTGGCGGCGACCTCGAGGGCAACGGTCGCGATCGGGCAGCCCTCGACGTAGTCCGTGGCTTCGAGGGTCGCGATCCCGGCGGCGAAGAAGGCTTCGATGCCGCTGACGAGGTCCGCGGCGGGCGCGATGAAGAGGTCGAACAGGGCGATGTAGGCGAGCCCGGAAGTCCGGATGACCTCTTCGCCGAGCTGCTCTTTGCCGCCGGGGAAGAAGTGGTAGAGGGACCCGAAGGGCGCGTTGGCCTCGGCGACGACCTGCTTCAGGCCGGTACCGGCGTAGCCGTTGCGCCGGAAGAGCTCGGCGCCGGCGGCCATGATGCGTTCCTTGGTCCCTGCCACCTCTCGATGATAGAGCGTTCTATCAACTCAGTGCAGGTCCCAGGCCGGCCCCGGCTCCTCGGCGTCGTCCCGCAGGATCGTGCCCTCGATCAGCCCGTACGGCCGGTCCGCCGCGTAGAACACCTCGTTGTCGTTCTTCAGCGCGAACGGGCTCAAGTCCACCAGGAAGTGGTGTTTGTTCGGCAGCGACAACCGCACCTCGGCCACTTCCGGCCGCACCTCGAGCACCGCCGACCCCATCGCGTACAGCGTCTGCTGCAGGGAAAGGCTGTGCTTCGTCGCGAACGTCTCCAGCATCACCCGCCGGATCTCGCGGTGCGATTCCGCCCAGTCGATGCCCTCGCCCTGGTAGCGCCACTTCGCCGTGACGGCCGTCGCCAAGATCCGGTCGCCGGTCTCCGCCAGCGTGGTGTACTCGTCGCGGGGGAAGCCGTGGAACTCCGAACCCGTGGACTTCAGCAGGGTCAGGCCGTCGATGCCGGACACGACCCACGCGCGCCCGTCCTGGAGCGTCACCGCCGTCGTGCGGCGCTCGTCGCCGGACCGGCTGAACGCGTGGTCGTGCGGCTCGCCGCCGACGGCGATCCGGTCCCAGCCGTGCTCGTCGACCTTGATGCGCGCGCCCGTGATGTTCTCCTGCGTGCCGGTGAAGTGGCGGGCCAGGCGCAGGCCGAAGTCCTCGATCTCGCCGACCGGCGCCTCCTTCGCGAAGGCGTACACGGTGTTCTTCTGCGTGTCGGTCGCCAGCACCCCGGCGTTGTCGCCGGTGAGGTGCGTCGCGGCCAGCTCGCCGCGCAGGGACGTCGACACCGTGAGGTCCTTCAGGTGGTGCACCGGGCCGTCGCGGCGCACCGTGACCAGGCGGACCTCCGCCTTGCCGTACTGGTTGGGGCCCAGGGTGATGGCCACGGTCAGCTCCCTCGGTAGGTCGAATAGGCGAACGGGCTGAGCAGGAGCGGCACGTGGTGGTGCGCGCTCCCGTCGGTGATCCGGAAGGTGAGCGCCACCTCCGGGAAGAACGCGTCCGGGCCCAGGTAGGTGCCGGTGTCGAAGACGAGCCGATAGCCGCCCGGTGCCAAGGTCTCGGGGCCGAGGTCGCGGATGCGGCCGTCGTCGTCGGTGCGGCCCTCGGCGATCGGCTCGCCCTCGGCGGTCTCGAACCGGACGGCGATCCCCGGCGCGGGCCGGCCGGCGGCCGTGTCGAGGACGTGGGTGGTCACGAGGCTCACGCGGTCACCGCTTTCGCGAGTCGGAGTTCGGCGATCTTCAGCAGCTCACGGCCGGCGACCGCGAGTTCGGTCGCCGGGTCGTTGGCCAGCCGGTCACGCAGGATCTTCAGCAGTTCCTCGCCGCTGCGCCCGCTCGCGCAGACCAGGTAGACGTGGCCGAACTTGGCTTCGTACTCGGCGTTCGCGGCGGCGAACGCGTCCGGGTTGTCCACACCGGACTGTTCCGACCGCGCCCAGCCCGCCGCGGGCTTTTCCCCGATCCGCGGGTGCGCGGCCATCGCCTGCCGGATCTCGTCGCTGCTGAGCGGCAGGTCGGCGGCCGCTTTCAGCGCGGCGAGATCGGCGTACGGGCGCCCGGCGAGCACGGCGTCGACCCAGCGCGGGACGGCGAGGCACGCCGTCAGCAGCGGCCGGACGTCGGTGGTGTTGAACTCGGTGAGCAGCACGTGCTGACCGTACGTCGGTGCCGGAATTCCGTCAACATTTTGTTGAAAGCGCTGGTCAGTCGGTTTCCCTGTTGAGGTAGTTGTAGACGGTGAACCGCGTGACGCCCAGCGCGTCGGCCACCGACGAGACGGATTTCCGCAGGCCGAAGGCGCCGCGCTCGCGCAGCAGTCGCACCGCGCGCTGCTTGCCCGCGCGGTCGAGTTCGCCCAGCTTGGCGCCCAGTTCGCGCTCGACGTCGGCGATGAGCCGGGCCAGCGCGTCGTTCAGCTCGACGACCGGGGTGCCGCCGGGGTCGTCGGCCCGGCGCAGTTGCAGCGTGACGCGCGTTGCGCCGCCCTCCAGGGCTGCCTTCGCGATCGCCGGGAGGGCTTCGAGCAGTTCCTTCGCCTCACCGCGGGCGAGCGTGCCGAGCGGGCCGAAATCGGTGTCCAGCCCGGCTTCCGCGGCGGCGTCGCGGGCGGCGACGGCGTGTTCGGGCGGCGACCCCTCGCCGTGGAACGGTTCGCTGGTGAACTCCGCTTCAAGCCGCACGGGGATGACCGTAACGCGCCGCGTCCGTCGTTGACGAGCGGCGCGCGCCGTGGTTACTGTCGTTGTGCGAAACCGTCTTTCCGTTCTGTGAAATCGGCGGTGCTCATCCTCCCGCAGAAGGGCTTTCGGATGGATCTTGTGGTGCGCGCCGCCCGGGCCGTGACGCCCGAGGGCGAGGTCCCAGCGACCGTTGGCGTCGAGAGGGGCCGGATCGTCGCGGTCGAACCCGGCGGCGCGGCGCTGCCCGGCGACCGCGTCCTCGACCTCGGTGACGACGTCGTGCTGCTGCCGGGCCTGGTCGACACGCACGTCCACGTCAACGACCCGGGCCGCGCCGAGTGGGAAGGCTTCGAGACGGCGACCCGCGCGGCCGCGGCGGGCGGGGTGACCACGATCGTGGACATGCCGCTGAACAGCCTGCCGCCGACCGTCGACGTCGCGGCCCTGGAGGTCAAGCGCGCCGCGGCGACCGGCCGGGTGCACGTCGACGTCGGCTTCTGGGGTGGCGCCATCCCGGGCAACGCCGGGGAACTGCGGGGCCTGCACGATGCCGGGGTGTTCGGCTTCAAGTGCTTCCTGCTGCACTCCGGCGTCGACGAGTTCCCGCCGCTGGATCCGGCCGGGCTCGACGAAGCGTTGCGGGAGCTGAGTTCCTTCGACGCGCTCATGATCGTCCACGCCGAGGACGCGCACGAGATCGACGAGGCGCCCGAGCCGCACGGAGGTCGCTATGTCGACTTTCTGCACTCGCGGCCCAGGCGGGCGGAGAACCTCGCGATCGCGCACGTCATCGAGGCGGCCCGGCGCAACGACGCCCGGGCGCACATCCTCCATCTGTCCTCTTCGGACGCTCTGCCGCTGATCGCCGCGGCGCGCCGCGACGGCGTGGCGCTGTCGGCGGAGACCTGCCCGCACTACCTCAGCTTCGTCGCCGAGGAGATCCGTGACGGTGCGACGCAGTTCAAGTGCTGCCCGCCGATCCGCGAGGCGGCCAACCGCGAGCTGCTCTGGCGGGGGCTCGCCGACGGCGTCATCGACACGATCGTCAGCGACCACTCGCCGTGCACGCCGGAGCTGAAGCGCTTCGACAGCGGCGACTTCGGCCAGGCCTGGGGCGGCATTTCCAGCCTGCAGCTGGGGCTGCCGGCGATCTGGACGCAGGCGCGGCAGCGCGGGTTCGCGCTCACCGACGTCGTGGGATGGATGGCCGAGCGCCCGGCCGCGCAGGCCGGGATGCGCCGCAAGGGGCGCCTGGCGGTGGGCGGCGACGCCGACTTCTGCGTGTTCGCGCCGGACGAGGCGTTCGTGGTCGACGTCGCGAAACTGAAGCACCGCAACCCGGTCAGTGCCTACGACCGGCGCCCGCTCGCCGGCGTCGTGCGCTCGACGTGGCTGCGGGGCACCGAAATCACCGGTGACCAGCCGCGCGGTGCGCTGCTGACCCGGGGGAACTGCTGAAATGGAGGCCGTGGTGTCCGACCGTCCGGAGTGGACAGAACTGCCCGACCTCGCCTCCCGCCGCTTCGGCGGGACGGTGATGTGGGCGACCGACGAGCTGTTCGCCGAGAAGGAGAACCTCGTCAACCCGTGGGTGCCGGCGCACCGCGCGGAGACGTTCGGGCCGAAGGGCCAGGTCTACGACGGCTGGGAGACCCGCCGCCACCGCGAACCGGGCGACGACCAGGCCATCGTGCGGCTCGGCCTGGCCGGCACGATCACCGGCGTCATCGTCGACACGGCGTTCTTCAAGGGCAACTACCCGCCGTTCGTCTCGGTCGAGGCGACGTCGCTGCCGGGCTACCCGTCGGCGGCGGAGGTGGCCGCGGCCGATTGGGACGTCCTGGTCGACCACGCCCCGGCGGCCGGGCACACGGAGAACTTCTACGCGGTCAACGGTTCGCGGCGCTACACGCATGTGCGGCTGACGCAGCACCCGGACGGCGGCGTGGCGCGCCTGCGCGTGCACGGTGCGCCGATCCCGGACCCGGCGCTGCTCGACCTGGACGCACTCGACCTGGCGGCGCTGGAGAACGGCGCGCTCGTCACGGGCTGCAGCAACCGGTTCTATTCGTCGCCGAACAACATCCTCTCGCCGGGCCTGGCCGCCCACCAGGCGGAGGGCTGGGAGACGGCCCGCCGTCGCGACGACGGCAACGACTGGGTGACGCTGCGGCTGGCGGGGGCCGGGATCATCCGGTTCGCGGAGCTGGACACGAGCAACCTGAAGGGCAACGCGCCGGGCTGGGCGTCGGTCAGCGGCCGCGAAACGTACGGCGAGTGGGTTCCGTTGCTGCCGAAGACGCGGCTGCAGCCGGACACCCGCCACCGCTTCGCGCTGCCGGACGCCCCCGAGGTGACCGAGGCCAGGCTGGACATCTACCCGGACGGCGGCCTGGCGAGGCTGCGCCTGATCGGGCGGCTCACGGAGGCGGGCCGCACGAACCTGAAGGCGAGGTACGCGAAGACGCGGTGACCGGCTCACGAGCCGCCGGATCCCGCCGGCGGCTCGCGGTCAGTTCGCGTCGGGGCGGTTGAGGTACGCCGAGGCCAGAGACAGGACGCAGGCGCAGCCGATGATCGCGCTCACCCACCACTGCATACCCACCACGATGCTCCAGACGAAGCCCGCCGCCGCGAGGAGGGCGACGAGGATGTTCCGGAACTGCAGCGGGGTGGGTTTGGCCATGGCGCCAGCCTCTCACGCGCCCGGGCCGGCCTTCCGGCGCGGGTGCGCGGCTCGCACCGCGCACCTGCCCGGCCTCACACCTCCGCGCGCTGCCCGGGTTCGAGGAGCACCAGCCGGTCGGTCAGCCCCGCCGCTTCGAACTCCCGCCGCAGCACGTCCGGGCCCTCGCTGAAGTGCAGCCAGCCGCGGAAGTGCAGCGGGACCACCTTCGCCGCGTCGAGCACCTTCGCCGCTTCGACCGCGGCGGCGCTGGTCAGCGTCAGGGGAGCGCCGTCGAAGAACTTCGTCCGGGCGGCGCCGGCGAACAGCACCGCGATGTCCACCCGGAACCGCGCCGCGATCTCCCGCACCAGATCCACCGACGCGTTGTCCCCGCTCACGTACACCGTCGGCAGCCCGTCACCGGTCAGGACGAAGCCGGTCACGTCCCCGGTGAGCCGCGAAGCGCCCTCCGGTCCGTGCAGCGCCGGAACCGCCGTGACGGTCAGCGGCCCGACCCGCGCCGAATCCCACGGCGCCAGACCCCGGGCCGTCCCGCCGAGCCGCTCGGCTCCGCTGGGCGTGATCAGCGTCAGCGGCACCGTCGCGAGATACGCGCGGCCGCGGTCGTCGAGGTTGTCGGGGTGCTGGTCGTGCGACAGCAGGACGGCGTCCACCACCCCGACCGCGTCTTCGGACAGCACCGAGTCCTCGGTCTTGACCAGCACCCGCTCGCCGACGGGGTGGTCGCCGGGCGCGTCGAAGGTCGGGTCGGTGAGCAGCCGGACGCCGCCCAGTTCCAGCAGGGCGGTCGGGCCGCCGGAGAACGTGATCCCCAATGTCATACCGGGGCCAACCGCGGGAACGTCCGTTCTCTTCCCGCTCAGGGCGCCGACTGCCGCCGCGAGCTGATCACGCCCGTGTTGAATCCGGCCAGGTGCAGGCCGCCGGCGAAGCGGGCGTGCTCGATCTTCACGCACCGGTTCATCACCACGTCCAGCCCGGCTTCGCGCGCCCGGTCGGCCACCGGCTCGTGCCACAACCCGAGTTGCAGCCACAGCGTCCGCGCGCCGGCGTCGACGACCTCCTCGGCGACCTGGGGCAGGTCGTCGTGCTTGCGGAAGACGCTGACCAGGTCCGGTTCGCCCGGAACGTCCTTGAGCGAGGCGTACACCGGCTTCCCGAACAGCGTGTCCAGGCGCGGGTTGACGAAGTTGACCTCGTAGCGCGTCGAGGAGAGCAGGTAGGTCGCGACGAAATAGCTCGGCCGCGCCGGGTTGGCCGACGCGCCGACCAGCGTCACGGACTTCGTCCGCTGCAGGATCGCGCGCCGCTCGACGGCGCCGACGTGGTGGACGCTGTGCGTCATCCGGCCACCGCCTTGCCCAGCGCCTGGTCGAGGTCCCAGAGGATGTCGTCGACGTCTTCGAGGCCGACCGACAGGCGGATCAGGTCGGGCCCGACGCCCGCGGCGGCGAGCTGCTCCTCCGACAGCTGTGCGTGCGTGGTCGACGCCGGGTGGATGACGAGCGTCCGCGCGTCGCCGACGTTCGCCAGGTGTGACAGCAGCTCCACCGATTCGACGAACTTCTCGCCGGCCGCGCGGCCGCCGTCGATGCCGAAGGAGAACACCGCGCCCGGCCCGGCCGGCAGGTACTTCCGCGCCAGGTCGTGATGCGGGTGCGACGGCAGCCCGGCGTAGGACACCCACGCCACCCGCGGGTCCGCCTCGAGGTGCTCGGCGACCGCGCGGGCGTTCGCCACGTGCGCGTCCATCCGCTGCGGGAGCGTCTCGACCCCTTGCAGCAGCAGGAAAGCCGAATGCGGCGACAGAACCGCGCCGATGTCCCGCAGCTGCTCGGCGCGCAGCCGGGTGCAGAACGCGTACTCGCCGAAGTTCTCCCAGTACTTCAATCCGCCGTAGCTGTCGACGGTCTCGGTCATCCGCGGGAACTTCCCGTTGCCCCAGTCGAACTTCCCCGACTCGACGACGATCCCGCCGAGCGTGGTCCCGTGCCCGCCGAGGAACTTCGTCGCCGAGTGCAGCACGATGTCGGCGCCGTGCTCGATCGGGCGGCACAGGTACGGCGTCGCCAGCGTCGCGTCCACCACGAGCGGGACGTCGTGGGCGTGCGCGAGGTCCGCCAGCGCGGCGAGGTCGGCGATGCCGCCGCCGGGGTTGCCGATCACCTCGGTGTAGAGCAGGCGCGTCCGGTCGGTGATGGCGGCGGCGTAGTCGTCGATGCCGCCGCTGACGAAGGTCGTCTCGACACCGAAGCGCCGGAGCGTGCCGGTGAGCTGGGTGACGGTGCCGCCGTAGAGACCGCTCGCGGACACGATGTGGTCGCCGGCCTCGGTGAGCGCGCTGAAGGTGAGGAACTCCGCGGCCTGCCCGCTGGCGGTGGCGACGCCGCCGATGGCGCCTTCGAGGCTGGCGATCCGCTCCTCGAAGGCGGCCACGGTCGGATTCCCGATCCGGCTGTAGATGTTGCCGTACTTCTGCAGCGCGAAGAGGTTCGCGGCATCGGCGGCGTCCTCGAAGACGAAGCTCGTGGTCTGGTAGATCGGCACGGCCCGCGCCCCGGTCGCGGGATCGGGCGTGCCACCCGCGTGCAGGGCGCGGGTGCGGAAGCCCCAGCTGCGTTCACTCATCGGAGCCCACGGTAACCGCACCATCCCCCGGATGACACGCGCTCTCAGCGCGTGGGCGCGGCTACGCTCCCATCCGTGACGGTGCGCTGGAGCGTGACGATCGACTGCGCGGACCCCCGCGCGCTGGCGAGGTTCTGGTCGGTGGCCCTCGGCTACATCGAACGCCCGCCCCCGGCGGGGTTCGCGAGCTGGGAAGCGTGGTTCACCCGGCACGGCGTGCCCGAGGCGGAGTGGGACGACGGCGCGTACCTGACCGATCCCGAAGGCGTCCTGCCGAGCCTGAGCTTCCTCAAGGTGCCCGAAGCGAAGACCACGAAGAACCGCCTCCACCTGGACGTCCAGGCCGGTGGCGGGCGCGAGGTGCCGTGGGAGACGCGCTGGGAGCGGGTCGTGGAGGCGGTCGCCCGGCTGACCGCCGCCGGCGCGACCGTCTTGCGCGAGGACAAGCTCGACGGCCGTCCCGATCACTTCGTGATGGCCGATCCCGAAGGCAACGAGTTCTGCGTGCTGTGAGCGGGGTCAGCCGATCAGCTCTTCGTGCCGGCGCGGGCTGCCACCCCGCCACGGCAGCACCCGCCCGAACCGGACCAGCTCGCCGTAGGTCGCCGGGTCGACGTCGGCGAACACCAGGTCCAGCACCGCCCGGGCCGCCTCGTCCGGGGTCTGGGCCCCGCTGAAGTCGCTGAACCACGGCCGGGACGCCCGCGTGTCCACCAGGCCCGGGCAGACCGCGGCCACCAGGGTGCCGTCCGCCAGGTCGGCGTCCCGGCGTTCGGCCGCCACCGCGCGGACCGCCGCGACCTGGGCGACCTTCGACGGCACGTTGATCCAGTCCGGCCAGCCCGCCGCCCGGGCCGTGCCGTCGTGGATCGCCGCGCGCCAGTCCTCGACCGCCTTCTCGACGTCGTCCAGCGAGACGCCGTCGAAGCGCGGCCGCAGCGGCTCGGGCAGGTGGCCGAGGGTGCCCAGCGAGCTGGCCACGACGAGCAGCCGTCCGCCCGGCCGCAGGACCGGCCCGAACGACCGCAGCACCGCGTGGGTGCCGCCGTTCGCGACGTCGAGGAAGACGTCGGCCTGCTCGGCCTGCGGGCGGCCCGGGTCGAGCGGGCCGACGGCGTTCGAAAGCACGATGTCGACGGGCTCCCCGGCGAAGCGGGCGACGGCGCCGGCGTCGGAGACGTCGAGAACGCGGCCCTCGACCCGGCTGCGCGTCGCCGGATCGGCGGCGACGGCGGAGGCGGCCGAGGCCACCCGGCCGGCGTCGCGGCCGGTCAGCAGGACGAGGTCTTCGGGAGCGAGGCGGGCGGCGAGGCCGCGGACGAGCGCGAAGCCGAGGCCCTGGTTGGCCCCGGTCACGACGGCGATGCGTGTCATACCGGCACGCTAAGCCGACCGGGCTCATGCGAAAAGCGAGAATCCGGCAACCCTGGTATGCGTGAACGTCATGGACTTCGGCGACGTCTCCCTGGTGGCCCTCCGCGTGTTCCGCGAGGTCGCCGAACGTGGCACGCTCACCGCGGCCGCGGCGGCACTGGGCTACACGCAGTCCGCGGTGTCGCGGCAGATCGCCTCCCTCGAACGGGTGGCCCGCACGCCCGTGCTGGAGCGGCGGCCCGGCGGCGTCCGCCTCACCACCGCCGGGACCGTCGTGCTGCGCCGGGCGATCGCGGTGCTCGACGAGATCGACGCGGCCGGTCGCGAACTGGCCGGGCTGCCCGCCGACGCCGGCACGGTGCGCCTGGGCTGGTTCCCCAGCGCGGGCGCGGTGCTGGTGCCCCGCGCCGTCGCCGAACTGCGGCGCACGCACCCGGCCGTCACCGTCGTCACCCGGGAGGGCACCACCCCCGTCCTCGTCCGGGCGCTGCGCGCGGGGACTGTCGACCTGGCCGTGCTCGGCTCGGTCCCGCCGTTCCGCCCGCCCGACGCCGAGACGCCGGCGTTGCGCCTGGAGACGCTCGCCGAGCGCAGCCTCCGCCTCGCGGTGCCCGCCGGCCACCCGCTGGCCGGGGCCGGCCCGGTCGACGTCGCGGACCTGCGCGGGCAGCGCTGGATCGCCGGGCCGCCGTCGAGGGAGGAGACGCTGATGGGGGTGTGGCCGGGGCTGGACGAGCGGCCCGAGATCGCGCACACCGCCCGTGACTGGCTGGCCAAGCTGAACCTGGTCGCCGCGGGCTGCGGGCTGACGACGCTGCCCGCTTCGCTGGCCGAGGCCGTGCCGCCGGGGGTGCGGGTCCTGGAGGTGCGCGGCGGTCCGGCGGAGCGGCGGCGAGTGGTGCTGGCCCGGCTCCCGGGTCCGGTGTCCGAGCCCGCGGCGTTGCTGGCCGAGGTGCTGCGTCGCACGGCCGCCGAATGATCCAGATCACGCCCGTTCCGGTCACATCGGGCCCCGCCGCGGGGTCTACTGCTACGAACGGCGGGCGGAAGGAACGGGACACGGTGGACACGCTGACCGAGCGGTTCGAGCAGGAGCGGCCGCGGCTGCGGGCGGTCGCCTACCGGATGCTGGGTTCGGCGGCCGAAGCCGACGACGCCGTCCAGGAGGCGTGGCTGCGGTTCCACCGCACCGACGCGCGCGAGATCGACAACATCCCGGCCTGGCTGACCACCGTGGTCGCCCGGGTCTGCTTGTCGCTGCTGCGCACGCGCCGCAACCACCGCGAGGAGCCCCTGGACGGCCAGCCCGAGCGGGACGACGACCGCCGCGACCCCGGGCAGGAGGCGGAGCTGGCCGACACGGTCGGGCTGGCCCTGCTGGTGGTGCTCGACACGCTGGGCCCGGCCGAACGCGTCGCGTTCGTGCTGCACGACATGTTCGCCGTGCCCTTCGACGAGATCGCCCCGGTGATCGGCAAGACCCCGGCCGCGACCCGGCAGCTCGCCAGCCGCGCCCGCCGCCGGGTGAAGGGCGGCGAGGCGCCGGACGCGGACCTGCCCCGGCGGCGCAAGGTCGTCGAAGCCTTCCTGGCTGCCTCCCGCGGCGGCGACTTCGAGGCACTGCTGGCCCTGCTCGACCCGGACGTGGTGCTGCACGCCGACCGGTTCGCCGGTCCCAGCCCGGCGCCGATCGTGCTGCGCGGCGTCGAGAGCGTGCGCCGCGGCGCGATCCTGGCGTCCGAACGGGCCCGCGCCAGCGAACTCGCCCTGGTCGACGGCGCTCCCGGGCTCCTCATGGTGCGTGACGGGCGGCTGGCGGTGGTCCTGGCGTTCCGCGTCGACGACGACCGCATCACGGCCATCGACGTCATCGCCGACCCGGACCGGCTCGCCGCGTTGGAGCTGGCGGTTCTCTAACCCAAGGCAGCGCGAAGGCGTGCTTCGCGCTCTTCGGGCGTCTGACGCGGGCAGCTCACGCACTTCGGGTTGCCGACTTCGTAGATCAGGCAGCAGGAAGCCCGCCGTACGGCCGGTGTGCGGCCCACGCGGACGAAACGCGGCTTCGGCAGGCCCAGGTCGATCGCTTCCACCAGCGGTTCGGCGAGGGTCATCGCGCGCTCCGGATCGGACGTCCACAGCAGCCGGTTGCCGATCGAGTCGGTGGCGATCGCGCCGAGCGCGCGTTCCCTGGCCCCGCTGACGGCGGCGATGGTGGTGATCGCGGTGCCGAGGGCGCCGGACAGGGCGGCGCCGAGCTCGGGGAGGCCGCCGTCGAGCGGACGGGTGGACCGGGCGCCGAGGAACCGCCCGTCGGCGACGAGGTCGAGCTCCACGGCGTCCAGTGAGGGATCGACCGGCGTCCCGGCCACCAGGCCGTCCACCGCCGGCCCGACCAGCACCGACGACAGCGAGTACCACCAGATCGTCCCCAGCACCTCCGGCCGCGCGCAGCCGTACAGCTTCGCCGCGCCGCCGATGCGGGCCCGCACCCACTCCGCGTCCGCGAGCCGGGTCGCGGACGCGGTCCAGTCGGGCTTCACCCCTTCACCCTTCCAGACTCACCGCCGCCGGTACGCCGAGACCGTGAACGACACCGTGACGATCCGCGGCTCGTGAAGCGCGTCGAGCCGCTCCCGGCGCCCGTCGCGGTCCAGGTGGAACGCGGCGGGACCCATCTCGACCGCCTGGCGGACCTGCCGCGGCGTCAGCTCCACCGCGCGCCGGACCTCGGTGCGGTCCGTGCGCGTGAAGTACTCGCCGAGGGTGGCGTCCAGGCGCTCGTCCTTGCGCTCGTCGACGGCCAGGACCAGGTCGCCCAGCTCGCGGAGGTGGTCCGGGGCCGGGGCCGCGACGACCAGGAGACCGCCGGGCCTCAGCACGCGGTGGAACTCCGGCCCGTTGCGCGGCGCGAACACGTTCAACACGACCGACGCCACGCCGTCGCCCACCGGCCACGGCTCCCAGAGGTTCCACACCGCCGCGCCCAGCCGCGGGTGGGCCCGCGCCGCCCGCCGCAGCGCGACCGCCGAGACGTCCAGCGCGAGGCCGAACGCCTCCGACGCCTCCAGTACCCGCGCGAGGTAGTACCCCGTGCCCGCACCGGCGTCGACGACCAGGCCGTCGGCCTCCGCGCAGACGCGGGCCAGCTCGTCCGCCAATGGCTCGTAGGCGCCCGACGCGAGGAAGTCCGCGCGGGCCGCGACCATCGGCGCGGTGTCCGCCGTCCCGGCCGGGATTCGCGCGTGCAACAGGTTCACGTAACCCTGGCGTGCTAGATCGAAAGAGTGGCGGTTCCCGCAACGCAGCGTGCGTCTCGCTGGGCCGATCGGGTCGCCGCACACCGAACACCGCAGTGCGGCGACGACCGGGGGTGGCAGTGGGTCATTCCCGTGGTCGGCCGGTGTCATGGGGGTATTCGACCACGACGTTTCGCAACCGGACACTCGAGCGGGGGTTCTGGGAAACCTGGCCGTAACAACCGGGCGCGGACAGTTCACGCGGGTGAAACCTCGCGAGCCGCCCCGTGAAACACCGCGCGCCAAAACTGCCATCGCACCAACCCAGGGCACGGGAGGACGATGTGCTGAACGCAGGAGACACCGCATGGGTATTGGCCAGCGCCGCGCTGGTCATGCTCATGACCCCAGGACTGGCGTTCTTCTATGGCGGCATGGTCCGCGCGAAGAGCGTCCTGAACATGCTGATGATGAACTTCATCGCGCTGGCCGTCGTGGGGGTGCTGTGGGCCCTGTACGGCTTCTCGATGTCCTTCGGCGACGACGCCTTCGGAGGTTTCCTCGGTAACTTCCACTTCGCCGGCCTCGAAAACACCTTCGGGAAGGTCGCCGGCTTCGCGGTCGCCGCCACCGACACCTCGCCGGCGGTCGCCTGGCCCGGCTCGGACGGCCTGCCCGTCCTCGCCTTCGTGATGTTCCAGCTGATGTTCGCGATCATCACCCCCGCGCTGATCTCCGGCGCCATCGCCGACCGCGCGAAGTTCTGGGGCTGGACGCTGTTCGTCGTCGTCTGGGTGACGGTCGTGTACTTCCCGGTCGCGCACTGGGTGTTCTCGTTCAACGGCTTCATCGGCGAGAACGCCGTCGGCGGCTGGATCGCCAACAACCTCAAGGCACTCGACTTCGCCGGTGGTACCGCGGTCCACATCAACGCCGGTGCCGCGGGCCTGGCGCTGGCCATCGTGCTCGGCAAGCGCAAGGGCTGGCCGAAGGACACCGGCCGCCCGCACAACGTGCCGTTCGTGCTCCTCGGTGCCTCGCTGCTGTGGTTCGGCTGGTACGGCTTCAACGCCGGTTCGGCGCTGGCCGCCAACGACCTCGCCGCCGTCGCGTTCACCAACACCACCGTCGCCACCGCCGCCGCCGTCCTCGGCTGGCTGCTCATCGAGCAGATCAAGTTCGGCAAGCCCACCACCCTCGGCGCGGCCTCCGGCGCGGTCGCCGGCCTGGTCGCCGTCACCCCGGCGTGTGGTTTCGTGAGCCCGCTCGGGGCCATCGCGATCGGCCTCATCGCCGGTGCGGTCTGCGCGCTCGCCATCTCGCTCAAGTTCAAGTTCGGCTTCGACGACTCGCTCGACGTCGTGGGCGTCCACCTGGTCGGCGGTATCGTCGGCACGCTGCTGATCGGCTTCTTCGGCACCACCAGCGTCAACGCGCTCGGTGCGGACGGCCTGTTCTACGGCGGCGGGTTCACCCAGCTGGGCCGCCAGGCCGCGGCCGCCGGTGCGGTGCTCGCGTACTCGTTCGTGCTTTCCTTCATCATCGGCTTCGCGATCAAGAAGGCCGGCGGCTTCCGCGTCAGCACCGAGGACGAGATCACCGGCATCGACGAGGCCCAGCACGCGGAGAGCGCGTACGACTTCACCGGGTCGAGCGGCGGCATCGGCCAGCCGACGACCTTCCCGGTCAAGTCCGCCACCGGCAACGCGAAACTCGAGGAGAGCAAGGCATGAAGCTCATCACGGCGATTGTGAAGCCGTTCACGCTCGACGACGTCCGCTCCGCGCTGGAACAGCTGGGCGTGCTGGGCATGACGGTCAGCGAGGTGCAGGGCTACGGGCGGCAGAAGGGCCACACCGAGGTCTACCGCGGCGCGGAGTACTCGGTGGACTTCGTGGCCAAGCTGAAGGTCGAGGTCGTCACGGACGACACCAACGTGGAGAAGGTCCTGGAGGCCATCACCACGGCCGCGCACACCGGCAAGATCGGTGACGGCAAGGTGTGGGTGACGCCCGTGGAGACCGTCATCCGGGTACGCACCGGCGAGCGCGGCACGGACGCTCTATAAGGCGTCTGGGATGGCCGACGGGGGCGAACTGGTCAAGGCCACCGAGCGTTTGCTCGAGGGCAGGCACGGGAGGCTGGGGGCGTCCGCACTGCGGGCGGCCCTGGTCGACCTCTACGAGTTCTGGCTGGGCAGGGGAGCCTCGGCGGCCGGCGTCGACACCGCGGAACCGGGTGTCGCGCTGGTCGCCGTGGGCGGGCTCGGCCGCCGGGAACTGGTGCCGTTCTCCGATCTCGACCTGCTGCTGGTGCACAACGGCAACAGCGGCGTCGGCGAGATCGCGGACGCGCTCTGGTATCCCTTGTGGGACGCGAAGATCGGGCTCGACCACTCGGTCCGGACACCCGGTGAGGCGCTGAAGGTCGCTTCGGAGGACCTTCGCGTGGCCATGGGCCTGCTCGACGCCCGGCACCTCGCCGGGGACGCCGAGCTGAGCGGCCGCCTGGTGTCCGCGGCGCGGGACCAGTGGCGCCGCACGGCGCGCAAGCAGATCCCGGACATGACGGCGTCGGTCCGGCAACGCTGGGCCCGAAGCGGCGAAATCGCGCAGTCCGCCGAACCGGACCTCAAGCACGGCCGGGGTGGCCTGCGGGACTTCGCCGTCCTGGAAGCCCTCGCCGCGGCGCAGCTCACCGCGCGTCCGGGCGAGGAACTCCTGGAAGCGAAGGGGCTCCTGCTCGACGTCCGCACCGAGCTGCGGCGCGAAATCCGGCGCGAACGGGACGTCCTGTCCGCGCCGGAGGCCGAACTGGTCGCCGCCGAACTCGGCTTCGGGGACCGGTTCACGCTGGCCCGCAAGCTTTCCGGGGCGGGCCGCACGATCGCGTACGCGCTCGACGTCGCCCTCCGGTCCACTGTGGAGCCGCCGAAGACGCGCTTCGGACGGCGCCCGGCCCGGACGCCGCTCGCCGAAAACGTGGTGCTGCACGGCAACGAGGTGGCGCTGGCCCGCGACGCCGTCCCGGCGAAGGACCCGGCGCTGCTGCTGCGGGTCGCCGCGGCGTCGGCGCGCACGGGCAAGCCGATCGCGCTCGGCACGCTCAAGGCACTGGCTGAGTCCGCACCGGAGCTGCGGACCCCGTGGCCGGCCGAGGCGCTGAACGCGCTGGTCGAGCTGCTGGGTGCGGGGAGGGCCTGGTCGACGCGGTCGAATCGCTCGACCGCACCGGATTGTGGTCCCGGCTGTTCCCGGAGTGGGGCGCGGTCCGCGACCTGCCGCCGCGCTCGCCGGTGCACCAGTGGACGGTCGACCGGCACCTGATCCGCACCTGCGTCGAGGCGGCCAAGCTGACCACCACGGTGTCGCGCCCCGACCTGCTGCTGATCGGCGCGCTGCTGCACGACATCGGGAAGGGCCGCGAAGCCGACCACTCGGAGCTGGGCGCCAAGATCTCCCTGCAGGTCGCGACCCGGCTGGGGCTCACCCCGGCCGACGCGGCGACGGTGTCGGCGATGGTCCGCCACCACCTCCTGCTGCCGCACACGGCGACGCGGCGCGACATCAGCGAACCGGCCACGGTGGCGCGGGTGGTCAAGACCCTGGACAGCGACCTCGTCCTGGTCGAGCTGCTGCACGCGCTGACCCGGGCCGACTCGCTGGCCACCGGCCCGGGAGTCTGGACGGACTGGAAGGCGCGCCTGCTGGCGGAGCTGGCGTCGGGCTGCGAAGAAGTGTTGCACGGCACGGGGTTCACGGCCCCGGAACCGATGGACGACGAACAGCGCGAGCTCGTCGCGGCGGCCGTGGCGTCGGGGACGGGCGAGATCCGGATCAGCTCGCACGGCAAGGTGGTCACGGTCGTGCTGGCGGTCCCGGCCCGGGCGGAGCTCCTGGCCCCGGCGGCCGGCGTGCTGGCCCTGAATTCCCTCGAGGTCCATTCGGCGGTCCTGCGCGGTCACGACGGCGGCCGGGCGGGCGTGTTCACGGCGTCCCCAAAGTTCGGGTCGTTGCCGGACGCGACGCTGCTGCGGGAGCAGTTCGCCCGCGCGGTGGCGGGCACGCTGCCGCTGACCCAGCGGCTGGCCGCGAAGGAACGCGACTACGGCGTACCGGCCGAGGCCCCGGTCGCGCCGAAGGTGGTCTGGTTCGACGACGAGACGACGGGCCCGGACACGGTGGTCCTGGAGCTGCGCGCGGCCGACCGGATCGGCCTGCTGTTCCGGGTGGCGGGCGCCTTGCGCCGGTGCGACGCGGAGGTCCGCTGGGCGAAGGCGTCGACGCTGGGTGGCGCGGTGGTGGACTCGTTCGCGGTGACCCCCCGGAGCGGGCGCATCGAGCCGGGCTGGCGGCGTGAAGTGGAACAGGCGGTCCTGGCCGCGGCTTCCTAGCGGCGGCGGGGGAGCCGACGCCGGATGCGCGGCGAGGGTGAGCACCTTCGCGGCGCACCCGGCGCGGCCTTCAGGCGGGGGCGCCGAGCCAGCGGCGGAGTGCTTCGTCCAGTCCTGGCCCGCCGTCCCACGCGACGTACCCGTCGGGCCGGACGAGCCGAGGTGCCGCCCCCTCGCGGCCCTCGACCCGCCCGGCCCACCCCGCCGGCACGGTGGCGCCGACCAGGACCGCGCGGCCGTCCGGGCTGGCCGGGACGTCGGTCGCGCGGCCGGTGATCCCCGGGTACGTCACCCCGATGCCCGACAGCTCCGCGGCGACCGCCCGGCGCGCCTCGGGCACGGCCAGCAGCTCCGTGACCACCGCCCGGACCGCCACCGCGTCCGGGTCGGGGACGCCGAGGACCGCCTGGGCGCGCGTACTGACCAGCACGCGGGCCGCGATCGGGTGACGCTCGTCGTGGTAGCTGTCGAGCAGGCCGTCCGGTGCCGTGCCGTGGACGGTGGCGGCCAGCTTCCAGCCCAGGTTCACCGCGTCCTGCAGGCCCAGGTTGAGCCCCTGGCCGCCGACCGGGAGGTGGATGTGCGCGGCGTCGCCCGCGAACAGCACCCGGCCGTGGCGGTACCGCTCCAGCTGCCGGGACGCGTCGCCGAACCGCGACGCCCACAGCACTTCTCCGACGACGACCCCGGATCCGTGCGCGGCGGTCAGCGCGCGCTGCACTTCGCCGGCGGTGACCGCCGCGTCGCGGTCGAGGCGTTGCTGCTCCTCGCCGAAGACGATCGTGCGGTAGCGACCGCCGGACAGCGGCAGCAGGTAGCCCGACCCCGAGGACGGCAGCTGCCAGTCCTCCGCGAGTCCGGTGGGCTTGGCGGCGAGGGTGATGTCCGCGACGACCAGCGAAATCCGGGCCGAACGGCCGGGGAACGCGGCGCCCATGAGCGTCCGGACCGTGCTGTGCCCGCCGTCGGCGGCGACCAGCCAGCCGGCCCGGTGCTCGCGCCCGCCCGCGGTGACCGTGACGCCGTCGTCGTCCTGCGCCACGGCGGTGACGGCCGCGTCGCGCAGCACCGGCGTGCGCAGCCGCGCCTCGATCGCCGCCGCGACGTGGGCTTGTTCCACGCCGAGCTGGTACGGGAAGCACGTCGGCAGGTCGGTGTAGTCGATCGGGACGCCGGAGAAGTGCCCGGCGGGCAGCTTCGCCCGCACGTGCGGCTCGATCGCGGCGAGCAGGCCGCGGTCGGCCAGCACCTCGACCGACCGGGGCTGCAGGCCCAGCGCTTTCGACTGCGTGGCGCGCTCGGCGTCGCGCTCGAGGACCAGGACGTCGACGCCGGCGCGCTCCAGCTCGAACGCCGTCAGCAGGCCGGTCGGGCCCGCGCCCGCGACCAGGACGTCAGGCATCGAGGTTCTCCTTGCGGAGGTACCAGACGTGCCAGGCGATCAGCAGGGCCAGCGCGCCGAACCAGGTCACGTTGGTGACCAGCGCGATGAGGTCGATCGGCAGCGTGTAGACGAGCACGACGTGCACCACCGCGCTGACCAGCAGCACCGTGCCCCAGGCAGCCGTGTTGATCCGCAGGCCGCGCCGGAACCGGGCGTCGGTGTCCCAGCGAGCCGCCCACGCGTCCGCTCCTTCGGCGCCGCGCTTGACTTCGGCGATCGTGCGGCCGAGCGTCAGCTGCGCCGGGCGGCCGACGAAGACCGTCACCAGCATCCACGCACCGAACAGGCCGCCCAGCGCCGCTGTCCAGCCTTCCCGGATCACCAGCGTGCGCGGGTCGTCCGACAGCAGGCCGAGCACAACCGACAGCACCAGCACGCTCAGCGTGACCAGGGCGACGAGGTCGACCTTCCGGTTGCGGGCGATGGTCCAGAGCACGTACGGCGCGGCCACCAGAACGCCCGCCATCAGCGCCCACCACTGGCTCACCCCCGCGGCGCGCAGGCCGTAGAACAGCGCCATCGGCACGATCACTTCGAACACCACGTTCCGCACGTTGGCGCGGACGACCCGGCGCAGGCCGGCGTCGGGTTCGGTCTTCTGCTCGATCATCATGCGGATCCCCCAGCGGATTCGGGTGCGGTCGCCCGCACGTACAGGTCGGCGAGCTCACGGCCGATGCGCGCGAGCTCGGCGGGTTCGGGCACGTTCGCCGCCGCGGTGGCGACGACGGCATCGAGCCCGGCGGTGAAGGACAGCGCCGCGGTCCGGGCGTCGAAGGCGCCGAAGGCGCCGGCCGCCTGCCCGGTGCGGAAGTGCTCTTCGAACAGCGCGAGCCGCCCGTTGACGGCGTCACTCTGCGAGCCGGCGTTCTTGACCAGGTCGATCAGCGCGCGGACCTCGGTGGGGTGCTCGCCGACGAGGTCGACGTTCGCCTCGACGTAGGCACGCAGCTGCGCGACGTGCCCGACGGCGGCGTCGATGCGCGGCTGCATGAACGCCCCGGTGATCTCTTCGATCTCGGTGACGCACGCCTTGAGCAGGTCTTCCTTGCCCGCGAAGTGGTAGCTGATCATGCCGGTGCTCGACAGGCCGGCGTGCTTCGCGATCCGGCTGAACGACGCCTTGAGGTAGCCGGCTTCGGCGATCACGGCGATCGCGGCCCGCACGATCTGGGCCCGCCGGCCGGACTCGGTGAACGTTCTTGCTCGCATGAGCAAAATTTAGCTCAGTCGAGCAAATCTGACAAGTTGCCTGGTCAGAGCCGGTTTTTGCGGTGGGTCAGGCGGACGCGGTGCCTTCGACGACCTGGTTGCGGCCGGCGTCCTTGGCCCGGTACAGGGCCTTGTCGGCGGCCTGCAGCAGCCGGTCGACGGCCGTGCCGCCGTCCGGGTAGGTCGCGACGCCGATGGAGGCGGACAGGCCGCCGATCGCGCGGATGTGGCTGCCGTCCTCGTACTCGACCCGCAGGGATTCGATCGCCGAGCGGATGCGCTCGGCCACCGCGAGCACGGCCGCCGGCCCGATGTCGGGCAGCAGGACGACGAACTCCTCGCCGCCGAAGCGGCCGACCGAGTCGTAGTCGCGGACGGCGCTCTTGATCGTCGCCGCGACGGCGCGCAGCACGGTGTCGCCCGCGAGGTGCCCGTGCTCGTCGTTGATCAGCTTGAAGTAGTCCAGGTCGATCATCAGCACGCCGAACGTGCTGCGCTTGCTGCGCTGGGCCCGGGCCAGTTCGCGTGAAGCGAGCAGGTGCCACCCGGTCGTGTTGAACAGGCCGGTCTTCTCGTCGGTCGTCGCGGCGATCTCCAGCTGCTTGATGAGCACGGCCCGGTGCAGCACCAGCAGCGGCGGCACGATCGCGACGGCGAGCGCGGGCAGTGTCGCCAGCGTCAACGCCGTGAGCAGGCCCAGGCAGAGCGTCGCGACCTCGAGGAGGTTGTCGCCGAGGCCGCCGAAGAACGCCTTGACCGTGCGTTTGGTGATCGTCAGCGCCGGGACGATGGTGATCGCCGAGACCAGGAAGTACGTCACCGCGGCCAGCGTGATGGCGGTGACGCCGCGCCAGCCCGCCGTCAGCGCGGCGTACATGTCCGGGACGCCGAGGCGGCCCAGGACGAGCTCGGCCGAGTAGCAGGTGATGACGACCAGTGTCGCGTTCAGCGTCATCCGGAACGGCGGCACGCGCTTCATCCGCGCGAGGCTGCGCGTCGCGAGGTGCAGGTACAGGACGGCGATCAGCGCCGTGACGAACGCGGGCGGCAGGAGCAGCACGCCGGCGAACGTCCAGACCGACGTCAGGTTGATGTGCGGGGTGTCGGACACCAGCCGCCGGACGCGTTCGATCTTCCGCCCCAGCTCGGCCTGCAGAACGCCGAGGCAGGAGAGAACGGCCAAGACGACCAGGTCCCACCCGCGCGCGGGCACGCCGACGGCGGCCAGAACGGTGGCGGCGAGCGCCACGGACTCGACGAGGAAGCAGTAGAAGACCAGTGACCCGCGCTGCCGCCAGAGGGTCCAGTGAGCAGGGTTCAGCGCCCCACGGATCCGTCCCGCGCGGGGTTGGGCCGGACGGGCGCCGTCCATACTCAAGGCGGTGCAACTCCCCTGGGTGATCCGACGATCCGCATCCACCCCACCACACCGGGCGCCCGCGATCGATGATTGCCACACGTTCGGAGCAGCGAAGGGAGGCCGCCGTCATGCGCAACCGCGAATCCTGAGCCTCCGCGTCCCGAAGCCCGCCCGAACCGCCGGAGGGAGGCAGTCGTGCGTAATCGCGAGTCCTGAGCCGCTGTGACTGCTGTTTGCCGTGCTGAGAGGAGTGCTGTCGTGCGTAATCGCGAGTCGTGAGGCTGCGCTGTCCGCCACCACGTGCCGAGAGGAGGGCTGTCGTGCGTAATCGCGAGTCCTGAGCCGCTGTGACTGCTGTTTGCCGTGCCGAGAGGAGAGCTGCTGTGCGTAACCGCGAGTCCTGAGTCGCCGTGACCTCTGTTCGCCTGTGTCCGAGAGGAGGGCTGTCGTGCGTAACCGCGAGTCCTGAGCTTCCGTGCCCCTGTTCGCCCGTGCCCGAGAGGAGAGCTGCTGTGCGCAACCGCGAGTCCTGAACCGACGCCCACCCGGCCGACCACACGCCCGAAGGAGAAGCCCCGTGCGCAACCGCGAGTCCTGACCCCAGCCGTGCACCCCGTCCGTTCCCACCCCAGAGAGGAATCGTCACCATGCGCAACCGTGAGTCGTGAATTCCCGCCGGAGGAGGATCCGGCCAACCCGCATCCGCGGGCCGGGGTGGGACCGCTCAGGCGGTCGCGCCGCCGTCGACCACCAGGTCGTGCCCCACGGTGAACGCGGCTTCGTCCGAAGCCAGCCACAACACCGCGGCGGCCACTTCGGCGGTGGCACCCACCCGGCCCAGCGGAATCGCGTTCTTCAACCGCTCGGCGCGGCCGGCGTCCGTCTCGCCGGGGCGCCGGGACATGTCCGTGTCGGTCGCGCCCGGGCTGACGGCGTTGATGCGGACGCCGTCGGCGATGTGGTCGCGCGCCGCCGTCCTGGTCAGCGCGCTCACCGCGGCCTTCGACGCCGCGTAGGCCGCCATGTTCGGCAGCCTGCCGTGCGCGCCGATGTTCGACGCCATGTTGACGATCGCGCCGCCGCCGTGCGCCCGCATGTGCGCGACCTCGTGCTTCAAGCACAGCCACGTCCCGGTGACGTTCGTGCCCATCACCGCACCGAAGTCGTCCTCGCCGAGGTCCGCGGCCGCCGCCGGCGACCCGAGGATGCCCGCGTTGTTGAACGCGACGTCCAGCCCGCCGTGCCGCGCGACGACCGTCTCCACCATCCGCGCCACGTCCGCGGAGTCGGTCACGTCGACGGTCACCGCACTCGCGTCACCGCCGATTTCCTGCACGGCCGCATCGAGCCGCTGCCTGTCGCGCCCGGCGACGACCACCGTCGCGCCTTCGTCCGCGAACGCCCGCGCCGTCGCCCGTCCGATGCCCGAGCCGCCGCCCGTCACCAGGACGACCTTGCCCGCGAAACGTGCCCCCATCGTGTGCCTTCTTTCTGGTCCGATCATTCTTGAATGAGCAGGCGCATGGCCTGAGAGACGGCCGCGTGCACCCGGCTTGCGGCATCGGTGCCCTTGCCCAGGACACGCAACCCCTGAAGCACGGTGAGGAGGAAACGTGCGAGCGTCGCGGGGTCGCTTCCGGCGGGGAGTTCGTCCTGGGCCTTCGCGCGCTCCAGCGCCATGGTGAGCGCGACCTCGAGCGTGTCCCAGCTGCGTTCCACCAGCCGTGCGACTTCGGGGTCGTGGGGGAGCAGTTCGATCGCCGCGTTGACGACGAAGCAGCCCATTCTCGTGTCGTCGCCCAGGATTTCCGCTGTGTAGCCGTCGAACAGCCGGCGCACCGCGGCCACCCCGGAACCCGGCTCCGACAACTGGGCCATCACCCGTGCGTCGGTTCGTTCCGCGTAGCGCTTCAGCGCCGTGACGTAGAGGTCGTGCTTCGTGCCGAAGGTGGCGTACAGACTGGCCTTGGCGACGCCGAGGTGCGTGACGAGGTCACTGACGGACGTCGCCTCGTACCCCTGGCGCCGGAAGAGCGTGAGGGCGCTGTCGCAGGCTTCGCCGACGTCGAACTCCTTGACCCGGGACATGATCGAAACCCTAGCTGTATCTAGAACGATCGGTCAAATATGCGACTGGCGGTGTGTCGCGTCCGGTGACACCGCGTGCGGTGGCACTATGGCTGCTTCGACCGGCCCGAGGGGGTGAGCGATGCAGGATCGGCTGACGCTGCCGCCGACCGTCGTCGCCACCCACCTGCGCTCCTGCGCCGAGGAACTCGCCGCCGGCCTGCGCTGCGGTGGCCCGGGCGCTACGACGGCCGAGCTCACCGACGTCGTCGCCCAGCTGGTCGCCGGCCAGGAAGCCATCTCCCACGCGCTCGCCGGCCTCGCCGCCCGCGTCGAAGGCGGTTCGGCCGCCCTCGCCGCCGCGCCGCCACTGGACGTCGAGGTGGTCACCGAGGTGCTCCGGGCGGCCGCCATCGCCTCCCGGTGCTCGGCGGAGGCGCTCGACGAGGTCACGCCGTCATTCGAATGTGTGAGCGAATCCGTCGCGCCTGACACCCGTTTGTAGCTGTCGATCCGCCGGGGCCGCTGTCTAGCCTGGAGCTGCGGAGGTGGCACGGATGCGCGCAGTGTGGACGGGCACGATCGGCTTCGGCAGTTACGCCATCCCGGTGAAGGCGTACAGCGCCACCGAGGAGCGGGAAATCCCGCTGCACCAGGTGCACGAGACCGACGGCGGCCGCGTCCGCGTCAAGCGCGTGTGCGAGGTCGACGGCGCCGAGGTGCCGCCCGAGGAGATGATCCGCGGCTACCCGGTCCCCGGCGGCGACGTCGTCCTGCTCTCCGACCACGAGCTGGCGTCGCTCCCGATGCCGGGCCGCACGATCGCCATCCGCGGGTTCGCGCCGGTGCCCGACGTCGATCCGCTGTGGTTCGCGAAGAGCTACTACCTCGAACCCGAGCCGGCGGGCACGAAGCCGTACGTGCTGTTCAGCGAGGCGCTCCAGCAGTCGGGCCGGCTCGCGCTGGTCAGCGTCGCGCTGCGCCGCCGCGAGACGCTCGGTGCGCTGCGCGTGCGCGACCAGGTGATCATGCTGGAGACGATGCGGTGGCCGGACGAGGTGCGCACCCCCGACTTCCCCTTCCAGCACGCCGACGTCGACATCCGCCCCGGCGAGCTGCGGCGCGCGGTGAACCTGGTCGAGGAGCTGACCGGCGAGTTCGACCCCGCCCGGTACCCCGACCGTTACCGCGAGGCCTTCCAAGCGTTGGTCCAAGCGAAGATCGACGGTGCCGAGGTGGTCCAGCCGACGGCCGCCGAACAGGCCGAAGGCGTCACCCGCCTGCTGGCGGCGTTGCAGGAGAGCGCCGCCGAAGCGGAGGACGAGCGCAACGCGGCCGTCGTGAAGGCCAAGGCGGCGGCCTCGAGGGCCGCGAAGGCGCGTACGACGGCGAAGCGAGCCGCGACGCGCAGCCGGGGACGCACCAAGGCGTCCGGCTGAGTATTACTACCCACGGGTAATTGAGGGTTCTCACACTGAACCCGCCGCCCTCGGCGCGGCAGACTTCCTTCTGCCAGCGGATACCGGATCGCTGGTGAGGGGGGAAGTCCGGACGGCCCCTGGGGAGGTGAGCCGTCCAGGCGCCAGGGTTCCGGGGGCGGGCCGGAGGAGGAGCGGTCCGTTTCCGGAACCCGTCCCGCACCGCGGGGAGGCGGCGCGGGACAAAGGGGGTGTCCGAAGGCTGCCGTGGAGGGATCGAGGGGTCTCCACGGCAGCTTTCAGGCGTCCGCGACCCGGATCAGCAGGTCGGCGGCCAGCCTGAGCAGCTGACGCTCGGTCGGCGACAACGTCGATTCGAGCGCCCCGGCCAGCCAGCGTTCGCGTTGGGCGCTGTACTCGCGCAGCACGGCCAGCCCGTTCGCGTTGATGCTGATCCGCGAGCGGCGCCCGTCGTCGGGATCCGGCTCGCGCTCGATCAGCCCCCGGATGGTGAGCGCCGCCAGGATCCGGGTGAGCGACTGCGGTTGCAGCCGTTCCGCCTCGGCCAGCTCGGTCGGCGTCTGCGTGCCTGCCCGGTAGAGCCGGCTCAGCACCGCGAGCAACGCCGGCCCCGGGCTGGTCCGGTCCGCCTCGGCGCGCATCCGCCAGTTCAGCCGTCCGACGCCTTCGCGCACCCGTCGGGACAGGTCGGCGAGCTCCGCCTCCGCGGTGATCCGCGCGGCGGTCTCCTCCAGGGGCCGGGCCGGTTCGGTGTGCATGGACCCACATTAGGTGGTTCCCCGCACCAGCCGGGCATAACGCCCATCGCGCGCCAGCAGCTCCTCATGCGTCCCCCGTTCCACGATCCGGCCCTCGTGCAGTACCACGATCTGGTCCGCGTGCTCCACAGTGGACAGCCGGTGCGCGATCATCAGCGTCGTGCGGCCCGCGGCGAGCCGGTCGAGCTCGGCCTGCACCGAGCGTTCGGTGCGGTTGTCGAGCGCGCTGGTCGCCTCGTCGAGGATGAGCACGGGTGGGCTGCGCAGCATGATCCGGGCGATCGCCATCCGCTGCTTTTCCCCACCGGAGAACCGGTAGCCCCGCTGGCCGACGACCGTGTCGTACCCTTCCGACAGCCCGGCCAGGGTGTCGTGGATGTGCGCGGCCTTGGCCGCCCGCTCGATCTCGTCGTCCGTCGCGTCCGGCTTGGCGAAGCGCAGGTTCTCCCGCACGGTGTCGTGGAAGAGGTAGGTCTCCTGCGACACCAGCCCGACGCCGGCCGCGAGGGAAGCCAGCGTGACGTCCCGGATGTCGGTGCCGTCGATCGTCACCGAACCACTGCTCACCTCGTACAGCCGGGCGACCAGGTAGGCGAGTGTCGTCTTGCCCGAGCCGGTCGAGCCGACCAGGGCCGTCGTGGTCCCGGCCGGCACGTCGAGGTCGATCTCGTGCAGGGTCGGCGGGCCGGCCGTGTCCGATGCGTCGTAGCGGAAGGAGACGCCGCGCATCGAGACGTCACCGCGGCGCACCTCCAGCTCGCGCGCCCCCGGCTTGTCCGCGATCTCCACCGGCAGGTCCAGGACCTCGAAGATGCGGCCGAACAGCGCCTTCGACGTCGCGACGTTCTGCCCGATCGTCTGCATCGCGCTCGCCGGCGCGACCAGCCGGTTGAGCATGCTGGTGAACGCCACGACGGTGCCGAGCGAGATCGGCGACGCACCACCCGCCAGCGCCAGCCCGGCGATCCAGTAGACCAGCGCCGGGATCACGGTGAGGCTCATCGCCCGCGACGCCGTCTGCCAGCGGCCGGCCAGCGCGGCGGCCCGCTCGAGCGACGCGATCTCCCGCGACTCCGCCCCGAAGCGCTCGCGCATCGCCCGCTCGTTGCCCATCGTCTTGGCGAGCAGCACCCCGGAGACCGACAGGGACTCCTCGACCATCGTCGTCAGCCGGGCCATCCGGCGGGTCCGGCCGCGGGCCAGGTTCCGCCGCTTCTTCCCCAGCCGGAGGGTGAACAGCAGGAACAGCGGCACGACGACCAGGGAGAGCGCCGCGAGCTGCCAGTCGAGCAGGACCAGGGCCACCGTGATGGCGATCGTCGTGGTCGCGTTCTGCACCATCGACCCGGCGGTCGTGGTGATCACGTTGTCGACCCCGCCGATGTCGTTGAACACCCGCGAGAGCACTTCGCCGCTCTTCGTCCGAGTGAAGAAGCCGAGCGACATCCGCTGCAGGTGGCCGTAGACCGAGACGCGCAGCTCGTTCATGACCCGTTGCCCGATGGTGTTGGACAGCCCCGTGGTCGCGACGCCGAGGGAGCCGCTGCCGACCGCGCAGACGATCATCCCGGCCGCCAGCAGGCTGATCAGCAGGGTGTCGCGGTGCGGCAGGGCGTCGTCGAGGATCTCGCGCAGCAGGAACGGCGAGACGACCCCGAGGCCGGCCTGCACGACGATCAGCGCGAACAGCGCGCCGAGCGGCCCGCGGTGCGGGCGGAACAGCCCGGCGATCCGCCGCAGCGGCACGGGTGCGTCGGCGTCGGTGGCCGGTTCGCTCAGGACGGGGACGGCGGTCATGCACCTATGTTTACCAAATTCGGCCGCCCAAGCCACTGATTTTCGCCACATCACACGAAAGTGTCGCGTGTCGCTGCTAAACGTACGTTTAGCATTGCCTGCATACCCGCGAGCGAGGGAGCCGGAGCGACTACCCTCGACATGGCCGGCCGAGTCCGGCGCGCCACCATCGACCCAGCTGGAGCGTGCACACCCGTGTTCGACACCCTGTCCGATCGGCTCACCGCCGCCCTGCAGACGCTCACGCGCAAGGGCAAGCTGTCCGACGCCGACATCGACGCCACCGCGCGCGAGATCCGCATCGCGCTGCTGGAGGCCGACGTCGCCCTCGGCGTGGTCAAGACCTTCATCGCGAAGATCAAGGAGCGGGCGAAGGGCGCCGAGGTCTCGCAGGCGCTCAACCCCGCGCAGCAGGTCATCAAGATCGTCAACGAGGAGCTCGTCGGGATCCTCGGCGGCGAGACGCGCCGGCTCAACCTGGCCAAGACCCCGCCGACCGTGATCATGCTGGCCGGCCTGCAAGGTGCCGGTAAGACGACGCTCGCCGGCAAGCTCGCGCTGTGGCTGAAGAAGCAGGGCCACGCGCCGATGCTGGTCGCCTGTGACCTCCAGCGCCCGAACGCCGTCACGCAGCTGCAGGTCGTCGGCGAGCGTGCCGGCGTCGTCACCTTCGCGCCCGAGCCCGGCAACGGCGTCGGCGATCCGGTCGACGTCGCCCGCCGCGCCATCGCCGAGGCGAAGCACGCGCAGCACGACGTCGTCGTGGTCGACACCGCGGGCCGCCTGGGTGTCGACGAAGAGCTGATGAAGCAGGCCGCGGACATCCGCGACGCGGTCGAGCCGGACGAGGTCCTGTTCGTCGTCGACGCGATGATCGGCCAGGACGCCGTGACCACGGCCCAGGCGTTCCAGGACGGCGTCGGCTTCAGCGGTGTCGTGCTCACCAAGCTCGACGGCGACGCCCGCGGTGGTGCCGCGCTGAGCGTCCGCGAGGTCACCGGCCAGCCGATCCTCTTCGCCTCCAACGGCGAGAAGCTCGAAGACTTCGACACCTTCCACCCGGACCGGATGGCGTCGCGGATCCTCGGCATGGGTGACGTGCTCACCCTGATCGAGCAGGCCGAGCAGGCCTTCGACCAGAAGCAGGCGGAAAAGACCGCCGAGAAGCTCTCCAGCGGCCAGCTCACCCTGGAGGACTTCCTCGAGCAGATGCTCGCGGTCCGCAAGATGGGCCCGATCGGCAACCTGCTCGGCATGCTCCCGGGCGCCGGCCAGATGAAGGACCAGCTCGCCCAGGTCGACGACAAGCACCTCGACAAGCTGCAGGCGATCATCCGCGGCATGACCCCGGCCGAGCGCGAAGATCCGAAGATGATCAACGGGTCGCGGCGGCTGCGCATCGCCAACGGCTCCGGCGTCACCGTCCGCGAGGTCAACGACCTGGTCAACCGGTTCTTCGAGGCCCGCAAGATGATGGCCCAGATGGCCGGCCGGTTCGGCTTCGGTGGCGGGGGCGGCAGCTCCAAGCGCAAGGGCAAGAAGGGCAAGAAGGGCGGGCGCGGCCCGACCCAGCCCAAGGTCCGCGGCGGCTTCCCCGGCGGCATGCCGATGCTGCCCCCGGGCGGGCAGATGCCGGGCGGCATGCCCGACCTCTCCCAGCTGGGTGGCATGAACGACGTCCCGGGCTTCGACCCGACGAAGTTCAAGCTGCCGAAGAACCCCAAGGACAATTGAGCCGCGCTTTGGAGAAAACGCTGCACGCCGCCGGGGTGATCCTGCCCGGCGGCGAGCCGGGGGAGCTGTGGATCACCGGCGGCCGGATCTCGTTCGAGCCGGTGCCGGACGCCGAGAGCCTCGGCCGGGACGTCTTCCTCGTGCCCGGCCTGGTCGACGCGCACTGCCACCCCGGCATCGGCGTCGGCGGCGCCGTGTCGCTGGCGGAAGCGGCCGAGCAGGCGATCACCGACCGGAACGCCGGGACGCTGCTCATCCGCGACTGCGGCCTGCCGATCGACGTCCGGCCGCTGCAGCGGCGGGCGGACCTGCCGACGATCATCCGCGCCGGGCGGCACCTCGCCCTCACCAAGCGGTACATCCCCGGCCTCGGCATCGAGCTGGACGACCCCGCACAGCTGCCGGAGGCCGTCGCCGAGCAGGCCCGCGACGGCGACGGCTGGGTCAAGCTCGTCGGCGACTGGATCGACCGCGGCGTGGGCGACCTGGCGCCGCTGTGGCCGGACGACGTCCTGGCCGAAGCCGTCAAAGTGGCGCACGACCACGGCGCCCGCGTCACCGCGCACGTGTTCGGCGAAGCGGCCTTGCCGGGGCTGATCGCGTCCGGCATCGACTGCCTCGAACACGGCACCGGCCTGAGCGCCGATCAGCTGGCCGAGCTGGCGCGCCACGACGTCGCGCTGGTCCCGACGCTGATCAACATCGAGAACTTCCCGGGCATCGCCGACAAGGCGGGCAAGTACCCGGCCTACGCGGCGCACATGAGGGCGTTGCACGCCGGCGTCGGCGAGATGGTCGCTTCGGCCATCGAAGCCGGCGTACGCGTCTTCGCGGGCAGCGACGCCGGGGGCATGGTCGAGCACGGCAGGCTCGTCGACGAGATCGAGGCGCTCCACCGGGCGGGCATGACCCGCGAGCAGGCGCTCGCGAGCGCGTCCTGGGCCGCCCGCGACTGGCTCGGCCACCCCGGCCTCGACGACGGCGCGCCCGCCGACCTGCTCGTGTACCCGAGCGATCCGCGCGAGGACCTGGGCGTCCTCCGGCATCCTTCGCACGTCGTGCTCGGCGGCGTCGTGTACGCCTAGACCCCCGCTGATTTCCTTGCGGGGTCGGCACTTTAGCGTGGGGTGCGTGACGGACGACGACGGCGCACGGCGCGTGCTCGGGGCGCATTGGTGTTTCGTGGCGTTCTTCGCGGGCATCGCCGGCTACTACCTGGCCAACCTGATCATCGCCGCGGCGGTCAACCGCAACGTCGGCGAGTTCGACCCCCTCGAGCTGCACGACATCGGCCCGCTCCTGCTGTTGGCGTTCGTGCCCAACCTGCTGCTCGGCCTCGGCCCGGCCGCCGGCTCGTGGCGGTGGGGGCAGGGCCTGCGCACCGACTTCGGTCTCGTGCCGACCTGGCGCGACGTCCGGATCGGCCTCGCCTGCGGGGTGCTCGCGCTGGTCGTCGGCTACCTGCTCAACCTGATGCTGATCGCGGTCTACGGCGCCGACGACGTCTCCGACAGCCCGCTGACCGACCTCGCCGACACCTTCGACGGCGACACGGTGTGGCTGGTGCTCGCGGCGGTGATCGTCATCGCCGGCGCGCCGATCACCGAGGAACTGCTGGTCCGCGGCACGCTCTGGAACGCGCTGTCGGTCCACCGGGTCCCGCCGTGGGCGGTGCTCGTGCTCACCTCGCTCGTGTTCGCCCAGCTGCACGGCGAGCCGACCCGCACCATCGCGCTGTTCGGCCAGGGCATCGCGATGGGGCTGGCCCGGTACCTCTCGGGCCGGGTGAGCGCCGGGGTGATCGCCCACGCGGCCAACAACCTGCCGCCCGCGGTGCTGCTGTTCGTCGCGCACTGAACGTTGCGAAGATCGATGGACAGTAGCTGGACGGATACTGTGAGATCACATCCCGGCGGCTAGGCTCGACGCAGGAGCCGAGCGACGCGGAGGGCAAGGCGTGACCACTTCCCAGCCCCGGGACCCGGCTCCCGACGCGACACCGTTCCCCGAACCCGAGGAGCCCGCCGCGACCGCCTTCCTGCCGCCCTCGCCGCGGCACCGGTGGGGTTTCGGGGCGTTCCTGCTCGTCGAGGGCGTGCTGCTGGCGTCCGCGGCCTTCGTGTCCGTCCTCGTCGGCGACACCGGCCCCGGCCCGCTGCCGATGCGCGTCGTGCTGCTCGGCACCATGCTGCCGACGATGATCGCGGCCGGCGTCGCGGTGCTGATCACCTTCGTCCGCGGCAACGGCCCCGTGTCCGACCTGCGGCTCGAGTGGCGCTGGGCCGACGTGAAGACCGGGTTCCGGTACGGCTGCGTCGGGCTCGTCTTCACCACCCTCGCCGCCTACCTGTGGACGCGGCTGGTCGGCGACGCGAACGCCACGTCGGCGATCAGCTCGCTGGTCGAGGACCGCCGGATGTCGGTTTCCGCGGCCCTGGTGATGTTCGTCTACCTCTGGCTGCTCGGCCCGATCTGCGAGGAGATCATCTACCGCGGCCTGCTCTGGGGTGCCGCGGAACAGCTGCAGTGGCGCAGCGAGCGCTGGGGCCGCGTGGCGGCGTTCCTGCTGTCCACGGCGGTGTTCGCGGCCAGCCACCTCGAGCCACTCCGAACGACGTTGCTGCTGGTCATCGCGGTGCCGATCGGCTTGGTGCGGTTGGTCACCGGCCGCCTGCCGGGTAGCATCGTCGCGCACCAGGTGAACAACTTCCTGCCGGCGCTGACCATCCTGCTCGGGGCGCTCGGGGTGGCCTCTTTCTAGGCCTGTTTCGGGTCCCGGGAGCGCCGTCTGGCAGAATGGTGCACTGCCTGCTTCCGCCGGACCCTCTCACCGTGCGAAAGCTCCTGACCTTCGGGTGCCCGCGTCCGTGTCCCCACTCGGCCCGCGTGCGCCCAGCCCAGCACCAGAGAGATTCGAGGAGAACCCACACCCGTGGCCGTCAAGATCAAGCTGCAGCGCCTCGGCAAGATCCGTGCGCCGTACTACCGCATCATCGTCGCCGACGCGCGCAACCGCCGGGACGGCAAGGCCATCGAGACGATCGGCAAGTACCACCCGAAGGAAGAGCCGAGCCTGATCGAGGTCGCCTCCGAGCGCGCCCAGTACTGGCTGGGTGTCGGCGCGCAGCCGACCGAGCCGGTCCAGCGCCTGCTGGAGATCACCGGTGACTGGCAGAAGTTCAAGGGCCTGCCGGGCGCCGAGGGCACCCTGAAGGTGGCCGAGCCGAAGCCGTCCAAGCAGGACCTGTTCAACGCGGCGCTGGCCGCGGCCGGCGAGGAGCCCTCCACCGAGGCCACCACGCCGAAGAAGAAGTCCGCCCCGAAGAAGGCCGAGGCCGAGAAGGCGGAGGCCGCTGAGGGCGAGAAGTCCGAGTGAGTTTCCTCGCGGACTCCCTCGAGCACCTGGTGCGCGGGATCGTCGACAACCCGGACGAGGTCCGGGTCGAGCTGCTGACCACCCGCCGTGGCCGCACGCTCGAGGTGCACGTGCACCCCGATGACCTCGGCAAGGTGATCGGCCGGGGCGGTCGCACCGCGACCGCCCTGCGCACCGTCATGGGTGGCATCGGTGGCCGCGGCGTCCGCGTGGACGTCGTCGACACCGACCGCTGAGCCCGGGTCGGAACGGTCAGGATGGACGTCGTAGTCGGCCGCATCGCGAAAGCGCACGGCATCCGCGGGGAACTCGCGGTGGACGTGCGCACGGATTCGCCGGAAGAGCGGTTCAGGATCGGTGCGGCCGTCGTGACGAAGCTGCGTGACGGCAGCAAGAGGGAACTCACCATCGCAGCCGCCCGCGAACACAGCGGGCGGCTGCTGGTGCGTTTCGAGGAGGTCCCGACCCGTGACGTCGCCGAGACGCTGCGGGGCGCGCTGCTCCTGGCCGACACGGCCACGCTGCCGCCGACCGAGGACCCCGACGAGTTCTACGACCACGAGCTCGCCGGCCTGCGGGCCGAGCTGACCGACGGCACGGTCGTGGGCACGGTCGTCGAGGTCGTCCACTCGCCGGCGGGTGAACTCCTGGAGCTCGACGTCGAGGGCCGCGAGGTGCTCGTGCCGTTCGTCCGCGCGATCGTCCCGACCGTGGACGTCGCCGGCGGCCGGGTCGTCCTCGACCCGCCGGAAGGGCTCCTGGACGAATGAGGCGCTGGAAGGCCGTGTTCGCGGCCGCGCTTCTCGCCGTCGTCTTCGCTCCGCCCGCGCAGGCGGCGAGCCCCGTCTACGGCGACTTCTCGCTGATGTTCCGGCGCAGCGCGGGCCAGTACGCGCCGCCGGGGGAGAAGGCGTACCAGTGGGCGTGGTCGCCGCAGTCGGCCACCGAGTCGCAGATCTCCTGGGGCGACCCGGCCTCCTGGCCGCCGTCGTCCGCGGAACATTTCCTTCGATCGGGTGACTGGGTACTGCTCGACGGCTGGGGCGACAACGGCACTTACTACACCGAGCGCGTGACCAGCGAATCGCTCTGCCGGGGCAGTGCCTGCACAGCGATCCCTTCGGACGGCGGACGGCAGCACTACGTGCGCTGGACCGTGCCGTCTTCGGACTACCGGCTCGTCGCCGAGGGGACCGTCACCGAGCAGAGCAGCGGCCGCTCCTTCCGGTTCCGGCACGAACAGACCTGGGGCGCGCCCGCGCCGTGCAGCTCGGCGAAGTTCGGTGCGCGGACCTGCGTCAAGCAGAGCGAGAGCTGGTCGTCCGACCAGGACCTGCCCGACGGCTCCCCCCTGCGCGAGACCCTGCGCCGGGACATCAGGATCGCGAAGGGGCTCGGCATGGCCTTCACGATCGACCAGCAGGTGGACGTCCCCTGGCACGCTGTGGCCACCGAGTACTGGAACTGGTGACCGGGTGCGCATCGACGTCGTCACGATCTTCCCCGAGTACCTCGACCCGCTGCGCGCCGCGCTGCTGGGCCGGGCGATCGACCGCGGCCTCATCGAGGTCGGTGTGCACGACCTGCGCGACTGGACGCACGACGTGCACCGCGCGGTCGACGACGCACCCTACGGCGGCGGCCCCGGCATGGTCATGAAGCCGCAGATCTGGGGCCCGGCGCTGGACGACGTCTGCGGTCCTGAGACGCGGCTCGTCGTCCCGACGCCCGCCGGGCGGCCGTTCACCCAGGAGCTGGCACACGCCTATGCGGCGGAGCAGCACCTGGTGTTCGCCTGCGGCCGCTACGAGGGCATCGACCAGCGCGTCGTCGACGACGCGGCCCGCCGGATGCCGGTCGACGAGGTGTCGATCGGCGACTACGTCCTGGTCGGCGGCGAGGCGGCGGTGCTGGTCATCGTCGAGGCCGTCGTCCGGCTGCTGCCCGGCGTGCTCGGCAACGCGCGTTCGGCCGCCGAGGACTCGTTCTCCGACGGCCTGCTCGAAGGGCCCAGCTACACGCGCCCGGAGGTGTGGCGGGACCTGGCCGTGCCGGACGTGCTGCGGTCGGGCAACCACGCGCTGATCGACCGCTGGCGGCGTGACCAGGCTCTCGAACGCACGGCCCGGCGCCGCCCCGATCTCCTGGCGGCGCTGCCGGAAGGTAGTCTCGACAAGCACGATCGCGGGGTCCTGGAGGGCTTGGACCCCGAGCGGGCCAAGGGGCCGGTTACTTGACCGGTGACCCGGTCTGTAATACTTGACAGGTTGGCGTGAGTGGACCTCGTCGTCCATGAGCCCGCCATCAGCCCCCCGGGTCGCCCGCAGCGGCACCGTTGCGCGCCCGGGATCTGTACGCAAGCCATACCGAAGACGAGGACGGACCACCGATGAACACCCTGGACGCGCTGGACAAGCAGTCGCTGCGTTCCGACATCCCGGACTTCCGCCCGGGCGACACGCTCAAGGTGCACGTCCGCGTCATCGAGGGCAATCGCGAGCGCAACCAGGTCTTCCAGGGCGTCGTGATCCGCCGTCAGGGCGGCGGCATCCGGGAGACCTTCACCGTTCGCAAGGTCTCCTTCGGCGTCGGCGTGGAGCGCACCTTCCCGGTGCACTCGCCGAACATCGCCGAGGTCGAGGTCCACAAGCGCGGTGACGTGCGGCGCGCGAAGCTGTACTACCTGCGCGACCTGCGCGGCAAGAAGGCCAAGATCAAGGAGCGCCGCGAGAACCGCGAGACGGCCTCGGCCAAGTAAGCGACAACGCGGTTACCGGTAGCCTGACAACGTGGCCGAACCCGTGTCCCAGAACGCTCCCGAGGATGACCCCGATCGCTCCGAGGAGGACAAGCCCCGGCTGTCCCGATCCGAGGAGCGCGGGGGATCCCGCAGGCGGCGAGCCAAGCCCGCCAAGAAACGGTCGTTCTGGAAGGAACTGCCGATCCTGCTCGTGATCGCCCTGGTGCTCACGATCCTGATCCAGACATTCCTCGCCAAGGTCTTCATGATCCCCTCGGGCTCCATGGAGGCCACCCTGCACGGGTGTCCCGGGTGCACCGGCGACCGGATCCTGGTCGACCGGGTCACCTACGACTTCACCGAGCCCTCGCCGGGCGACGTGATCGTGTTCAAGGGTCCGCCGGCGTGGATCAACAACGAGATCGCGCCGCAGGAGTCGAGCAACATCGTCGTCCAGGGCTTGCGTGGCCTCGGCTCGCTGGTCGGGTTCGCCCCGCCGGACGAGCGGGACTTCGTCAAGCGGGTGATCGCGGTCGGCGGCCAGACCGTCCAGTGCTGCGATCCCCGTGGCCGCATGATCGTGGACGGCAAGGCGCTCGACGAGCCGTACATCTACTGGGATGACCCGGCGAACCAGGAGCAGAAGACCTTCGAGCCGGTCAAGGTGCCGGCCGGGATGGTCTGGGTCCAGGGCGACAACCGCAACAACTCCGACGACTCGCGGTTCCAGGGCGGCGGCGGCGTGAACGGCGCGGTCCCGGTGGACAACATCATCGGCAAGGCACGGATCATCGTCCTGCCGCCGAGCCGGTGGGGCGGGATCACCGACCACAACCCGCAGGAGTCGGCGCAGCCGGTGGCGCTGGGTGCGCCGGCCTGGCAGAGCGGGCTCCCGCTGGGTGCCGGGATCGCGGCGGCGTGGCCGGCGTTGTTCCTGGGGCGCAAGCTCAAGTCCGGACTGCGCCGGGCGGCCGGGCGGAAACCCTAGCCACCCGACCCTTGCCGGCAGACGGGTGATCCAGCCTTGACACTTCCCGTTCCCCTGACGGCGGCCGAGCCGATCCGGCCACCGCGAGCCGTGGTGCGCGGCGACCTCTTCTGGGGTTTGCAGGGCGCACTCGACCGCCGTGGCCTCGGCCCGGTCGCCGGCGTGGACGAAGCCGGCGCCGGGGCGTGCGCGGGGCCGCTGGTGGTCGCGGCCTGCGTGCTGAAGCAGGGCGACGCGGCGAGGCTCACCGAGCTGACGGACTCGAAGATGATGACGGCCAAGGCACGGGACCGGGTCTACGACCTGGTCCTCGCCCGGGCCGTCGACTACTCGGTGATCGTCATCCCGACCGAAGAGGTCGACCTCTACGGCATCCGGGTGATGAACCTCGAGGGCATGCGCCGCGCCGCGGCGGCCCTGCGCGTGCAGCCGGGTTACGTCCTCACCGACGGGTTCCGCGTGCCGGGTCTGACGGCCCCGAACACGGCGGTCATCAAGGGCGACCGTTCGGTGGCCTGCATCGCGGCCGCGTCCGTGCTGGCGAAGGTGACGCGAGACCGCATCATGGCGGGCTACCACGACGACTTCCCGCACTACGGGTTCGACGTGCACAAGGGGTACAGCACGTCCGACCACCTGGCGGCGCTCCGGGAGCACGGGCCCAGCGACGTCCACCGCTGGTCGTACAAGAACGTGGCCACGGTGGCCGTCAAGCACGGCCTGCGCCCGGCCAGGCCGGTCCTGCTGACATACGCGGCGCTGGAAAAGGCCATGGAAACGCCCGGCGCGGCCGGCCTGGCCGCGGTCCTCGACGAGGCATTAGAGCCACAACTCAGCCTGCCGCTGCATGCCCCGGCCGCGGGTGTGGGTCACAATGAACGCTCCGCCGGCGGAGCAGCAGCACGATCCCGAGGAGGGGCGCGGATTTCATGAGCGCAGAGGATCTCGAGAAGTACGAGACCGAGATGGAGCTCTCGCTGTACCGCGAGTACCGCGACATAGTGGGCCAGTTCTCGTACGTGGTGGAGACCGAGCGGCGGTTCTACCTGGCGAACGCGGTGGACGTCCAGGTGCGTGACGGCGGCGGCGAGGTGTACTTCGAGGTCCGCATGTCCGACGCGTGGGTCTGGGACATGTACCGCCCGGCCCGCTTCGTCAAGCACGTCCGCGTCATCACGTTCAAGGACGTCAACGTGGAGGAGCTGGACAAGCCGGACCTCCGCCTCCCCGAAGACGGCCCGTTCTCGGGTTGATCCCGCTTCCGAACGACCGCGCCGGCTCGCTGGACGAGCCGGCGCGGTTCTTTTCGCGGCCTCGTCGCTAACACACCCCACCGGCACTCCGGGCCGTTCGAGCCCGATCCGTGGACCAGTTGTCCCCAACACCCCGGTTGTCCACAGCTGCGCGATCCGGGGCTGGTGAACCCCGTCCGCACGCTGGCATCGTCGAACGCACACGCACCGTGATCGCCGGACCGCCCCGGTGACGGGAGCGAACCGACGAGGGGGCGAACACGATGACGGGCACCGACGAGCTCGCAAGACACCGCCGCGATCTGGGTGCCTGGGGCGAGGACATCGCCCTCGGCTACCTCCGGGACCGCGGCCTCGTCCTGCTGGCCCGCAACTGGCGCTGCCGCGAAGGCGAGCTGGACCTCGTCTTCACCGATCGCACCCGGATCATCGTCTGCGAGGTGAAAACCCGCTCCGGCACCGAATTCGGCCTCCCCACCGAAACGGTCACCGAGGAGAAGGCGGGCCGGGTCCGCCGAGCCGCCCAACGCTGGCTCCGCGAGTTCCGCCTCGGCTGGTGCCCCGTGCGCTACGACGTGGTCACGATCCTCGCGGAACCGGGCACCCGTCCGCGGCTGCAGCACATCGAGGCGGCGTTCTGATGCCCATCGCCAAAGCCTGGTCCGCGGGCCTCCTCGGCATCAACGGCCGGGTGATCGAGATCGAGGCCGACCTCGGTGGCGGGCTGAGCCGGATCACCCTCGTGGGCCTGCCCGACGCCGGGTTGCGCGAGGCGAAGGACCGCGTCCGGTCCGCCGTCCGCAATTCCGGGCAGCCCTGGCCCGACGGCAAGGTCACCCTCGGCCTGTCCCCGGCGAACCTGCCCAAGATGGGGTCCGCCTTCGACCTGGGCATCGCCGCGGCGGTGCTCGCGGCATCGGGGGCGGTCCCGGCCACCCGGCTGCTCGGCACGGTGTTGCTCGGCGAACTCGCCTTGGACGGCCGGATCCGCGCGGTCCGCGGCATCCTCCCGGGCCTGCTGGCGGCCCGGGCGGCCGGCTACGGACGAGCCGTCGTGCCGACGGACTCCCTCGTCGAGGCCGCGCTCGTGGACGGCATCGAAGTCGCGGGCGCGCCGCACTTGCGGGATTTCGTGGCATGGCTGAATCGCGAAGCCGAGCTGGCCCGCCCGGAGCCGCCGGGCCCGGTGACACCGCCGGACGTGCCGGACCTCGCGGACGTCGTCGGCCAGCCGGAGGCCCGCTGGGCCCTGGAGGTCGCCGCGGCGGGCGGTCACCACCTCCTCCTCACCGGCCCGCCCGGAGTGGGCAAGACGATGCTGGCGAAGCGGCTGCCCGGGCTCCTCCCGCAGCTGACGCCGGAGGAGTCGTTGGAGGTCACCGCGGTCCACTCGGTCGACGGTTCGCTGTCGAAGTCCTCGCCGCTGGTCACCGTCCCGCCGTTCGTCGCCCCGCACTATTCGATCTCCGTGCCGGCGCTGATCGGCGGAGGCAGCGGGATCGCCTCACCGGGCGCGATCAGCCGGGCACATCGAGGTGTGTTGTTCCTCGACGAGGTCTGCGAATTCGGCGGCCAGTGCCTCGAGTCGCTCCGCACGGTCCTCGAAGAGGGCGAGGTGCGCATTTCCCGGGTCAAGGGATCGATCACCTACCCCGCGCGGTTCCAGCTGGTCCTCGCGACCAACCCGTGCGCGTGCGCGCCGCCGAAGGATTCGGACTGCGTCTGCTCACCGAATGCCCGCCGCCGCTACCTCACCAAGCTTTCCGGGCCGCTGCTCGATCGCGTCGACCTGAGGGTCCGCTTGCGCCCGCTGAGCGCGATCAGCGCCCACGACACCGGCGCGGCGGAGCCATCGGAAGCGGTGCGCCAGCGCGTCTTCGCAGCACGCGAGCGCGCGGCACACCGCTGGAGCGAGCACGGCTGGCTGTCCAACTCGGAGGTGCCCGGCCCAGCACTCCGCCGCGAATTCGCCCTGCCCGCGGACGCAACAGCCTTGCTGGACAGAGCCATGAACCGAGGCGCCTTGAGCGGCCGAGGAGCCGACCGTTGCTTGCGAATAGCCTGGACGTTGGCCGACCTGGACGCCGAGCCCCGCCCAGGCCCCGAACAAGTCGGCGCGGCATTGGCTTTCCGAGAGCGAGTGGCGGCATGAGCCCCGCCAACCTGCGCCTGCCCGACCCCTCCCCCGCGCGGCCGGCCAAGCCACCGACGCCCACCATGGTCGTCTTCGTTTCCGAGCTCAGGCGGGTCGTTCTTCAGGGCCAGCCGGTCGAGCGACAGGCGCCTGCCATGGTCGCCTTCGTCCCCGCGCGCGGACAGGTCGCTTGTCAGGGGCAGGCGGTCGAGCCGCTGGCGTCGGCTCGCGTTGCGTTAGTGGTCGGTCGCGGATCGGTGCCGATGTCGGCTGTTCGGGAGTGGGTGGCGGCATGAGTCCCGACGAGTCGCGGGAGGCTCGTTCCTCCCTGCTGCGGGTGGCCGAGCCGCCGGCGCCCGCCGTGGTCGTCTTCGTTCCCGTGTGCGGTCGGGTCGCTTTTCGAGAGTGGGTGGCCGAGCCATCGGCGCCCTCCTTCGCCCCCGCGCGCGGACAGGTCGCTCGTCAGGGCCAAGCAGTTGCGCCGTTGGCGTCAGTTGATGTTGCGCTCGCCGGAGGGCCCGGTGTCGGCTGTTCGGGAGCGGGCGGCGGTATGAGTCACGAGTTGCGGCAGAGGCATCCCTCCCTGCTGCGGATCGCCGAGCCACCGGCGTCGGCCGGCGCTGCATTCACCGGCGATTGCGAGCCGGCCCCGATGGTGAGCGTCCGGAAGCAGGTGGCGGCATGAGTGCCGATGAGCTGCGGCGCGCTCGCGCGTACCTGCTGCGGGTGGCCGAGCCACCGGCGGCCGCCCTCGTCGCGTTCGTTGCCGAGCACGGGCCGGTAGCGGCAGCCGCGCGGGTCCGGCGTGGCGATTGCCCGGACGAAGTGTTCAAGGCGACCGAGGCGCGACGGGACTACGACCTCGTCAGCCAGGACTTCACCCGAGCCGCCGCGGCCGGCGCTCGGCTGGTCGTGCCCGAAGACGACGAGTGGCCGGCCTGGCCGCTGCTCGCCCTGGACCAAGCGGCCCGGCGAGGCGTTGCCGAAGCTGTGCCGCCCTTGGCCTTGTGGGTAGCCGGCGATGTTGCGCTCGGCACCGCGGCCGATCGGGCCGTGGCCATTGTCGGTGCTCGTGCTGCGACGGACTACGGCGAACACCACGCCGCCGAGTTCGCCTACGGGCTGGCCGGACGGAACGTGCCCGTCTTCTCGGGTGCCGCCTACGGCATCGACGGCGCGGCGCACCGGGGCACGCTCGCTGCCGACGGCGTCACCGTCGCGGTGTTGGGATGCGCTGTCGATGCCGGCTATCCGGCGGGGCACGTCGGGCTGCTGAACCGGATCGTCGGCTCCGGCGGTGCCGTCATCAGCGAATATCCGCCCGGCACCCCACCGGGGCGGCACCGCTTCCTCGTCCGCAACCGGCTCATCGCCGCTCTCACCGAGGGCACCCTGGTCGTCGAGGCGGGACGGCGTAGCGGGGCCCGCAACACCGCCAGTACCGCCGGCGCCCTCGGCAAGGTCGTGATGGCCCTGCCCGGACCGGTTACGTCGGGGATGTCCATCGGCTGTCACGAACTGATCCGCGACGCCAAAGCGACGCTGGTCTCGACCGTCGACGAAGTCCTCGAGACCGTCGGACGTTTCGGCATTGCGGAGAACACCGTTTCGGGCCGGCCGAAACGGCGCACCGACCGGCTGGGGCCCGACGCGCTGCGTGCCTTCGAGGCACTGGCCGTGCGCGCCGACCGGTCCGACGCCGAGATCGCGGCCGAATCCGGCCTCCCGTTGCGGCGGGTGCGGGCGTTGCTGCCCGAACTGGAAATCGACGGATTCGCCGTCCGCGGGGAAGCCGGCTGGCGACGACGGAAGGAAAGCGCGTGACCACGACGAAATCCGGGAGAAATCGTCGACGGCGTTCGGCCGGTCCGGTGGGGCCGCGTGGCGATCCTTGACCGAAGGCGGTTGTTCGCGCAGCGTGACATCATGCCGCCACCACGCTCCGGACAGGCCCGCCGTCCCGACCTGCGCGCGCTGCGGGCCGCGTTGCCCGAGCCCGTGCGGACCGTCGTCACCGCCTATGAACGGCACCTCGGGCTCGAACGCGGCCTGTCCGCGCACACCGTCCGGGCGTACGTCGGCGATGCGGTGTCGCTGCTGGGCTTCGTCGTGGACGGTGGCGGCGAGGTCGCGGAGCTGGACCTCGCCCGGCTGCGCGCGTGGCTCGCCGCCCAGCAGTCCGGCGGGGCGAGCCGGACGACGCTCGCCCGGCGGGCCGCCTCGGCGCGGACGTTCACCGCCTGGGCGCACCGCACCGGCGTCCTGGCCACGGACCCGGGCGGCCGGCTCGCGGCTCCGCGAGCGCACCGCACCCTGCCGGGGGTGCTGCGTGCCGGGCAGGCGGGGGAAGTCATGCAGGCGTCGGCCGCCGGCGCGGCGCAACGTGATCCCGTCGCCCTGCGTGATCGCGCGATCGTCGAGCTGCTCTACGCCACCGGCATCCGGGTGTCCGAGTTGTGCGGGCTGGACGTCGGCGGGGCCGACTTCTCCCGTCGTGTCGTGATGGTGCTGGGCAAGGGCGGCAAGGAACGCGTCGTCCCGTTCGGCGTCCCGGCGGCGGCGGCGCTCGCGGACTGGATCGACGAGGGGCGGCCGAAGATCATCGCCGAAAGCGGTGGTGAGAGCGCCGAGCCCGCCCTTTTCCTCGGTGTCCGGGGAAAACGCGTCGACCCGCGCGCGGTGCGGCGTGTCGTGCACGACGCCGTCACGGCGGTGCCCGGAACCCCCGACATGGGGCCCCACGGCCTGCGGCATTCCGCCGCGACGCATCTGCTCGAAGGGGGTGCCGATCTCAGGAGCGTTCAGGAACTGCTTGGTCACGCTACGCTTGCCACGACGCAGCTCTACACTCATGTGACCGTCGACCGGTTGAAAGCGATCCATGACCGAGCGCACCCCAGGGCCTGAGGCGGCCGGGGGAGCCTCGCCGGGGTTGTCACCAGCTGGCCCGGCGGCGCACGCGCATCCGCACGAGCACGGAGACGACACTGAGCCGCATGCCGAGAACGACGGTGCAATGACCGCAGGCCCGCACGTGACCGAAGCCGCCGGAGTGACCACTCACGGTGAGGCTGCCGCGCCCGAGGAGACCCGGGCCGGCTACGACGTCGACGCCGGAATCGCGGCTCTGTGGCAGCAGTTCGCCGACAGCCCGGACCAGGCGTCGCGCGATCGGCTCGTGCTGCACTACGCCCCGCTCGTCAAGTACGTCGCCGGCCGGGTCGGCACCGGGCTGCCCACCCACATCGACGTCGGTGACCTCGTGCAGTCGGGCATCTTCGGGCTCGTGGACGCGATCGAGAAGTTCGACCCCGAGCGCGGCCTGCGCTTCGAGACGTACGCGATGCAGCGCATCCGCGGCGCGATCCTCGACGACCTCCGTTCGCAGGACTGGGTACCGCGCGCGGTGCGCAGCAAGGCCAAGGAAGCCGAGCGCGCGATGGAGCGCCTCGGCGCCCGCCTGCACCGCACCCCGACCGACGCGGAGCTCGCCGCCGAACTCGGCATCGGCCTCGACGACCTGCGCGACTTCTACGGCCAGTTGCAGCTCACCAGCGTCGTCGCGCTGGAGGACCTGGTGGCCGCGGGCAAGGACAGCGGCTCGCTGGTCGACACGCTGCCCGACGACGACGCCGTCGACCCGGTCGCGGTGCTCGTCGACCAGGACAACCGCCGCCAGCTCGCCCAGGCGATCGCGCAGCTGACCGAGCGGGACAAGATCGTGGTCAGCCTCTACTACTTCGAAAGCCTGACCCTCGCCGAGATCGGCAAGGTCCTCGGGGTCACGGAGTCGCGGGTGAGCCAGCTGCACACGCGGGCGGTCATGCGGCTGCGCGCCAAGCTGGTCGAGCAGACCGGCGCCTGATCACCGACCACCTCCCCACGGCTTGAGCCGGTATTCGCCCACCTCGCCGGTCAGCGCGAGGGGATCGACGTACTCCTCGCCCCGCCGCACACCCCAGTGCAGGCACGCTGCCACCGTGCAGCCGGGATGCCCGGCGAGGACGGTGCCGAGCACTTGGCCTCGGTAGACCTGTTCGCCCACGGCCACTTTCGTTACGACGGGCTCGTAGGTCGTCCGCAGCCCGCCATCGTGGTCGACGGAGAGCACGGGCCGCCCACCCACGGAACCGGCGAAGACGACAACGCCCGCATCGGCGGCCAGCACGTCCTGCCCGGGCACGGCGGCCAGGTCCAGTCCGCGATGGCCGGGACCGAAGGGCGTTTCCGGGGCGTCGAAATACTTTGTGATCACCGGAACGGGTGACAGTGGCCAGGCGAGCCGCGGTTGCCGCGGGATGAGGGGATGGTCCGCCCCAGGTTCGGCCGCAGCGGACGGCGGCAAGGCCGGGGCCGCCATGAGCGCGACCGCCCACGGCACGGCCGGCCCCGGCGCAGCCCCGAGGGAAACGGCCGGCGCCTGCGCGGGCCCGAGGGAAACGGTCGACCCCAGAGCGGGCTGGACGGAAACGGCCGATGCCTGCGCGGCCCCAAGGGAAACGGCCGGCGCCTGCGCGGCCTCGAGGAAATCGGTCGGCGCCAGGGCGGCCTCGAGGGAAACGGCCGGCCTCAGCGCAGCCTCAGGCGACACGGCCGGCGCGTGCGCGGCCTTAAGAGAGGCTGCGCGCTGAACCGCCGGCGGGCGTGCGGTGGTGGCGAGCCAACTTGTCTCAGGCTCCGCTGCCTGTCGCCGGGGTGACTCCGCCGGAGGCGCGGCCAGGTTGCTCGCCCAAGACCTGGCCGGTGCCGGCGGTGCCAAGCCGCCCGTCCAAGGCTCCGCTCGCGGTAGCCGGAATTCACCTGTTCGGGCCACATCTATCCCCAGCCTCGTCGTCGCCGGCATCTCGCCTCCCCAAGCCGCCGCTCCCGGTGCTCGAACGCTCACGTCGCCACCTGCCACCGCCCCTCCGGAAAGCGCTCCGGAAAGCGCCGTGACCAGCGCGATCGTGCCCACCAACCATCCTGGCGCCCACCGCCGGATCCGCATGATCGACTCCATGGGTCCAGCGTGCGGCAGCCCGGTGCTCCGTGGGGGGCCGAAGCCGAATCTGTGGATAACCGGACCCGATGTGGACAACTGCGTCGCCCAGTGGCCGCCGGTGGGGGAGGGGGTGGTGGGAGGGGGTAGAATCTTCTGCGCGGTCCGTTTCAGCGGGCTGACTTCGCGTGCACGTGCGCGTTCCCCGGTCTGGAAGCAGCCGGGCGGGCGCACGGGGTCCGGCGGTCCCTGGGAGTCCTCTGCTCCCGGGGTCCGGGCACCGGCACGGGCACCAGGGCGAACGGCCACCCGGCCGGGAGCGACAAACCGAGCAGCGCGTCCGCGGCAGCACCGCGAGCGCGCACTACACAGAAGAGGTGTGATTCCGGCAATGGCCGTCGTCACCATGAAGCAGCTGCTCGACAGCGGCGTGCACTTCGGGCACCAGACCCGCCGGTGGAACCCGAAGATGAAGCGCTACATCTTCACCGAGCGCAACGGCATCTACATCATCGACCTGCAGCAGACGCTGACCTACATCGACCGTGCGTACGAGTTCATCAAGGAAACCGTCGCGCACGGCGGCACCATCATGTTCGTCGGCACGAAGAAGCAGGCTCAGGAAGCCATCGCGGCCGAAGCCTCGCGCGTGGGCATGCCCTACGTGAACCAGCGCTGGCTCGGCGGCATGCTGACCAACTTCCAGACGGTGCACAAGCGTCTTCTCCGCCTGAAGGAGCTCGAGTCGCGGGAGCAGACCGGCGGCTTCGAAGGTCTTACCAAGCGCGAGATCCTGACGCTGACCCGCGAGAAGGACAAGCTCGAGAAGACCCTCGGCGGTATCCGCGACATGGCCAAGGTGCCGAGCATCGTGTGGATCGTCGACACGAAGAAGGAGCACATCGCCGTCGGCGAGGCTCGGAAGCTGAACATCCCGGTCGTCGCGATCCTGGACACCAACTGCGACCCGGACGAGGTCGACTACCCGATCCCGGGCAACGACGACGCCATCCGGTCCGCCGCGCTGCTGACCAAGGTCGTCGCCGAGGCCGCGGCCGCCGGTCTGATGCAGCGCTCCAGCCGCAACGGTGCTTCGGCCGACACGAAGCCGGAGCCGGGCGTCGCCGCCGACGAGCCGCTGGCCGAGTGGGAGAAGGAGCTGCTCGCCGGCTCCGAGACCGCCGCCGCCGACGCGACCGAAGCCGCCGCTGCCGTCGAGGCGGCCCCGGCCGAGGCCGCTCCCGAGCAGGCGACCGCCTCCTCCTGATGCTCCACCGTCCGTGCGGCCGTGCCCCCGTGGCCCGGCCGCACGGGCGTAGCAACCCACAGATTTCCTGCAAAGGACGGATTTACCAGAATGGCGAACTACACCGCCGCTGACGTGAAGCGCCTGCGCGAGATGACCGGCGCCGGCATGATGGACTGCAAGAAGGCCCTCGAGGAGAACGGCGGCGACTTCGACAAGGCCGTCGAGTTCCTCCGCATCAAGGGCGCCAAGGACGTCGGCAAGCGCGCCGAGCGCGCCACCGCCGAGGGCCTGGTCACCGGCGACGGCGGCGTCCTCATCGAGCTCGACTCCGAGACCGACTTCGTCGCGAAGAACGCCGACTTCCAGGCGCTCGCCGCGAAGATCGTCGAGGTCGCGAAGACCGTCAAGACCTCCGACGTCGAAGCGCTCAAGGGTGCCGAGCTCGAAGGCAAGACCGTCAACGAGGTCGTCCAGGAGCTCTCGGCCCGCATCGGCGAGAAGCTCGAACTGCGCCGCGTCGTGGCCTTCGAGGGCCAGACCGCGACCTACCTGCACCGCCGTGGCTCCGACCTGCCGCCGGCCGTCGGCGTGCTCGTCGAGTTCACCGGTGACGACGCCGAGGCCGCCCGTGGTGCCGCCATGCAGGTCGCCGCGCTGCGCGCGAAGTACCTGACCCGCGACGAGGTGCCGGCCCAGATCGTCGAGAACGAGCGCCGCATCGCCGAGCAGACCGCCCGCGAAGAAGGCAAGCCGGAGCAGGCCATGCCGAAGATCATCGAGGGCAAGGTCAACGCCTACTACAAGGACAACGTCCTGCTCGAGCAGCCGTCGGTCAAGGACAACAAGAAGACCGTCAAGGCCCTGCTCGACGAGGCCGGCGTGACGCTGACCAAGTTCGCGCGCTTCGAGGTCGGCCAGGCCTGAGGCCAGGTCCGGGCGTAGGTTTCACCAGTGCCCCGTCTCCGTCCATCGGGGACGGGGCACTGTCAGGTCCGAGGTTGAAAAACCAGGTCGAGGGGCACCCGCCGACGTACTCCCTCCCGCGGAGGCGGCCAACAACACAGGAGGCGACATAGATGGGTGACCGGGTCGAAGGTGGCTACCGGCGGGTGCTGCTGAAACTGGGCGGCGAGATGTTCGGCGGTGGTTCGATCGGCGTCGATCCGGACGTCGTCCACTCGGTCGCGCAGCAGATCGCCGACGTCGCCCGCACCGGGGTCCAGGTCGCGGTCGTGATCGGCGGCGGCAACTACTTCCGGGGCGCCGAACTTTCGGTGCGTGGCATGGACCGCGACCGCGCCGACTACATGGCGATGCTGGGCACCGTGATGAACTGCCTGGCGCTGCAGGACTTCCTGGAGAAGGAGGGCCTGCCCACCCGCGTGCAGACCGCCATCACGATGGGCCAGGTCGCCGAGCCCTACATCCCGCGCCGCGCCGAGCGGCACCTGGAGAAGGGCCGCGTCGTGATCTTCGGCGCCGGGGTCGGCATGCCGTACTTCTCCACCGACACCGCGGCCGCGCAGCGGGCGCTCGAGCTGGGCTGCGAAGCCGTGCTGATGGCGAAGGCCGTCGACGGCGTCTACACCGCGGACCCGAAGGCCGACCCCACCGCCGAGATGTTCCGCGAGATCACCCACCGCGAGGTGCTGGAGCGGGACCTGAAGGTCGCCGACGCGACGGCGTTCAGCCTCTGCATGGACAACAACATGCCGATCATCGTGTTCAACCTGCTCACCGAGGGGAACATCGCCCGCGCGGTGAGTGGTGAAAGAATCGGCACGTTGGTCAGCACCCCCACTGCCGGGGTGCCGGCCTAGACCTGCTGGGATCAGCAAGCGCCACCCATCACAACAACGGGAGTAGCCGTGATCGACGAGACCCTCCTCGATGCCGAGGAGAAGATGGAAAAAGCGGTGTCCGTCGCCAAGGATGATCTGACGTCGGTGCGCACCGGCCGGGCCACCCCGTCGATGTTCTCGCGCATCGTGGTCGAGTACTACGGCGCGCCGACCCCGCTGAACCAGCTGGCCAGCGTCAACGTGCCGGAGGCGCGGATGGCGCTGATCAAGCCGTACGACCAGACCCAGCTCGTCGCGATCGAGAAGGCCATCCGCGAGTCCGACCTCGGGGTCAACCCGAGCAACGACGGCAACGTGATCCGGATCGTCATCCCGCAGCTCACCGAGGAGCGGCGCAAGGAGATGGTCAAGGTCGCCAAGAGCAAGGGTGAGGATGCGCGGGTGACCATCCGCAGCATCCGCCGCAAGGCCAAGGAAGAGCTCGACCGCATCGGCAAGGACGGCGAAGCGGGCGAAGACGAGGTCGTGCGCGCGGAGAAGGAGCTGCAGAACCTCACCGACACGTACTCACACAAGGTCGACGAGCTGGTCAAGCACAAGGAAGCCGAGCTGCTCGAGGTCTGATGGCACAGGTGAGCGAGGAACGCGAGGACCGGGTGGACGCCACCGGAGCACACCCGGCGGCCACGCCCGGGACGCCGGAGCCGGGCGACGCCGGCACCCCGGCCACGGGGACGCCGGTCGTGCCGGAGGCCTCGGGCAACGGGGAAGCGGCCCGGTTGTCGGCCGCCGGAACCGCCGCGGCCGGAACTTCCGCGGCCTCGGCCAACGGTGTGGCGGCCGGCGAGGTGACGGACGCCTCGGCCAAGGACGCGGCGGCGGAGGCCTCCGCGGCCGACGGCGCGGCCGCGGAACCGGCGCCGGAGGCCAAAAAGGCCTCCAAGGCCGGGCGGAACCTGCCCGCGGCCATCGGGGTTGCGTTGCTGCTCGGCGCCGCGATCATCGTTTCCCTGCTCACCGTTCGCTACCTGTTCATCGGGATCATCGCGGTCGCGATCGCGGTCGGCACCTTCGAATTCGCCGGGGTGCTGCGCCGGGTCGCCGACATCCGGGTCGCGATGATCCCGGTGCTCGTCGGCGGGCAGGCGATGATCTGGCTCGCCTGGCCGTTCGGCCGGGAGGGCGCGCTCACCGCGTTCGTCCTCACCGTGCTCGCCTGCCTGCTGTGGCGGCTGCCCGGCGGGGCGAAGGGCTACCTGCGTGACATCAGCGCGTCCACCTTCGCCGCCGCGTACCTGCCGCTCTTCGGCGCCTTCGCGGCGATGCTCGTGCCACCGTCGGACGGCGTCGGGCGCGTTCTCACCTTCCTGATCGGTGTCGTCGCGTCGGACACCGGTGGCTACATCGCCGGCGTGCTCGGCGGCAAGCACCCGATGGCCCCCACCATCAGCCCGAAGAAGACCTGGGAAGGCTTCGCGGGTTCGGTGATCGGCGGCGTCGTGGCCGGGGCGCTGACGCTCAGCCTGCTGCTCGACGGCCACGTCTGGCAGGGCGTGATCTTCGGCGTCGCCATCGTGCTGACCGCGACCCTGGGCGACCTCGTCGAGTCGCTGATCAAGCGCGACCTCGGCGTCAAGGACATGGGCACGCTGCTGCCCGGGCACGGCGGGATCATGGACCGCCTCGACTCGCTGCTGCCCTCGGCCGTCGTGTCCTGGCTGCTGCTTTCGGCGTTCGTTCCGGTCTAGTCGTCGTAGGGGTCGTCGACCTCCGCGCGGCCCCAGCCTTCGGCGACGCGGGAGTGGTCGATCACCGCGAAGACCGCGCCCTCGGGGTCGGCGAGGATGGACATCCGGCCGAACGGGGTGTCGTAGGGCTGGATCACCACCGTGCCGCCGTGCATGAGCGCCTCGCCCGCGACCGCGTCGACGCCGCGGGCCGGGTCGATGTCGAAGTACACGAGCCAGTGCGGCGGGGTGTCGAGGCTGTACTCCGAACCCATCACGTACCGGTAGAGCACCGGCTCGTGCTCGATGAGCCATTCGACGTAGTCGAGCATCTCGCCGTCGCCGATCTGATGGCTGCCGTAGGTGAACAGCTTGGTGTAGAAGTGATCCGCCGCGACGCCGTCGTGGGTGTTGAGGTCCGCGCCGCTGAAGGTGTTCGGGATCCCGGTGACGAACTCCCAGTTCGGCGGCACCTCCCAGAACACCACCGGCGCGCCGCACGCGTCGATGGCGTGCATGATCGTGCCGCGGTCCGGGATCGCCACCGGCCCGAGCGTGATCCGCCCGCCGAGGTGCTCCACCCACTCGGCCGCGCTCGCGGTGTGGGGCACGGAGATGTGCGGCATCCAGCCCAGCGGTGTGCCCTGGGCCGCGCGGTAGAGCCCGCCGACGGGGAGGGTGTTGAGCGCCGCGATGGCGTAACGGCCGTCGGACGTCGCCGGATCCCGCTGAGTTGTGTACTCCCAGCCGAACAGGGCGCCGTAGAATCTCTCCACCACGGCCTGCTCCCGGCAGGCCAGCTCGATCCAGCACGGAATTCCGGCCGGGACCGGGGACGGGGTACTGGACGGGCCGATTGCCATGGGTGCTCCTCCCGATACCCACCGGATTCTAGGCGTGATCCGTGAGTTTTCCGCCAAGAATTCGCCACCGTGCGAGCACGGCCCGGCGACGAGGACCCGGAAGGAGCAGCGGGGGTGCGGTGGTCGTCGCGGCGCGCGGAGGTCGTGCCCAGCCCCAACATCTGGTACTACCAGGCCGATTACGAGCTGGAGAACCGCGCGCAGGACAGTGGCGGCGAGATCTGGCGGGTGCTTCGGGAGGAGCACGACTGGACCGGCCAGGACGTGCTGGACGTCGGCTGCGGTGACGGGTTTCACTTGCCGCGCTTCGCTCGTGACGCGCGATCAGTGCTCGGAGTGGAGCCTCACGAGCCGTTGGTGCGAAGTGCGCTCAAGCGCGTCGAGGGACTGTCGAACGTGGACGTCCGGATGGGCCGGGCCCAGCGGCTGCCGGTCCGCAGCGCGAGCGTCGACGTCGTGCACGCCCGCACGGCGTACTTCTTCGGGCCCGGGTGCGAGCCCGGGCTGGCGGAGGCCGAGCGGGTGCTGCGGCCGGGTGGCGCGCTCCTGATCGTCGACCTCGACGTGACCAGCGAGCCCTACGGCCGCTGGATGCGCGCCGACCTACCGCACTACGACCCGGGCGCCGTGGAACGGTTCTTCGCCCGGGCCGGGTTCGGCTGCCGCCGAGTCGTGACGGAATGGCGTTTCGCGACCGCCGCGGACCTCGAAGCCGTGCTGAAGATCGAATTCAGCCGGCCGGTCGCCGAACAGGCGATCGCGGAGGCCTTGCAGCGTAACGGGAATCGCGCCCAGGACCTGACGCTGCCGGTGGGCTACCGCGTTCACACGCGGCTCAAGCCCACCGGCCTCGTCCTGCCAGGTCACTCGGCTTCTTCCGAAGGAGCCGAGGACTCGTCCTCGTCTTCGCCGAGGATGCCGTAGAGCGAGCGCCGGGCGTCGTTGAGGACCTCGGCCGCGCGGGCCTGCTGGCTCTCGGTGCCCGCGCGCATGATCTGCACGACGGCGGCGGCCAGGTTCTTGCCCGCCTTCGCCAGCCCGACCTCGGTCGGGTCGACGTCCTGGGCGATCTGCTCCCACGGCGGGGTGCTGTCCTGCTGCTCCGCGGCGGCACGGCCGGTGTCGGTCAGCTCGAACAGCTTCTTGCCGTGCTCGTCCTTGCTGAGGACCAGGCCTTCGTCGGCCAGCAGCTGCAGCGTCGGGTAGACCGAGCCGGGGCTCGGCCGCCAGAAGCCGCCGGAGCGCTCGCCGATCTCGCGGATGATCTCGTAGCCGTGCCGGGGCTGCTCGGCGAGCAGCGCCAGGATCGCGGCGCGGACGTCACCGCGGCGGCTGCGCCGTCCGCCGTGACCCCGCCGGCCCGGACCGTGGCCGCGACCGCGTCCACCGGGGCCGAAGCCCGGGGGGAACTCGCCGAAACCACCGAAGGGCCCGAAAGGTGTGCGCCCACGTTCGTGGGCGAAGGGGTGTCGTTGCCTACGCATGTCTTGTGTTCCTTTCTCGAACTGTTGCGACACGTTCACGATATATCGGAAACAGTCGGCTCGCAACCTGTTGTCGGTGAGCTCGCTCACGGAACTTGAGCCGACCAGATCCGGCGACCTAGATAGGCATGCCTAATAACCTGTTAGCAAAGGTAACGACCTGTGCGGACCCGCTCGCTCCCGCTGACGGCCGGGTTGCTGGTCCTCGCCGCGGCCGTGGCCGCCGCCGTGCTGCTCAGCATCGGCGTCGGCACCCGCGGCCTGAGCCCGGGCACCGTGCTCAACGCGCTCTTCCACTTCGACGCGGGCAACCCCGACCACCTCGTCGTCCGCGAACTCCGCCTCCCGCGCACGCCCGCCGGGGCGCTGGCCGGCGTCGCGCTGGGCCTCTCCGGCGCCGTCATCCAGGGCGCCACGCGCAACCCCCTGGCCGATCCCGGGCTGCTCGGCGTCAACGCGGGTGCCGCGCTCTTCGTCGTCCTCGGCATCGGCACGTTCGGCATCACGAGCGTCGGCGGGTACGTCTGGTTCGGTTTCCTGGGCGCCGCGGCCGCCGGCGGCGTCGTCTACGGCGTCAGCTCCCTCGGCCGGGCCGGGGCGACGCCGGTGAAGCTCGCCCTGGCCGGTGCCGCGGTGACGGCGGCGCTGGCCTCGGTGACCAGTGCGCTGCTGCTCACCGACCAGACCACGTTCGACCAGTACCGGTTCTGGCAGGTCGGCTCGCTGACCTGCCGCGACGCCGCGACGATCACCCAGGCCGTGCCGTTCGTGGTGGCGGGCGTGCTCCTCGCGCTGGTCGCCGCGCGCCGGCTCAACGCGCTCGCGCTCGGCGAGGACGTCGCCCGCTCGCTCGGCCAGAACGTGGCCGTGGCGCGGCTGGTGTGTGCGCTCGCCGTCGTCGTGCTCTGCGGTTCGGCGACGGCGATCGCCGGGCCGATCGCGTTCGTCGGGCTGACCGTCTCGCACGCCGCGCGGCTCGTCACCGGCCCCGACCACCGGTGGCTGCTCCCGTACTCGGCGTTGCTCGCGCCGCTGCTCCTGCTGGTCTCCGACGTCGTCGGCCGCGTGGTCGCGCGCCCGGCCGAGGTGCAGGTCGGAATCGTCACCGCGCTCGTCGGCGCGCCCGTGTTCGTGTTCCTGGTGCGGCGCCGGAAGGTCGTGGCGGTGTGAGCGCCGTCGAGGTGGTCGCCGTCGCGCGTCGACGCGGCGCCGCCCGGGCCCGCGTGGTGACACTGGGGTTGCTGCTGGCGATCGTCGTCGTCTTCGCGGGATCGCTGGCCGTGGGTGACTTCCCGGTGCCGCTCGCCGACCTCCCGGGACTCCTGTTCGGCAACGGAGTGGGCCGCGCCGCCTACGTCGTGACGGAACTCCGGCTGCCGAGAGCGGTCACCGGCGTCCTCGTCGGCGTCGCCTTCGGGACGTCCGGGGCGCTCTTCCAGCGGCTGCTGCGCAATCCGCTGGCCAGCCCGGACGTCATCGGCGTGACGCAGGGCGCGAGCGCCGCGGCGGTCGTCGCGATCGTGCTGTTCGGTGCCGCGGGCCCGGTGGTTTCGGCCGCGGCCCTGGCCGGCGCGTTGCTCACGGGTGCCACGATCTACCTGCTCGCCCGCCGTGGTGGCGTCCACGGCTACCGGCTGGTGCTCGTCGGCGTCGGCGTCGGCGCGGTGCTGACGAGCGTCGTCTCGTACCTGATGACCTGGGCCGACGTCACCCTCGCCCAGCAGGCCCTGGTGTGGCTGACCGGCAACCTCAACGGGCGGAGCTGGGAGCACGTCATCCCGCTCGCGGTCGCGCTCGCCGTCCTGCTGCCGGCGGCGCTGCTCCGGGGCCGCGCGCTCGCCGGGCTCCAGCTGGGCGACGACACGGCGGCGGGGCTGGGGCTCGACGTCGAACGCAGCCGCCTGGCTCTGCTGCTGATCGCCGTCGCGTCGGCCGCGTTGGCGACGGCGGCCGCGGGGCCGGTCGCCTTCGTCGCCTTCGTGGCCGACCCGATCGCGACGCGGCTCGTCGGTGGCGCTCGCGCGGGACTGCTTCCCGCGGCGCTGACCGGCGCGCTCGTCGTGCTGCTGGGCGACTTCGCAGCCCAGCACCTGCTCGGCGAGCAGCTGCCGGTCGGTGTCGTCACCGGCGCCGTCGGCGCCCCGTACCTGCTGTGGCTGCTGGCCACCGCCAACCGCGCCGGGCGAGTGTGAGGAACGCCGTGACACTGCACACCGAGAACCTCGAACTCGGCTACGGGCCGCTGCGGGTGGTCCAGGACCTGTCGGTCCGGATCCCGCCCGGCAAGGTCACCATGATCGTCGGGACCAACGCCTGCGGGAAGTCGACGCTCCTGCGCGGCCTCGCGCGGCTGCTGACTCCCACGAAAGGTGCCGTCTACCTCGACGGCAAGGGCATCACGACGTGGCGCAGCAAGGACGTGGCGACCGTGCTCGGCCTGCTCCCGCAGTCGCCGACCGCGCCGGAGGGCATCACCGTCGCCGACCTCGTCGGCCGTGGGCGCTACCCGCACCAGGGCGTTTTCCGCCGCTGGAGCGCCGAAGACGACGAAGCCGTGGCGCGCGCCCTGCTCGCGACCGACACCGTCGAGCTGGCCGCCCGTCCGGTCGACGAGCTGTCCGGCGGGCAGCGCCAGCGCGTCTGGATCGCCATGGCGCTGGCGCAGCGGACGCCGTTGCTGCTGCTCGACGAGCCCACGACGTTCCTCGACATCGCCCACCAGGTCGAGGTGCTCGACCTGCTGTCCGACCTGAACGCCGAGGACGGCCGGACAATCGTGATCGTCCTGCACGACCTCAACCTGGCCGCCCGCTACGGCGACCACCTGATCGCCATGAAGGACGGCCGGATCGCCGCCGAGGGCGCGCCTGCCGACATCCTCACCGCCGAGCTCGTCGCCGACGTCTTCGGCATGCCCTGCCGGGTCATCGAAGACCCGGTCTCCGCCACGCCCCTGGTCGTCCCGATCGGCCGGCGGCGGGCCACACCCCGAGAAGAAGGAACCCCCGATGCGTCCTAAGTGGACACGACTGACCGCCGCCCTCGCGGCTGTCACGTTGCTCGCCGCCTGCGGCCAGCCGGAAAAGCCGAGCAGCTCCGGCGTCGGCGACCAGGACGTCGCCACCGGCGGACGGCTGTTCTCCACCGCGGACAGTGAAACGGCCAAGCTCGGCGCGGACGTCGGCCCCGGCCTCTTCCCACGCACGGTGACCCACGCGCTCGGCAAGACGAAGCTGGACAAGAAGCCCACGCGGGTCGTCGTGCTCGACAGTGGTGAGCTCGACGACGTCCTCACGCTCGGCGTCACCCCGGTCGGCATGGCCACCACGGCCGGGCAGAGCGGCGTGCCGTCCTACCTGGCCGATCGCGTCAACGGCACCCCGACGGTCGGGGACATCAACAACCTCAACCTGGAAGCGATCGCGGCGCTGACGCCGGACCTGATCGTCGGCAGCAAGCTGCGCGCCAACGACCTCTACCCGCAGCTGTCGAAGATCGCGCCGACGGTGTTCAGCATCCGGCCCGGGTTCCCGTGGAAGGAGAACCTGCTGCTGGTCGGGGCTTCGCTGGGCGACGAGACGAAGGCCGTCGGGCTGCTGAACGACTACCAGAAGCGCGCGAACGAGGTGAAGGCCGCCGTCAAGGGCGCGCCGAAGATCTCGCTGCTGAGGTTCCTTTCCGGCAACATCCGCCTCTACGGCAACCTGTCCTTCATCGGCGTGATCCTGAAGGACGTCGGTCTCGAAGCGACCCGCGAACCAGAACATCAACGAGCTGGCCGCGCAGATCTCGAAGGAGCGCATCGACGAGGCGGACGCCGACTGGATCTTCTACTCCAGCTACGGCGCCGGGCCGAGCGCGGACGAGAAGGCCGTCACGAGCAGCGGGCTGTGGGCGGGGCTGGGCGCGGTCAAGGCGAAGCACGCCATCCCGGTCGCCGACGAGGTCTGGTTCCTCGGCCTCGGCCCGATCGGGGCGATGAAGGTCCTCGACGACCTGCAGAAGCACCTGGGCTGAGAAGATCGGCCCCGTGCCGGAAACCATCGACGAGATCGACGCGCGCCTGCTGGAAGCGCTCGGAGAAGACCCCCGGGCCACGGCGGTCGCGCTGGCCGAGCGGCTGGGCCTGTCCCGCAACACGGTGCAGGCCCGGCTCGCGCGGCTGGAACAGCGTGGCGTCCTCCGGTCGTTCGAACGCCGCATCGATCCGGCGCGCCTGGGCTACCCGCTGCGGGCGTTCGTCAACGCGATGGTCGACCAGCGGCGCCTGGCCGAGATCGCCGATGCCCTCGCCGCGATCCCCGAGGTCACCGAGGTGTGCGGGCTGACCGGGGCGAGCGACCTGATGGTGCAGGTGGTCGCCGTCGACGCCGACGACCTCTACCGGATCGCCGGGCACATCCTCGCCTCGCCGGGGGTGGAGCGGACGAACATCTCCCTCGTCATGCGTGAGCTCGTCCCGTACCGCCTGGCGCCCCTGCTGGAGCGCGTGCATTCTGCGCAGCCGGAGACCTGAGCCTTCGGGATTCGGTGCGCATTCTGCGCACTTTCGGCGGCATCGGTTGTGCGATGCGTCCACCAGTGCTGTCCTGGTGGGCGCTTCCTGCACGAAAGGTGTCGACGATGACTCAGGCCCCTGTGACCGCCCCGGCGCTCACCGCGATCGAGCAGCGGGTGCTGTGGCTCGCCACCGCGATCGTGCACCAGGCCAACCGCGTCCGCCCCAACCCGTCCGGGCTCAAGGTCGGCGGCCACCAGGCGTCGTGCGCGTCGCTGGTCTCGATCATGACGTCGCTGTGGTTCCGGCACCTGCGTCCCGAGGACCGCGTCTCGGTGAAGCCGCACGCGTCCCCGGTGCTCCACGCGATCAACTACCTCCTCGGCGAGCTGGACGAGGCCTACCTGCCGACGCTGCGCGAGTTCGGCGGTCTGCAGAGCTACCCGAGCCGCGCCAAGGACCCCGACCCGGTGGACTACTCGACCGGCTCGGTCGGCATCGGCGCGACCGCCCCGATCTGGGGCGCGCTGGCCCGCCGCTACCTGACGACCCGGGGTTCGGCGGCGGGGACCGGCCGCCAGTACTCGCTGGTCGGCGACGCCGAGCTGGACGAAGGCGCGATCTGGGAGGCCATTCTCGACCCGGGCGTCGCCGAACTGGGCGAGATCGTCTGGATCGTCGACCTCAACCGCCAGTCCCTCGACCGGGTCGTCCCGAACATCGCGGCCGGGCGGCTGCAGGGCATGTTCGACGCGGCCGGCTGGCAGGTGCTGACGCTGAAGTACGGGCGGCTGCTGGAGGAGCTGTTCACCCGGCCCGGCGGCACCGAGCTGCGCGCCCGCATCGACGCGATGCCGAACCCCGAGTACCAGCGGCTCCTGCGCTGCGACGCCGCGCAGGTGCGCGACCGGCTGCCCGCGGGCGACGACGCGCTGGCCGCGCTGGTGGCGTCGCTGGACGACGAGACGCTGCTGGCCGCGATCCGCAACCTCGGCGGGCACGACCTCGGCTCGCTCGACGAGGTCTTCGCGTCCATTGCGGACGATCGGCCGACGGTGATCTTCTGCTACACCGTCAAGGGACGCGGTCTTCCCACGCAGGGGCACCCGCAGAACCACTCGTCGCTGCTGACCGTGGCGCAGATGGAAGAGCTGGCTTCGTCTCTGGGAACGGACCTCTCGTCGCCGTGGGAGCGCTTCGCTGACGGGTCCGCCGAAGCCGCGTTGTGCGCTGAAGTCGCTTCGCGCCTTCGCCGTCCGGACGTTCCTTCGCCGCCTTCGCTGGACCTGCCGGTCGACATCGGGCGGACGCCGTCCGGCACCGCGACGACGCAGGCCGCGCTGGGCCGCGTGCTGCTCGACCTGACGCGCGAAGCGCCCGAAGCAGCGAAGCGGGTGGTGACGGTCAGCCCCGACGTCAGCTCGACGACCAACCTCGGCGGCTGGGTCAACAAGGTCGGCGTCTGGTCGGCCACCGAGCGCCGTGACTGGTTCGAGGACGACCCCGAGACGATCATGCACTGGCGGGAGAAGCCGACCGGTCAGCACGTCGAGCTGGGGATCGCCGAGACGAACCTGGTCGGCCTGCTGGGCGAGCTGGGCGCGACCTGGAGCCGCTGGGGCGAGCCGCTGCTGCCCATCGGCGTCATGTACGACCCGTTCGTCGAACGGGCGCTGGAACCGTGGTCGTTCGGCATCTACGCGGGCGGGCAGTCGATCCTGATCGGGACGCCGTCGGGGGTCACGCTCGCGCCGGAAGGCGGCGCGCACCAGTCGATCACCACGCCGTCGATCGGGATCGAGCAGCCCGGCTGCGTCAGCTACGAACCGGCGTTCGCGATCGACACCGAGTGGACCCTGCTGGCCGCGCTCAGCCGGCTCGGCAAGCCGGGCGGGACGTCGTCGTACTTCCGGCTCTCGACGCGTCCGGTCGACCAGACGCTCGCCGCGGTGCCCACGGATCCGGCCGCCCGCGAACGCCGTCGCCGCCAGGTCGTGGCGGGGGCGTACCTGCTGCGGCGCGCGGCTTCACCGGCCGTCACGCTGGCGGCGATGGGGGCGCTGGTGCCGGACACCCTGGCGGCGGCCGAGCGGCTGGCCCAGGTCGGCGTCGAGGCCGACGTCGTGTGCGTGACCAGCCCGGGCCTGCTGTTCGAGGCGCTCCAAGCCCGGTCCGGCCGGGGGAGCGCCGAGTCGTGGATCCTCGACCAGGTCTTCCCGGCTTCGCGGGCGAAGCCGCTGGTCACCGTGCTCGACGGCCACCCGCACACGCTGGCGTTCCTGGCCGGGATCAACCGGGTGCCGTCGGTCGCACTCGGCGTCACCGGCTTCGGGCAGTCGGGGTCGCTCGAGGAGGTCTACCGCCACCACGGCATCGACACGGACGCGATCATCCGGGCCGCGCTCGACGCCGTCAGCTGAAGGTGGCGCCGGCGAGCATGGCGTCCATCTTGGCGTCCCAGCCGGGGAAGGACCCGTACTGGACGATCAGGATCCGGCTCGTCGGCAGCCACCACATCCGGACCTGGTTGTTCTGCGCCGAGTTCTCGCAGGTGACCTTCCAGCGGCCGTATTCGGCGTTCTTGGGTCCGATCGGCGCGAAGCCGGAGTCGAGAAGGGTGCTGCCGGTGGCCTCGGTGGCCTTGCCGGGCGGGGACGCGGGGGTGATGCAGGTCGGCAGGTCCGTGCCGGTGTACCAGCCGAAGGGCCGCTTCGTGCTCGGGAGGTTGATCGGCGCGCCGGCGTCCGGCTTGCGCAGGTTCACGACCCGCGCTTCGCAGGCCACGGCGCCTTCGGTGACGCAGCCGTCCAGCAGGCCGTCCGGGCTGTGCTCGGTGTAGGTCGCGCCCGCCGGCAGGGGCAGGTGCAGGGACCCCACGGTGGCGCGCGGCCCGCTCGGCGTGCTCGGCGCGGGCGGGTGCTCGCCCGGGGTGCTGCAGGCGGCGGCGCTCAGGATGACCGCGACCACCAGGACAAGGTGCCGGAAGGACACGCGCTCACCTCTTTCGTCGGGCGCCAGGTTTCACGCCGTCGATCATCCCTCCGGGTGACGCGGCCCCACCGACCGGGGGCGGCCCGTGACCTGGCGTACACCGGGCCGGGGTGGCACCGGCAGTGCCGGCGGCCGCGTGGGACACTGGTCCGGTTATGACTGCCCTTCCCCTCGTCTTCGACGCGCCCAAGCGCGGCCTGCCGCCGCGCCACCTCGCCGACCTCTCGGTGTCCGAGCGTGCGGCCGCGGTCGCCGAGCTGGGGGAGAAACCGTTCCGCGCGAAGCAGCTGTCGAACCACTACTTCTCCCGCCTGACGGTGGACCCGGAGGAGATGACGGACATCCCCGCGGCGTCCCGGTCACGGCTGGTCGCGGACCTGATGCCGACGCTGCTGACCGAGGTCCGCGCGCTGGCGGCCGACGACGGCGCGACGCGCAAGACGCTGTGGCGAGCCCACGACGGCACGCTCCTGGAGAGCGTCCTGATGCGCTACCCGGACCGCGCGACGCTGTGCATCTCGAGCCAGGCGGGCTGCGGCATGGCGTGCCCGTTCTGCGCGACCGGCCAGGGCGGTCTGGACCGGAACCTGTCGACGGCGGAGATCGTCGACCAGGTCCGTTCGGCGGCGGCGGTCATGCGCGACGGCAAGATGCCGGGCGGCCCCGGGCGGCTGTCGAACATCGTCTTCATGGGCATGGGCGAACCTCTAGCGAACTATCGCAGAGTAGTCAATGCAGTACGGAGGATCACCGAGCCGGCTCCATCGGGCTTGGGGATCGGTCAGCGGTCGGTCACCGTCTCGACAGTGGGTCTGGCGCCGGCGATCCGGAAGCTGGCCGACGAGAAGATGCAGGTGCGGCTCGCTGTTTCGCTGCACACGCCGGACGACGAGCTGCGAGACACCTTAGTGCCGGTGAACGAGCGCTGGTCGGTCGATGAGGTGCTCTCTGCCGCCCGGTACTACGCCGATACCTCCGGGCGTCGGGTGTCGATCGAGTACGCGTTGATCCGGGACATCAACGATCAACCGTGGCGGGCCGAGCTGCTGGCGAAGCGGCTGCGCAAGCATCTGGGCCAGTTGGTGCATGTGAACGTAATCCCGTTGAACCCGACTCCAGGCAGCAAGTGGGACGCCAGCCCGAAGCCTGTGGAGCGCGAGTTCGTGCGCCTGGTGAACGCCGGTGGTGTGGCGTGCACGGTGCGGGACACCCGGGGCCAGGACATCGCTGCGGCGTGCGGCCAGTTGGCTGCTGAAGGCTGAGTTTTTCGTTTCGATGGTGGAGTGTTTGTCGTGATGTATGCGCCCAGCCTGTTGGATCCGGCTGCGGAATCGTTGAAGCTCGCGGATGTGTGCGGTCGTGGTGCGACTGAGGTGGCTCGTGAGGCGCGGACGTTGCTGGGTGAGCGGTTCAGTTCGGTGACGTTCATGTATGTGCTGATGCGAGCGTTCGAGGTCGAGTACAACGCGGCGCGGGATGCTTCGCGGTGGCACGAGTTCCACGGCGGTCCGCGGGCGCTGTCGGACGCTGACCTGGAGAAACTGCTCGCTCCATGGCTTGATCGCTGATCATCGAACCAACCGTCTGAGGTTGGCGCCCACGCGCGCCGGCGACTTCGTCGGCCAGGACCCTGAACAGCTCGAAAGCTGACCGAGCAGCCGAGCGTGTCCAGCCGCAGGCGTTCGATCCGCCTGAATGCGACGTTGTTGGCCGAGCACGTGTCCCTCGACGGACGAGCAACGATGCCGAGTCGATGCCATATCGAGGCCCACGACGCATGCATGGTCAACGCGAGGACAGCTGGCTGACCGTGACCACGCCATAGGTGACGGCGAGCGCGCGCCGGGTGGCAAGGGCGACCGGCCCGCATTGAGATCGCGGCCCATCTCAATGCGGTCTTGACCTCTGCGGTCCGCGTCACCGCGAGGACTGGCGGGGCTGATGACGTTCGGTCAGGATGGCCGACGTACCGACATCGATCCTGCTCGGGACGAGGAAGTCCTCACTGATCAGTGATCGAAGGCGATCAGGGATCGGGTGATGGGCAGTCCGGTGGCGCGGTTGTGCCGGATTGCGGCGGTCAGCGCCTGCAGGTGCTGGGCTGGGTGTGGGGTGCGATTGCGGTAGTCCGGTCGCAGTAGCCGCACTCCGCGCTCGGCCAGGTAGGCGTCGAGTTCGCGGGAGACGTAGCGGACTCGTCGTGATCCAAGATCGCCACCAGCACCTGGTGCTCGTCGAGCTTCGGGTTGGCCGGCGCTCAGGTGATCGGGAGTCCGGCCGGGGTGCAGACCAGGTGCAGGCGCAGGCCCCAGAAGAACCGTGAGTGGCTGGAGCAGTAGCCGTAGCCGGCCCAGCCGGCCAGGTTGGAGCGTCACGAACCGATCTTGAACACCCTTCGTCCGTCTCCGTGGCCGCTGACCATGATTCCCTGAAAGATCTACCGAAAGACGGACGCGCACCGGGCCACCGGTCGACCAGCCTGGCGGCATGAGGAAGACGACCATGTGGCTGGCCGGTCTGCTCGCCACGTTCGCGGTGGCAGCGCCGGCCGAGGCGGCGCCGGGCACCGAACTGTCCTGGCAGGACTGTGGTGACGGGCTGCTGTGCGCACAGCTGACCGTGCCGGTGGACTGGACCGACCCGGACGGCGCCCGAACCACTCTGAGCCTCACCAAGCTCCCCGCCCGGGACCAAGCCCGCAAACAGGGCGTTCTCTACGTCAACTCCGGTGGTCCGGCCACGCAGGCTCCCCTGCTGCGCAACCCGGCCTTCGCGGGGTTGACCGACGCGTTCGACCTCGTCGTCTCGGAAACACGAGGCTTCGACACTGTTTCCTGCCCGATGGGTCCACAACCGGCGCGTGGGGAGTGGGTGTTCCCGGACCGGTCCGCCTACGAGGCGTACGTCGAGGAGAACCAACAGGTGGGCCGGGCATGCGCCGAGGCGGCAGGTCCGCTCGCCGGCAAACTCGACTCCCGGCAGGTCGCACACGACCTGGACGCCATCCGAAAAGCATTGGGGCAGCGGAAGCTCAACTACTTCGGCAACTCCTACGGCACCGTGTACGGCCAAGCCTACGCCGAGCTCTTCCCCCGCCGCGTCGGCCGGATGTACCTCGACAGCGTCAAGGACCACACCAACCGTTCAATCCCGAACTGGGTCGTCCCCCGCGCGACCACGGCCGAACGCAACTTGCACCGGCTCGCCGAATGGTGTGCGCGCGAACCGAGCTGCGCGCTCCACGGCCAGGATCTGCTGGCCGTGTGGGACGACGTCATCAGCCGGGCCGGGCGGGAACCGATCCCTGGCGGTGGCACCACGGTCAGCGCAACGAAAATCCTTTCGCAAACCGATCCGCAGGTCGAGCAGCAGTGGCCGATGCTGGCCACCGCGCTCGCACAAGCCGCCGCGGGTGATGCCACAGCGTTCGCTGGGAGTCCGCCGCCGGGATCGGGTGGCCCCGGACTGGGCCGTCAGCTGATCTGCGCCGACTTCCCGTACCCGAGTGACTACCAGGAACTGAAGTCCCTGGAGATGAAACTGCGGACGGTCGCACCCCGGCTGGGCTGGGTGTACGCGTGGCAGGCCGCGGCGCACTGCGCCGGTCTGACGGTGCTGCCGACGTACGCGCCCCATCCGTTCCGTGCCGACGGACTGCCGCCGGTGCTGATCGTCAACGGCGAGGGCGACAGCACCACCCCGCCCCAGTGGGCCCGCAGGCTCGCCGACCAACTGCCCGGCGCACGCTATGTGCCGGCCCCCGGCGGCCATGCCCGGTACCTGAGCGGCGACGCGTGCGTTCGTGGGCATGCGGACCGGTATCTGACCACGGGCGCGCTGCCGCCCGCGGGCACACGCTGCGGGTGAAGATCTGCCGAAAGGCAGACGCGTACGGGCTGACGGCCGAGCAGCCTGTACGGCATGAGGAAGATACTCAAGGTCGTCGCCGGCGTGTTGTGCCTGGCCACTGTGTCCGGTGGGGTGGTGAGCACGCCGGCCGCGGCCGGTCCGATACTGTCCTTTTCGGACTGTGGGGACGGTCTGCAGTGCGGTGAGCTGTCGGTGCCGGTCGACTGGGACCGTCCTGGCGGTGCGCGGAGCACGCTCGCCCTGGCGAAACTGCCCGCGCTGGACGCCGCGCGCAAACGTGGTGTGCTGCTGGTGGACCTCGGCGGTCCGCAGGCGCAGATCTCCGCGTTCCGGCTGCCGGTCTTCCAGGGCATGGTCGCGGAGCTGCGGCAGTGGTTCGACGTCGTGATCTTCGATCCGCGGGGGTTCGAGGCGAGCGGCGGCATCTCCTGCCCGCTGCCGGCTCCCGCCGAGGCGGACTACGTTTTCCCGGACGAGGCCGGCTTCGACGCGCATGCCGAGCAGAACGGCCGATTCGGCCGGTCATGCGCGGAGGATCCGCTGGCCGGCCACCTCAACGCCCGGCAGGTCGCCTACGACCTCGAAGCCGTCCGGACGGCGCTCGGCGAGCGGAAGCTCGACTACTTCGGCAACTCCTACGGCACCGTGTACGCCCAGGCCTACGCCGGGCTCTTCCCCCACCGCGTCGGCCGGATGTACCTCGACAGCGTCATGGACCACACCAATCCCTCGCTGGGTGACTGGCTCGCCGAGCGGGCCAGGGCGACCGAGGACACCCTGCACCGGTTCGCCGCGTGGTGCGCGCGGGAGGCCGGCTGCGCCCTGCACGGCCGTGACGTGCTGTCCCTCTGGGACGAACTCGTCGCACGGGCCGGGCAGCAGCCGATCCCCGGTGGCGGAACGACGGTCAGCGCCACCCAGCTCGTCGCTCGCGCCGACGTCAGGTCCGAGAAGCGGTGGCCGGCGTTCGCGACGGCGCTCGCCGAGGCGTACGCGGGTGACGCCACGAAACTCGCCGTCAAGCCGTCGTTCCCGCCCGACCCGGGCGTGACGCGGCTCGCGATGTGTGCCGACTTCCCTTATCCCGGCGACTATCGGGCGGTGAAGGCGGTGGAGGACGAACTGCGCACGGTGGCGCCCCGGCTGGGCTGGCGGCAGGCGTGGATCTTCGCCATGAACTGTGCACGGCTGCCGGACAACGGGACGTTCCCGCCGTACCGGCCGCACTTTGGCGGGCTGCCACCGATCCTGGTCGCCAACGGTGAGCAGGACGACAACACGCCGCCCGCGTGGGGACGGCACCTCGCCGCGCAGCTTCCCGGTGCCCGCTACCTCACGGCCGACGGCGACCACGCGCTCTACCTGGACGGGAACCCCTGCGTCCGCGCCCACGTGCACCGCTACCTGACGACGGGCCGGTTGCCATCGCCCACTGCGTCCTGTGTTCAGTGACGCGACATTAGTGTGTCGGCATGAGACACCTGCGGGAAGCGCTGTTGGTGGTCGTGACCACGGCTCTGCTCGTCGGATTCACGCTGGGGGAGGGGCAGGCGGCGAGCGTGGAGCTGGTCCTGGTCAGTCTCGCCGTCTGCCTCCCGCTGCCGCTGCGGCGGAGATTGCCGGTGACCACGGCGATCCTGACCGCCACGGTGTCGGTGTTCGGCAGCGTGCTCCCGGGCTGGCCGGGGCGGCTGGTGGCGATGGCGGCGTTGTGCTGTGCCGCCTACTACCGGCCGCTGCGGCTGCCGTGGGTCCTGGTCGTCTCCGTGGTCTGGATGCTCGGCTACGGGGCGGTGGCGCAGAAGATGGGCGCGGTCGCCGACCTGGTCGTCCTCGGCGTGGCGCTGCCGGCGGTCGGGTACGCGCTGCGGCTGCAACGCGACCGGGCCAGGCAGGCGGTCGAGCTGCGCCTCGCCGAGACGGACCGCCTGGCCGCCGAGGACCGTGCCCGGCTGGCCAGGGACGTGCACGACAGCGTCGGCCATCATCTGACCGCGATCCGGCTGCAGGCCATGGCCGGCCGCCGGGCGCTGGCCGGCACTTCCACGCTCGCCGACCGCGTTCTCGGCACCATCGACGACCTGTCGTCGTCGGCGCTGGGCGAGGTGCGTGCCCTGCTGACCACGTTGCGAACGGCGCCGGGCCTCGCCGAGGTGGGGGACCTGGTCCGCCGGCTGTCCGATCAGGACAGGCGGATCACGGTGCATGGTAAGGCGGTCCCGCTGCCGTCCACCGTCGACCACGCCGCTTACCGTGTCGTGCAAGAAGCACTGACCAACGCCGTGCGGCACACCGACGCCACCGAGATCGAGGTGTGCCTGCGACACGACCGGCACGGAATGGAGATCACCGTCACCGACAACGGTACCGGCACCGGCGAAGTCGTCGAAGGGTACGGCATCCGCGGCATGCGCGAGCGGGTCCGCGCACTCGGCGGCACGACGTCGATCGGCCCTCGGCACCCGCACGGCTGGTCGGTCCGGGCGAGGATCCCGGCATGATCCGCGTGCTGATCGCCGACGACCAGGAACCGGTACGCGAGGCGCTGCGACTGGTCCTCGACGGCGAACCGGACATCGAGGTGGTCGACGAGGCGGCCAACGGCGCCGAGGCGGTGCGGAAGGCGTTATGGCGGCGGCCGGACCTCGTGGTCATGGATCTCCGCATGCCGCATCTGGACGGGGTCGCCGCCATCCGCCGGCTCGCGAACTCAGAGCTCGCTCCTCGCGTGCTCGCGTTGACGACCTTCGACCTGGACGAGTACTTGTTCGGCGCATTGCGAGCCGGAGCGGCCGGGTTCCTGCTCAAGGACAGCGAACCCGAACTGCTGCTGGCCGCGGTCCGCGCACTGCACACCGGGCACGGGTTGATCGACCCCCAGGTGACCGGACGGTTGATCAGCCGCTTCGCCGCGTTGTCCCCCAACACGCCGACGCACGAGCTGGACCTGCTCACCCCACGCGAACACGAGGTGCTGCGGCTCATCGCCCGGGGGTTGAGCAACGCCGAGATCGCCGAAACGCTGGTGATCGAACAGGGCACGGTGAAGACCCACGTCGCACGGGTGCTCGGCAAACTGGGCCTGCGTACGCGGGTACACGCGGTGATCTACGCCTACGAACACGGACTCGTCGACTAGGTGTGCTGCTGCTTCCGGTCGTTGACACCCCGGGATGGAGTTGGTCTTGGACAGTTTGACCAGACCCTGATCGGGCCAGAGAGCCAGATGCCGAGGTCTTTGACCATCGTCGAAGGGCATTGCCCGGATAGAACTGTCGTTGTGACGGAAGACATAGGAGGCGGCTTCATGCCCCTGACTTGCTTGGATGCAAAGTCGGTGGAGTTGTAAAAGGGTAGGGAGGGGCGAGCCGCTCGCGAACTACAAGCGTGTGGTGGCGGCGGTCCGGCGGATCACGGATCCGGCTCCCGGTGGTCTGGGGATCGGTCAGCGTTCGGTGACGGTGTCGACGGTCGGGTTGGCGCCGGCGATCCGCAAGCTGGCGGACGAGAAGATGCAGGTGCGGCTGGCGGTGTCGTTGCACACGCCGGACGACGAGCTGCGGGACACGTTGGTGCCGGTGAACGAGCGCTGGTCGGTGGACGAGGTGCTGTCGGCTGCGCGGTACTACGCCGACACTTCCGGGCGCCGGGTGTCTATCGAGTACGCGTTGATCCGGGACATCAACGACCAGCCGTGGCGGGCGGAGCTGCTGGCGAAGCGGCTGCGGAAGCACTTGGGTCAGCTGGTGCACGTGAACGTGATTCCGTTGAACCCGACGCCGGGTTCGAAGTGGGATGCGTCGCCGAAGCCGGTGGAGCGGGAGTTCGTGCGGCTGGTGAATGCCGGGGGAGTAGCGTGCACGGTGCGTGACACGCGCGGCCAGGAGATTGCCGCGGCCTGTGGCCAGCTGGCTGCCGAAGGCTGAGTTGTTCGTTTCGATGATGGAGTGTTTGCCGTGATGTATGCCCCCAGCCTGTTGGATCCGGCTGCGGAGGAGCTTCGGCTCGCGGACGTGTGCGGCCGTGGTGCGACCGAGGTTGCCCGCGAGGCGCGGACGTTGCTGGGTGAGCGGTTCAGCTCGGTGACGTTCATGTACGTGCTGATGCGGGCGTTCGAGGTGGAGTACACGGCGGCGTGTGACGCTTCGCGGTGGCACGAGTTCCACGGTGGACCGCGGGCGCTGTCGGACGCTGACCTGGAGAAGCTGCTCGCTCCCTGGCTCGGTCGCTGACCAGCTGCGCTCGGCGTCGCCGGCGCGTTACCAGGATAGGGGCGTCGACTCGCTGTCGGCGTTCGATCACTCATCCGGCGGTGTCGGCGAGCTCGACCTCTGCCGGCGCAAGCCCCCGCCTAAGAGTGCCAGCGTCGCCGCTGAGGGCTGCAACCTCATTCTCCTCCCGTGGGGTCGTGAACCTGGGACTTCCCGCGCAGACGTAACCGCGGTATGTCCTGCCTTTGACCTCCTCGCACAGAGGTTGGAACCGAGCCGGGTGGAGACCGCGAAACCGCGGGACCACGACGTCTTCGTAGAGGCTTCGCGAAATCACCAGCACGACCTCCTCGCCGGTGCGGTCGGCCAGGGCTTCCCGCGCGAGCGCCGTGTCGAGTAGCCGGCAAGCCACGACAAGCGCATCGCCGACGGGACCGAAGGCGCCGCCAGTCAATGCCCCGTGATGCATCGAAACGCGCACGCGTAGCCGGGGTCGGTCGGGACGTCTGAGCTCCTTGGCCAGCTCGTGCGTGAATTCCGCCACGACGCGAGAAACGTCCGTGCCGGGAGGCAGCACCGCAACCTCGCCGTCTCCTGTCGATTGCCGCAACCATTTGGTACGAAGGAGCCGCGCACGCCTGGCAGCCTGGCCGAGAACCTTCTTCAGTCGCGTGACGACGGCAGCCTGCTCGAGAATTCCCAATCGGGAGAATCCTTCGACGTCGACGGCTACTACGAGCGCGTATACGAGTTGCCCTTCGCGAAGCATGTTCCACCTCGGCAATGTCCGTGTGACCGGCCTTCGATTGAACATCTGCGAGCCGTCCCAATGCCACAGTGGTGGACGCAAAGAGACGAACCCGGCCTCGGAACGCGCAAAAGTGGGACAACATGAGACAGATCCGCCCGACTTGGGACACGATGTAACCATGTCCCGCGCTCAGCCAGGCCGTTCCGACGAAGTCGACCCGTCGAACGCAGCGACCGTCACGCAACTGGCGGCCCTGCTCAGGCGGTGCCGGCTGCGAGCCGGCAACCCGGGCCTCCGCGAGATCTAGCGGCTCGGCAAGCGGCGCGGTAATGCGTTACCCCGCTCGACAGTGGCCGGGGTTCTGAGCGGCCAGCGACGGCCGCGACGCGACCTGATGCTGGCCTTACTCGACGTGTTCGGCGTCCCCGACACGCACATCGGCTCCTGGGCTTCCGCATGGGAGAGGGTCGTGGCCGGACAGCCGGACGAGATCGACGTAGATTCAGATTCCATCTCCGAAGCAGCAGATGAGTACGATATCTGGCGTTTTCCGGAGAACGAGCCAGTGATAATCACCTGTGGACAGATCCCGGACGTCATGTCCTCCCATGTTTCCGCCACGGACCCGAGAGACCCGGACTACGTCGAATTGCTGAAGTACGCTGACCCTGACGCGCTGGTACACCTGTTCGGGCACATCCGTGCGCTGAATCCGGCGCACGACGTCAAGTACTCGACGGCGGACGACATGCAGCCCGCCGACTATTCGTCGCATCTGGTGGTCATAGGCGGTTCGGATTTCAACCTCCTGACCCGGGACATGTTCTCGACCTTGCAACTGCCGGTGAAGATGCCGCTCAGGTCGCCGGAGGCCGAGTGGCTCGGGTTCGAGGTGGTGGACGGGGACGAGATCCGTCGGTTCGCCCCGATCCTCGACGACGCTTACGGGTCACAGATCCTGCACGAGGACGTGGTCCTGTTCTTTCGGGGAGTCAACCCGGTCGACCGGCGGCGCACCATCACGATTTGCGCGGGCTTGTATGCCCGCGGAACCCTGGCCGCCGCGCAATGCCTGACGGATCCTCTGGTCGGGCCGGCAAACCAGGCCTACCTCCGGACGAAAGTTGGGGACAACCGTCACTTCGGCTTCATCGCCCGTGCCTTCGTCATCAACGGAAGAGTGGCTCTGCCAGACCTCACGATCCCCGGGCTCTGCCTCTACGAGTGGACGCGCCCGGAGTAGTGCGGTGGCACGAGTTCCATGGTGGACCGCGGGCGCTGCCGGTGCGCGGCGACGCGGCCGGCCACCAGGGCGGCGCGTTGGGCACGTTCGATCCGCATGACCGGCCACTGGCGGCTTTGGACGCGGTCGACACCCAGAGCGTGCCGGTCACCAAGTCGCCGAGGTACGGCCGTGGAATGGTGCAAGGTCGGCATAGGCTACAACTGGTTCCATCGCCCTCATTGCCAGAAGTGGTGAGCACATGACATCCGGAGCGGGCCACCGGCTCCTCGAGTTCCTCGGCGAACTGCGGGCGACCACCGGGTGGACGGTGGTCGTCACCGACGAGATCGGCGCCTTGTCGAGGTGGCGGCTGAGCGGGGCGACGTGGCAGGCCGTCGTGACGGTGGAGCCGCGGCGCTGGCTCGGCCTGGAGTTCGAGGCGCGCGACTCGGTGACCGGCAAGCGCGCCACCTACGACATCGACACCGACCTGTACGACATATCGCAGGACGACCAGCGCCAATTCGCGGAGGAAATCGAACGGGACATCATCGAATTCCTCGACGACTTGCGGAGGGGAGTCGTGCTGCGGGGGAACGACGGGACGAAATTCGTGCTCGTTTTCCCGCTGGGCGGTTCCTATGTCCGCGTGGTCCAGGGTCGCGTCACGACCAGCGCTTCCACCCACGCCGATCTGGCGGCCGCACGGAAGGGCGGTGACTACGTCCCGCTGGAATGAGGAGCTGCGGTCTGGAGGAGCGCGGATGAGGTTCACCGGATTGCAGCCTTTCGGGCACGTCTCCGGGCAGCTCGACTTCACCGTGGCCGGGATCGGTGACATCGATTTGCGCAACGACGCGCACATCGGCTGCATCAGGTTCATCCCCGGAGAGCGGCACATGTCGATCGCCTTCGACTTCGTGTCCGAGCGACCGGGTGAGCGACGGATGATCACTTTGGACTTCGCGGAGGTCGAGGTGATGCGCATCGAGCCCTACCTGCCCACCGGGGTCGACCCCGGCTACGGGCACGCCCTCCTCTTCGGCGTCGGGCACTGGGCCGACGCCGCAACCGGGCGAGAGGGATTCACGGTGTCCACGACGACCTTCGAAGCCGAGTTCTACGCGGTGGAGCTGAAGGCCACGGTGGCTTGACCTTCGCGGTCGAGTGCCGGCGAGGGGAGTGGCTCGTGAGGCTCGGACACCTGAAGGTTGCGCACCCGGCCGAGGTCTGCCCGCAGGGACAGGACGGGCCGGGCCCGTCGGGCAACACCGCGGTATGACGGCGCTTCTGAACAACCTGGTTCCGGTTCTGACGTCCTCGCAGGCAAAGCTTCAACAGAACTGCGAGAGGGGCGCCGAGATGGGATTCACCGCTAAGAAGACAATCAAAACGGCCGTGGTTGCCGGGACGTTCGCCGCCGTCGCTTTGGTTTCCGCGTGCAATGGGAACAGTGTTGCCGGCCATGGTTCTCCGGGGAAAAGCGAGGCCGTGGAGCAGGTGCCGGACGGGGGTGGCCCGGGGGCCGCCACCGGCGGTTCCGGTAGCGCGGGTTCCAGTGCCGTGTCGAACGGTGACGTCGATTGCAGCCGGTACGGCGGGCAGGTCGGCGCACCAGGGCGGCCGAAGCTGGACCTGATCGCGGTGGCGGCCACCGATGGCACCACGCCGGGCTGCACCGAGGCGTTCGACGTGATCACCGAGTACTAGCGGAAGCTTCCGCAGGCCGAAGGCCCCGGCGAGCGGGTCCTCGACGTCCAGGGGAAGTGGACCTGCGCCCGTCAGGCGGGCTCCGCGGGCAGCAGCCAGGGTGCGGTGGTCTGCGGTGTGCCCAACAGCTCGCTGCAACTGGAGACCAGGCCGTCGGGCGACGCTGGCAAGGAGCCTGTCCGCAAGTTCCCCAACACCACCCAGACGGTGCAGTTCACCGGGTACGACGCCGGGGTGCAGATGGTCCGCTTCCAGCTGGTCACCCGTCAGGAGGGCGGTCCGGACAACAGCCACTACGTGCCGGTCGACGGCAAGACCTACCGGCTTCCGCTGCAGAAGGGCGGCGAGGTGTTCAGCGCGGCCACCCTGTGCCCCGGCGAATCGGTCACCATCGACGGACAGGGCTACGGAAATGGGCCGTGCGGCCAGGATCAGCTGCTCCGGCAGCTCGAGAACGGTGGCTCGGTGCTGGCGGAGATCATCGTGAACGGCGACGACCGGATCACCACGGTCAAGGAGATCTACCACCCCTGACGCCGCGGTGAGCGACCGGACAACCTGATGGACAAATCCTTGACCGCTATGACCTGCGTCACGTAAGTTCCCGCGCAGCTTGAATCGTTTCAATCGAACCGTGCGCCCCGAACCGTCGTTCGGCGGCACAGCCGGGGAGGATCACGATGACCGAGAAGGATCCCGTGATCGGCGGGGAGTTCCGGCTGTCCCGGCGACGGGTGCTCGCGCTCGCCTCGGCCGCCGCTGTCGCCGGGACGGCCGGTGCGTGGCCCATCGCCTACGCCGCGCCGGACACCGGTGACCGCGCGGGCCGGTTCGCCGATCCGCGCCCGGACTCGCGGCCCACCGTGCTGTGGTTCTGGAACGGCACCGTCACCACCGCCCTCGTGGCCGGCGGGCTGGCGGACCTGCGGGACAAGGGCGTCCACGAAGTGCTCGTGTTCCCGTTCGAGACGGCGGCACTGAAACCCGCGTTCTTCAGCGAGGACTGGTTCGCGCTCATCGAGTTCACCTTGCGCGAAGCGCAGCGCCACGGCATGCACCTGTGGCTGTTCAACGACGACTACTTCCCGAGCGGCCGCGCCGGCGGCCTGGTCGTCGACGGCGGGAAGGTCGGCGACCGGGTCTACGAGCCGCGGCCCGACCTGCGGCTCAAGGGCGTGGGGCACCAGGTCCTGACCGTCGCGGGCGGGGTGCCGGTGGCGCTGGTGAGCCGGGGGCTGTCGGTGTCGGGCGGCCGGTTGCTGGTCGACGCCGAAGCCCGCGACGGCGTCACGTTGCTGCGCGAGGGTGCCCGGTGGCAGGACTACGACGTCGTGGCGAAGGTCCGGGTCGAGCGGGCCACGGCCGGGCTGATGGTGCGCAGTGCCGACGAGGGCAACGGCGTCCTCGCCGACCTGCGCGCCGATGGCGCGGTCGACGTCTGGCAGCAGAGCGGCGGCGCGTTCGCGCTGGTTCGCAGCGGCACCCCGGTGCCGGGCTTCGACCCCGGCGCGGACCACGAGCTGGTCGTCGGCGTCCGGGGCACGACCCTGACGGTGTCCCTGGACGGCGCCGGACAGGCGCCGGCCGAGGTCTCGCCCGCCTCCGGCCGGGTCGGGGTCCGCGCGGTGGCGACCCAGCGGTCGTCGTGGGACAGCCTGACCGTGCGCGACCCGGACGGCCGGACGCTGTACGCGGAGACGTTCGACGGGGTGGCCGCGCTCGACGGCTTCGACCTCCCCGCGACCGGCGTGCCGCTGGTCGCCGCGGCCGCGCGGCCGGAGTCCTCGACGGATCCGGCCACCCTGGTGGACCTGACCGCGCAGGCCCGGACGGGCGGCACGTGGACGCCGCCGTCGGGGAGCTGGCGGCTGGACCTGTTCACCGTCCGCGACCTGAGCACCCCGACCGGCACCGGGCGCGCCTATCTTGACCTGCTCGACGACGAGGCGGTGCGGCTGTTCGTCGACGCCGTGCCCGGGGAGTACGTGCGCCGGTTCCCGTGGGCACCGGGTGCGGTCCTGCGCGGGTTCGCCGACGACGAGCCGTACCTCGCCTCGGCCGACGGGCCGTTCAACACGGTTCCGTGGTCGCCCACGCTGGACGCGGAGCTGCACGCGCTCGGGACGTCACCGGGCATCGCCCTGACCGCGGTGCACGACGGCGGTCTCGGCCACGCCGGTCTGCGGCTGCGCGGGGTGTTCTGGCGCGCGGTGAGCAACCGGTTCGCGGCCGCGTACTACAAGACCCAGGGCCGATGGCTGGCCGCGCGTGGGTTGAAGCTGATCTCCAACCCGTTGTGGGACGAGTACGGGCCGGGGGGAGCAGCTGCGCAGTTCCGGCAACCTGAACACGAACAACCAGTGGGCGCAGGTGCCGGGCACCGACCTGATCTTCGACCACTACCAGCGCGGCTACCACCGCACGCTGTCGCGCTGGCCGGCCAGCACCGCGCACCAGCTCGGGCTGGAGCGGGTCTACCTGGAGGCGATGGGCGGCACCGGCTGGCAGGTCACGCCGGCGTTCGTCCGCGAGGTGGTCGGGGCGTTCGCCGTGCGCGGGGTGAACCACACGCTGCTGCACGCGCGGTTCAGCGACGAGAGCCAGATCGTCTACCCGCCGCCGTTCCAGCCGGTCAACCCGTGGTGGGCGGTGTCCGCGCCGCTGAACGACTGGATCGGCCGGCTGATGGAAGCCTGCCGCGCGCCGGCCAGGGCCCGGACCGCGCTGCTGCAGCCGCAACGCGCCGTCGAGTCCACACAGGACACTCCGGCGATGGCCGGCCTCGACACGGCGTTCCTCACCGCCGCTCACGCCCTGGAGGACGTGCAGGTCGACTTCGACTTCCTCGACGAAGGCGCGCTCGACGCCGACCCCGCCCTGGTGGCCCACGCCCGGCCGGACGGGCCGCGGCTGGTCGTCGGGCGGCAGGCCTACGGGATCGTGGTGGTGCCCCGGACGCCGATCCTCGCGGTCGGGTCGGTGCGGACGCTGATCCGGTTCGTCCGCGGCGGGGGCACCGTGGTCGTCGTCGGCGAACCACCGGCTCACGAAGCCGGGGGAGACGACGCGGGCCTGAGCGCCGCGCTCGGCGAGTTGTTCGCCGCGCGCACGGCGGTCCGGGTGGCCGACCCGGTGGCGGCCGCGACGGCGGCGGCCGCCGCGGGTGGCGCGGCGGCGGTGCTGGAGCCGCGGCACGCCGACGTCCGGGTGCTGCGCCTCGAAGGCGACGGGTGCGCCACGTTCGTGGTGCTGAACGAACGCGCCGAGGCGGTGGACCTCACCGCGACGTTCCCGGCGACCGGGGTGCCCGAGGTGTGGGACCCCGACACGGGCACCACGGCACCGGCGGGGGTGTGGCGGCGGGCGCCGTTCGCGGGCGAGCCCCGCGGCGGCACGGCGGTGGTGCTGCGGCTCGAGCCCAAAGCGACGCTGCTGGTGGTGTTCCGAGCCGGGCGGGAACCCGCGCACGCGGTGTCTTCGTCGGCGCCGGTGGAACGCGTGCGCATCGACGCCCGGGCCGCGATCGCCACGGTGCGGGTGACCGGGCCGGGACCGGTCACCGTCACCGCGGTCGACGGCGGCCGCCGGTACGCAGGCGGCGCACCGGTTTCCGATCCGCTCACGGCCATCCCGCTCGACGGCGACTGGGTGTTCCGGCCCGACCGCGAGGGCGCTCCGGAGAGCACGCGCCCGCTCGGGTCCTGGACCGCCCTGGACCCGGCGTACTCGGGTGCGGCTTGGTACGAAAAGGAATTCGAAGTGGCCGCGGAGACCTTGGCCGGCCGCAAGTGGCTCCTCGACCTCGGGGAGGTCCACGAGGTGGCCGAGGTCGAGATCAACGGAAAGCCGGCCGGATCCCGGCTGTGGCCGCCGTACCGGCTGGACGTCACGGCGGCGCTGCGGCCGGGCCGGACCAAGCTGCGGGTGCGGGTGACGAACACGGGGGCGAACGCGCGTGGCGAGGCGCTCACGTCCGGCTTGCTCGGTCCGGTGAGGCTGCGGCCGTACCGCCTCGTCGACGTCCCGCTGTCCTGAACCGCCGGCCGTGGCTTGACCGGATGGTCGCCGCCGTCTTCGCCGCGATGGAGCGACATCAGCAGACGGGTGCCGGCGAGGGCGTACGAACGGTGGCAGACAGTCCCCGGACGCGGTGTTAGAACGGAAGTCATGACGCATCGGATTTCTCGGTACGCCGCAATCGTCGTCGGGGTCGTCGCACTGACCGGCGCCGGGGTCGCGCCCGCGCACGCCGTCAGTGGCCCGATCCGGAGCTTCACCGCCACCGCGACCACGCTGACCGCGGTGAACCAGTACTCCTACTTCCCGCTCGGGCCCATCATCCCGCTGCCCGTGTCGATTTCGCGGCTGGTCGACGGGGCCGCGCAGGTCGTGGCCAGTGGCAAGGGCGTCGTGCAGTACCAGTGCGACGGCACCGCGATCAACACCTACACCGCCAACGGCGTGGTACTCAGCGTGCCCTGCGGCTGACCGGGCTTCCGGCCGCGCCCGCCGGCCGGGACGCTGCACCGGTCCGCCCCGCCAGGGACTCGGACAGGGTGACCAGCTCGCGGGCGTCGTCGTCGAGGCCGGCGCCCTCCGGGATCGCGATCGGCGTCGGCTCCTCCGGGGCCGGTTCGCGGCGGGCGTGCGCTCGCAACGCCTCCGTGAGGCGATCCGGCAACGGACCCTCCAGGCGCGCGACGTACGGGCTGATCCGGACCAGCCCGTCGCGGCATTCGATCACCCTCCGGTAGTAACGGCGGTGGACGCCGAGCACGCTCAGGGCGTCCCACCGGCCCGGCGGTGTGCGGTTCAGCGCGTCCTCCGGGAACGCCTCGTGCAGCTTTGTCCACAACGGACGGAGGCGGTGGTACGTCCGCAGGTGCTGCCACCACACGCGGGCCGCCGCCAGGCGGGTGGCCACGCCGGGGTAGGACAGGCCGACGACCAGCAGGATCGCGCTCGGGAACACCAGCCAGACCGTCGCCTGGACCAGCAGCCGGGGGATCGCCGCGCCCGCCCAGTGCACCAGGACCACCGCGATCAGGGTCGCTCCGCCCAGCGCGCCGATCGCGAACCCCGCCGCCGCCACCGACAGCCCGCGGGCCAGCCGCGGCGCCGCCCCGCGCGCGTAGCGCCGGGCGAAGAAGCAGGCGCTCGCGATGCCGTAGGTGAGGTACAGGTCGGCCGCGAGGTAGAAGACCGAGACCCCGGCGCGGGGGTACTGCGCCGGGGGGACGTCCGGCATGAGCAGGGTGACGGTCGCCATCACCAGGATCGCCGTGCCCAGCGGTACCGCTTCCAGCCAGGCGCGCCGTCGCGCCCGGGCGGGCGGCAGGGCCGAGAACAGGAAGAAGCACGCCAGCGAGAACACCAGACCGCAGAGGAAGATGTGCTGGAACAGCAGCGGCACGATCCGCCCGGGGTCCGGCTGGTTGACGTCCCCGGCCAAGAGGCCCAGCGGGTAGGCGGCCGCGAAGCAGGCCAGGCAGGCGGTGACCATCCAGCGGGCGACGTCGCCCGGCGCGCGGGTGAGCTGGTAGACCTTCCACAGCAGGGCGGGGAAGAGGATCACCCCCTGCACCACGATGAGCGTGATCTTGCTGCTCACAGCCAGCCCAGCCGTTCGTCCAGCGCGGCGTCGATCCCCCGCGCGGCACCCCCGTCCGACGACGGCGGGGCGACCCGGTCGAGGACCGAGGCCCACTCCAGGATGATCGTCGCCACCGTCTCGGCCTCCCGCTCGTGGTCGGTGTCGTAGGAGGTGCGCAGCAGGGCCCGCCGGACCGCCTCCGGTTCCAGGCCCGGTGCCAGCCGGTCGGCCAGGTCGTGGTTCTCCTCGGTGGCGCCGTGGCCGGCCAGCAGGTGGCCCAGCTCGTGCAGGATGATGTGGCGCTGGTGGGGCTTGCTCGTGTCCTGCTGGTAGACGATGTAGTCGGCCCGGGCGGTGGCGATCCAGGCCCCGAACGGCCCGGGCACCGGGATCCGGTGCGGGATCAGCCGGATCGGGCGGCCGCGCTGGTGACCGACGCTGCGGCACAGCTCGAGGACGTCGAGCGGCGGCCGGATGCCCAGCTCGTTCAGCAGCCGCCTGCAGCGGCGCCGCAACTCGCGTTCCTTCACCAGCCGCCTTGCCATCGCCGTCGGAGCACCACGGACGGTAACCCGTTCCGCCCTTACGGTAGACGACGGCACCCCCGTCGATCATCGCCCGCCCCGGGGACCCGGAGCCGCTAACCGTTCTCCCGCGCGATTTCGCACAGCGACGCGCGCAGCGGCGAACTGCCGCTCACCGGGTCGCTCGGTCCCTGGCCCAGCACGAGGTTGAGGTTGGCGCTGCCGTCGCCGGTGACCGGATAACCCGGCTCGCCGAGCCCGGCCGCGGGTTGCCACCAGCCGTGCTGGCCGCACACCACGTCCGGGTGGAGGTTGACGTTGAACTTCGCCCGCGCGCGGACGCTGCCCCGGGGCGTCTCCAGCCGCACCCAGTCGCCGGCGGTGATGCCGCGCGCCGCGGCCGTGTCGGGGTGCAGCTCGACCTGGGGGTCGGGGGCGGACTTGCGCAGGCTGGTGACGGCGCGGTGCTGGGTCTCGCAGAAGAACAGCGACTTGGCGCAGGTGAGGATCAGCGGGTAGCGGGCCGCCAGGTCCGGCCGGGACAGCGGGCTGAGCGACGGCTCGTCGTAGCCCGGCAGCGGGGGGTAGCCCTGCCGGAGCAGCGCCTCGGAGTACAGCTCGACCACGCCGGAGGGCGTCCGGAAGCCGCGCTGCTCGTACTTGCGGTGGACCGTCCGCAACGGCAGGCGGATGCCCTCCGGCGCGGCCCGCAGCTGTTCCAGGCTGACGCCGCTGGGCGCGAGCTGGTGGCGCCAAGCCGCCTCGATGTCGCCGTCGAAGAAGTGCTCGCCCAGGCCGAGCGCGAGGGCGAGGTCGAAGATGATCCGCAGGTCCGGCCGGGCTTCGCCGCGCGGGGCGGCCAAGGGGCGGCGCAGCTGGACGGTGGACTGCGCGTCCTGGCTCGTCTCGAACCCGATCCGCAACGCCTCGGCTTCCCACGCGCTGGTCGCCGGCAGCACGATGTCGGCCTGTTCCGCGGTCGGGTTCATGAACAGGTCCGTGTGCACGAAGAAGTCCAGCGCGCCGAGCGCGTCCAGCCCGCGGGCGCTGTCGCCGTGGGCCAGCACCAGGTTGGCGCCGAAGTTGACCAGCGCCCGGGCCCGGTACGGGACGCCGTCCAGCGCCGCCCGGTAGAAGTCCTCGCCGGTGACGAACTCGAACCGCGCCGGGCCGAGCGGCCGCTCGCGGATGCCGATGGCCTTGGCCCGCTGTCCGGCGGAGAGCAGCGGCATCCCGTCGACCGGATTCGCCGGCACCGGCGTGAACAGGACGTTCCCGCCGGGCACGTCGAGGCAGCCGGTGAGGGCGTACAGCTGGGCGATGGCCCGCACGGTCTGCGTCGCGTTGCTGTGCTGTTCGAGCCCGCTCCAGGTGTAGAACGCGACCGGGCGCGCTTCCCGGAGCAGCCGGGCCGCGGCGGTGATCCGGTCCGCGGGCACGCCGGTGATCCGCTCGGCGACGCCGGGGGTGAACCGGGCGCACTCTTCGGCGATGAGGTCCCACACGCGGCGGGTCGCCACCCCGTCCGGTGGGGGTGTGGCGGGCGCCAGCAGCTCGCCGGTGTCGGCCCGGACCGCCCACGACGCGTTGGTCCACCGGGTGACGAAATCTGCGTCGTACCAGCCGTTTTCGATCATCTCGTTCGTGATGGCCAGCGCGAGTGCCGCGTCCGTGCCGGGCCGGACGCGCAGCCAGTGGTCGGCCTTGCTCGCCAGCCCGGCCCGGCGCGGATCCACCACGACGAGCTTCGCGCCGCGCCGCAGCGCCGCCGTGGTCGCAGTGGCGTGCGCGAGCCGGGACACCGACGGGTTGTACCCCCAATAGAGGATGCAGCCGGCGCGTTCGAGGTCGGGCAAGTAGGCGCCGGGCACCGGCTCGCCCCAGGTGTAGGTGGTGGCCAGGTGGCGGCCCCAGCCGCACAGCTCCATGTAACTCACCAGGTTCGGGCTGCCGAAGGCCCGCCGGAGCCGCGTCAGCCAGTCGACGGAGTCGGACATGGCCGACGTCGACGGCGAGGCAGTGCCGAACACGACCGCTTCCGGCCCGGACTCGGCGGCGATCGCCGTCAGCCGCGCCGCGACGGTGGCCAGCGCCTCGTCCCAGCCGATGCGCTCCCAGCCGGGGTCGGCCGCGCCCTTCGGAGCGGTCCGCCGCAGGGGGTGCCGCAGCCGCCCGGCGTGCGCGACGATCTCCGGCGCGGCCTTGCCCTTGACGCAGATCGCCTGGCCGGTGGGGTGGCCGGGCAGCGGGCGCAGGGCGAGCAGGCGCCCGTCCTCGACGGTGGCGGTGGCCCCGCACCGGGACACGCACAGCGGGCAGAACGTCGCCACTTCGGTCGCCATCGGCGCACCTCCGATGCCCCGTCCGGAGCAATGGAGTCATCCTCGCACCGGCGCGCCCGGCCGGCGCACTACAAGTTGATAAAGGACATTTCGTGGGGAATTCGCGGTTCGCGGTGCCGGTGGGTGATCACTATTCTTTTACGCCGGTTAATTCGGTGGCGCCGCCGACGTGGACGGAGTTAAGTCGATTCCCATGACGCAGGTGCAGGGTACGTGCGATGAGCGGTTCGGAGAAGTGCGCGACGCGCTGGCGGAGTCCTTGGCCAAAGAGGATGTCGGCGCCTCGGTCGCGGTCGTCTTCCGCGGTGAACCCGTGGTCGATCTGTGGGGCGGGTACGCCGATGCCGGCCGAACCGTGGCCTGGGAACGGGACACGATCACCAACGTCTGGTCCAGCACCAAGACGATGATCGCGTTGTGCGCCTTGATCCTCGCCGATCGCGGGGAGCTGGACCTCGATGCGCCGCTCGTCCGGTACTGGCCGGAGTTCGGCGCCGCGGACGTGCGGGTGCGGCACGTCCTGTCGCACACTTCGGGGCTGCCCGTCTGGGACACGCCCATCACCCTCGACGACCTGTGCGACCCGAGCAAAGTCACCGCGTTGCTGGCCGCGCACAAACCGCGGTGGACGCCGGGGGAAATCGGCTGCTACCACGCACTCACGCAAGGGTTTCTGCTCGGCGAAGTGGTCCGGCGGATCACCGGGAAAACGATCGGCGCGTTCTTCGCCGCGGAGGTCGCCGGCCCGCTGGGTGCGGATTTCCACATCGGGCTGCCCGACGCCGACCACCACCGCGTCGCGCCGTCCCTCGCCCCGCCCGGCGGGCTGACCGTGCCGCCGCCCACCGAGCACTTCGACGTCGCGCCCAATCCCGAGCTGGTGCCCGAGGACACGAACACCGCGGCGTGGCGGCGCGCGGAGATCCCGTCGGGCGCCGGCTACGGCAATGCCCGGTCGGTCGCGGCCGTCCAGTCGGTCCTGTCGGCCGGGGGGACCGCCGGCGGGGTGCGGCTGCTGTCGCGGGCCGGGTGCGAGCGGGCCTTGGAGGAGCAGTACCACGGCCTCGATTACGGCCTGGGCGTCCCGATGCGGTACGGCCTGGGATACGGCATCAGCGGCCGCAACTGCTTCTGGGGCGGCATGGGTGGTTCCCTGGTGTTCAACGACCTCGACGCCGGCCTCACCGTCGCCTACGTGATGAACCAGATGGTCGACGCCATCGTGGGCGACGGCCGGGGCATGAGCATGGTGACCGCGGCTTACGGCGGTTTGGGGTGACGCGTCAGCCGATCCGGTAGAGGCGCCCGTCGCGCACCGCGAGCACGGTGAGCGGCCCGTTCGTGGGACCCGCCGTCGCCTGCCAGGCTGTCGCGCCCGGTGCGGCGGCCTGGCCGGTGGTGAGCGGCAGGCCCGCGCTGCCGCCGCCGGTCACCGTGCCGGCCGGGTCGGTGACGAGCACGCAGTCCGGCTGCGTGCCTTCGAAGGCCACCCAGCCGGTGATGACCGCGCCGGGGTCGGTGGCCGGAGCGTCGAGCGCTCCGCGCACCGGCTGGGCCGTGCCCGGGTCGACGTGGTCGCCGAGTTCGGGACCGTGGCAGCCCAGCGTGAAATCGCCGGTGAACGGGTAGGCCCGCAGCGCGCGGGCCGCGGGGCCGGCGGCGCGCTGGATGTGCAGCGCCGCGAGTGCCGCGGGGGCGTCGACGCGCAGCGCGACCGCGGCCAGGCCGAGCGGCGCGTAGCTGCGCCGGACCTGGTCGGCCTTGCCGCCGCCGATCGCGTGCGTCACCAGCGCCAGGGTGACGACGGCCGCGACGACGTAGCGGTGTGGCCACTGTGGACGGTGCAGGCCGGCCAGCACCGTCAGCGCGATCGTCGCCAGCGCCGCGACCAGGACGTACCGGCTGATGAGCCCGACGTTGCCGCCGGGCACGCTCGCCGTCGTGCGGCCGAGCGCGAGCATCGCTGCCAGCGCGAAGGCGTAGAGCGCGAGACCGGCCCAGCCCGCGTCGCCGGCCGGCCGGGTGGTGATCGTCCGGCGCAGCAGCAGGCCGAGCAGCGCGATCGTGAGCCCGCCGGCGATGACCGCGACGACGGCGACGTCGACCGACCACAGCCCGCCGACCGCGGCGGCGAAGACGGACAGGCGCCCGTCGGGGTCGAAGGCCGCCGTCGCGCCCGACTGCGTCCCGGCGGGCTTGGTGAGCCACCACGCGCCGAGGACGGCCACGCCGGCCGCGGCGGGGATCGCGACCCGGAGCCGGGATTCCCCGCGCAGCCAGGCGACGAAGGCGAGCACGAACCAGATCGGCAGTGCGGCGCCGAAGCAGAGGCACCCCACGACGGCGGCCGCGGACGCGCCGGCCAGGCGCCCGCGGTGAGCGCAGGCGACGGCGATCGTGCCCGCGGTCACGGCGGGCACCCAGCTGATGCCGTTGGTGCCCTGCAACCAGAGTTCGGCGGCGTGCGAGGTGAACAGCAGCCACGAGATGGCGGCCGTCAGCGCGCCGCGGGCGGGGTGCGCGGGCAGCATCGTGCGCAGCGCGAGCACGGCGATCGCGAGCAGGCCGACGGTCAGCACGGTCAGGACGCGGTTGTCGCCGCCGAACCACGCCGCGTCGGCGTAGAAGAGCAGCGAGGGCACGACGAACGGCTGGTCGACGTGGTAGGTGAAGACCTGGCCGAGCAGCAGGTGGCCGGTGTCGTCGGTGATCTTGGCGAAGACGTGCCAGTAGTCGAGCAGCACGTGCATCCGCGGCGCCCGCACCGCGGCCAGCAGCGCCAGCCCGGCGGGCAGGGCGGCGAAGAGCCACCACCCGACGACCGCCGGCCACCCGGCCGACCGGCGTTCGGCAACCCGCGGGATCGGCGCGGTGACGTCCGGCTCGGGGGCGTCGGCGAGCGCTGGCTGGGGCATGGGTCTCCTGGCCGGGGAACGGTGGCGGTCCGGCGACGGCGGGACCGCCCGGAATCGTATCCGGTGGGTCAGTTTCCGGCGGCTTCGATCCGCCGGACCTCGATCCGTTCCGCCGGCGCGATTCAGCCCCGGCGAAGCCGAGCACGCCGCCGGGCTTCGAATCGGTCATGGTGATGCCCGCTTCGAACGTCGCACCGCGGAAGGTGGTGGGGAGGCCCCTTCGAAGCCGTGCACTTCGACCCGGCCGCGGAAGGTCGTCCGGTCGCAGCTGACCTTCTCGAGGACCTCCGTGCCGTCGAGCCCCATCGGCCCGCGATCGTCGCGTGGTCCAAGATCCGGGACCGGCACTGGCAGAAGACCAGGCCCAGGTTGTCGAGCGAACGCGAGCCAGAGCCCGAGACCGCCACCAGTGAGGCCCAGGCGTAGACGCCGATGCCGATGGCCGCGATCGCCCGCAGCGCGGGCACGATCCACCACCACGACAACGGCCGGAGCTCGGGCAGCGGGTTTCCCTCCACGGCTGCCCTTGATCCCAGCCGGTGACGCCGGGTGCCGTCGCGACGGGCGAGGTCAGTGCGGCTGGGCCGGGGCCCACAGGCCGTCCGCGTCGCCGGCCTCGAGGCGGCCCCGGTACACGCCGATCTTGCGGTCGATGAGGACCAGGTTCTCCTGGAGCTCCGCCAGCCTCGCCAGCACGTCGGCGCGGTGCTCCTCCAGCAGCGCCAGGCGTTCCGGCTCGTTGCCGCGGCCGGCGGCGACCAGGTCCGCGTAGCGGCGAATCGTCTTGATCGGCATGCCCGTCGCCCGGAGTTTGGTGCAGATCTTGATCCAGTCCAGGTCCAGCTGCCGGTAGCGGCGGCGGCCGCCGCTCGTGCGGTCGACGCGGGTGACCACCAGGCCCGCCCGTTCGTAGTAGCGCAGCGTGTGCGCGCTTACCCCGGTGCGGCGGGCCGCGTCCGCGATGGTCAGGCCCTCCGCGGGGATCGGCGATTTGACTTCGAGCACGCTCTAAATCCTAGCGTCGATCGCATGAACGTTCCGACCGCAAGCCGCCCGGGTCTCGTGCTCGCGATCTGCTGCGCCAGCATCGTCGTCGTGGTGATGGACATCTCCATCGTCACCGTCGCGCTGCCCTCGATCCGCCGTGACCTGGGCGCGTCCGTCTCCGGCCTGCAGTGGACCGTCGACGCCTACACGCTGGTCCTGGCGGCTTTCCTCGTGCTCGGCGGTTCGGCCGCCGACCGGTTCGGCCGCAAGCGCGTCTTCCAGTGCGGCCTGGCCGTCTTCGGCCTCGGGTCGCTGCTGTGCAGCCTGGCCCCCGGCATCGGCTGGCTGATCGCGGCCCGCGTGCTGCAGGCGGCCGGCGGCACCATGCTCAACCCGGTCGCGATGGCCATCGTCGCCACCACCTTCCCCGCCCCGGCCGAGCGCGCCCGCGCCATCGGCGTGTTCGGCTCGATGTCCGGCCTGGCGCTGGCGCTCGGGCCGATCCTCGGCGGCATGCTCGTCGACGGCTTCGGCTGGCGGGCCGTGTTCTGGGTCAACGTCCCGATCATCGCCGCCGCGCTCGTCGCCACGACGTTGTTCGTGCCCGAGTCGCGCGCGCCGCGGCCCCGCCGCTTCGACCCGGTGGGGCAGGGCCTCGTGCTGGTGGTGCTCGGCAGCGTCGTCGCCGCCCTCATCGAGTCGCACCGGCTGGGCTGGACGTCACCGTGGCTCCTCGGCCTGCTCGCGCTCGCCGGACTCGGCGTGCTGGGCATCCTCGCCTACGAGCCGCGCCGCGCCGACCCGCTGCTCGAGCTGCGCTTGTTCCGCAGCGTGTCCTTCAGCGCGGCGATCGTCATGGCGTTGTTCGCGCTCTGCGGGTTCGGCGTCTTCCTGTTCTCGACGACGCAGTACCTCCAGGACGTCCGGGGCATGACCCCGCTGGCGGCGGGCCTGTGCCTGCTGCCGGTCGGCGTGCTCGTCCTGGTCCTGTCGCCGCGGACCGGACGGTTCGTCGGCGCGCGCGGCCCGCGGTGGCCGCTGGTCGTCGCCGGGGTCGCCCTCGCCGCGGGCGGCGCCGTCTCGGCGGGGCTGGGCCCGGCGACGCCGCTGCCCGTCGTGCTCGCGACCTTCCTGCTGTTCGGCCTGTTCCTCGGCACGGTGAACCCGCCGATCACCAACACCGCCGTCTCCGGGATGCCGGGGTCGATGGCCGGGGTGGCGGCGTCGCTGGCGTCGGCAGGCCGGCAGACCGGCACCACCCTGGGCGTGGCGCTCTCGGGCGCGGGACACGGCGTGTGGTGGCTGGTCGCCGGGCTCGGGGCCGGTCTCGTCGTCCTGGCGCTGCTCAGCACCGGACGCCGGGCGGCCGCGACGGCCGACCGGGCCGCCGCGCTGTTCGACGAGCTCAGCCTCCCGCGACCGACGGGATGATCTGCACCTCGGCGTCTTCGCGCAGCACCGTCGCGGTGCCGCCGCGGTGGCGGCACTCCTCGCCGTCGACGTAGAAGTTGACGTACCGGCGCAGCTCCGACTGCTCGTCGCGCAGCCGCCGCTCGAGCGCCGGGTACCGCTCGGCGAGCGCGTCGAGCAGGCCGGCCAGCGTGGCCGGCCCGGCGACCTCGACGTCGAGCCGGGACTCGCCGCCGGCCTTTTCCCGCAGCGTCCCGGGCAGCAGCACGGTGATCCGCACGGTTCACACCCTCGCGGCGCGAACGCTCAGCACGTCGGGCAGGTGCGCCGCGACGAGCTGCCAGCTGTCGCCGTCGTCGCGGCTGGCGTAGACGTCGCCGGTCCGCGAACCGAAGTACACCCCGGCCGGGTCGGCGTCGTCGGTGCACATCGCGTCCCGCATGACGCCGGCCCAGTACCCGTCCGGCAGGCCTGCCCCCAGCGCCTCCCACGACTTGCCGGCGTCCTCGCTGCGGTACACCCGGCACCGGCCCTCGGGAGGGAACCGCATCGCGTCGGCGACCAGCGGGAACGTGTAGACGACCTCGGGCCGGTTCGGGTGGACGACGATCGGGAAGCCGAAGTCGCTGGGCAGGCCGTCGGCGATGGACCGCCAGGTCGCGCCCGCGTCGTCGCTGCGGTAGACGCCGTGGTGGACCTGCGCGAACAGGCGGTCCGGCTCGGCCGGGTGCCGCGCGACCTTGTGCACGCACTGGCCGTATTCGGGGTACGGGTCGGGCACGTGCACCGCCTTGATGCCGGTGTTGCTCGCTGTCCAGGACTCGCCGCCGTCCTCGGTGCGGTAGACGCCGCCGGTGGACATCGCCACGGTGACGCGGCCGGGGTCGGTGGGGTGCGGGAGAACGGTGTGGATGGCCTTGCCGCCGCCCCCGGGCGTCCAGTGCTCGCGGTGCGGGTGGTCCCACAGGCCGCGGACGAGTTCGTAGGTGCGGCCGCCGTCGGTGGAGCGGAAGAGGGCGGACGGCTCGGTGCCCGCGTAGACGACGTCCGGCTCGCCCGCCGGGCCCGGCGCGAGCTGCCACGCCCTGGCCAGGGATTCGCCGGTGTCCGCCGGGAACGCGATCGGCGCGTGGTCGGGTTCGGCCCAGGTCGCGCCCAGGTCGTCGCTGGTGGCGACGCTCGGCCCGAAGTGCTCGCTGGTGACCCCGGCGAGCAGCCGCGGCGTGGCGTGGCGCGTGTCGATGCCGACCGCGTACACCTCGGTCATCGGGTGGTGCGGGCCGGTGACCTCCCACGTGGCCCGGTCGTCGGTGCTGGTGGCCAGCCACAGACCCTTGCGCGTGCCGATCGCGAGCAGGACGGACATCGGACACCTTCCTCCGGTGATGCAGCTCACAGGTACTCTGCCGGAAAAATCTCCCCGGGGAAATGTCGAACGCCGGATCCGACCGTTCGACGCGGGGGTGAAGGCCGGTCAGCGAGTCCGGAAGACAACCGGACCCCGGCCGAAAAGACACCAGGGAGCAAGCCATGCGTTTCCTCATGATGCACCGCGTCGACGAGCGCGACCCGCAGTCGTGGAACCCCAGCCAGGAGTTCATCGAGAAGATGGGCGGGTTCATCCAGGAGTCGGCGGAGAAGGGCATCCTGATCACCGCGGAGGGCGTCCACCCGACGGAGAAGGGCTCGCTGGTCCGCAAGCCCCGCGGCGCGGCGATCCGCGTCACCGACGGGCCGTTCGCCGAGGCCAAGGAGGTCATCGGCGGGTTCGCGCTGATCAACGCGGCGGACCGGGCCGAGGCCGTCGAGTTCGCCAAGCGGTACGTCGAGCTGTTCGACCAGGAGATCGAGGTGGAGATCCGGCAGGTCGTCGAGTTCGACGAACTGCCGGCGCAGGACTGAGGGCGGCCGGTGGCGCTACGCTGGCCGGAACGGCTCTCGGGGGGTTGAGCGATGTTCCTGGTCACCGGCGCCACCGGCAACGTCGGCGCGGAAGTGGTTTCGGCACTCGCGGCGGCGGGGGCCCCGGTCCGGGCGCTGGTGCGCCGGCCGGACGTCACGCTGCCGGACGGGGTCGAGGCCGCGGTGGGCGACCTCGGCTCGCCCGGCAGCCTCACGGACGCTCTCAAGGGTGTCGAAGGCGTCTTCCTGTTGTCCGGGTACGACGACGCGTCCGGCGTGCTGCGGGACGCGGGCGTGCGGCGGGTCGTGCTGCTGTCCGGCGGGTCGGCGGCGCTGGAAGACCTGGACAACGCGGTCTCCCGCTACATGACGCTGTCCGAGCGCGCGGTGCGGGAATCGGGCCTGGACTGGACGTTCCTGCGGCCGCGCGCGTTCATGTCGAACGCCCTGCGCTGGCTGCCGCAGCTGCGTTCGGGCGACACGGTCCGCGTCCAGTTCCCGGACGTCCCGGTGGCGTGCATCGATCCGGCGGACATCGCGGCGGTGGCGGTGGCGGCGCTGGCCGGTGGGCACGAAGGGCGTGTGTACGACCTGACCGGCCCGGTGGCGATGCGGCCGGTGGAGCAGGTTTCGGCGCTGGCTTCGGTGCTGGGGCGGGATCTCCGGTTCGTGGGACTGTCGAACGACGAGACGCGCGTGGAGCTCGAGGCGGGGATGCCGCGCGAGTACGTCGACGCGTTCTGGAACTTCTACGTCGAGGGCACCTTGGACGAGGCGACGGTGTACCCGACGGTGCCGGAGGTGACCGGGCGGCCGGCGCGGACCTTCGCCCAGTGGGCCGAGGCGCACGCCGGCGCGTTCCGCTGACGCTGTGAAGGGACGCCGTCGATGGCTGGGCGCCGCGCCGCCCGGAGTTGTTCGGCACGGTGGTGACGACCGGGCCGGGAGGCCGGAGGATCGCGGCCTCAAGGGATGAGGACGACCTTGCCCGCCGCGCGTCCGGCGCGGAGGTGGCCGACCGCGGCGGCGGCGTCCGCGAGGGGGTAGGTCCGGTCGAGGGCAGGCGTGAGCTGTCCGGTCTCGATCATTTCGCGCAGGGTCTCGAGGTCCGCGGCCCGAACCCGGGCGACCAGCCCGCACAACCGGTGCCGCACGAACGGGTTCAGCAGCGCCGCCCGGAAGACGCGCTGGATGCCGCCGAGCCACTTGCCGCCTTCGCCGCCGACGATCACCAGCGTGCCGCGCGGGGTCAGCGCCCGGCGCAGGTCGGTCAGCGAACGCAGGCCTGCGGTGTCCAGGATCAGGTCGTACCGCCGGCCCGCGAAGTCCTCGCGCGTGTAGTCCACGACGTGCCCGGCGCCGAGCCCGCGGACGAGGTCCGTCTTGGCGGTGCTGCACACCCCCGTGACGTCCGCCCCGAAGGCCTTGGCCAGTTGCACCGCGAAGGACCCGACGCCGCCGGCCGCACCGATGACCAGGACGCGGTGCCCTGGCCGGACGCGGCCCACGTCGCGCAGGGCCTGCAGGGCGGTACCGCCGGAGACGAGGACGGCCGCCGCCTCCTCGAACGAGACGCGTCCGGGCTTCGCCGCGACGAGGTCCTGCTTCGCGATGGCGTGCTCGGCGAACGCGCCCTCGCAGACGCCGAACACCTCGTCACCGGGCCGGACCCGCGTGACACCGTCGCCGATCTCCTCGACCGTGCCGGCGAAGTCGAGGCCCCGCACCGGCTGCTTGGGCCGGCGCAGCCCGAAACCCAGCAGGCGCAGCAGGTACGGCTGCCCGGTGGTCAGGTGCCAGACGCCCGCGTCGACGCCGGCCGCGTGCACGCGCACGAGGACCTCGCCGGCCGCGGGCGACGGTCTGCCGGCCTCGCGCAGTGCGAGGACATCCGGGCTGCCGTAGCGGTCTTGGACGATGGCTTTCACGACGTCTCCTCCGGGTACTGGAACACTTCTTCGAGCGGAACTCCGAACACGTGCGCGATCTGGAAGGCCATCTCGAGCGACGGCGAATACCGGCCCTGCTCGATCGCGATGACGGTCTGGCGGGTGACGCCGAGCCGGGTGGCGAGCTCGGCCTGGGTCAGCCGGCCGTGCGCGAACCGGAGGGCGCGGAGCGAGTTCGTGACGCGGGTCGGCTTCACCACGGCTGGAAACCCCGGCGGTAGGCGAAGATCCGGGCGATCGACCCGAGGATCGCCGAGAGCGTGAACGCCAGGTAGACGGCGTTGGCGATCCAGAAGTGCGGCGCCTCGGCCATCGCCAGGAGCAGGGCCGCGACGGCACCGATGACGACGAACGAATGGCCGGCGTACTCGCCGAACCGGCCGATCTCGCGGTCGCGCTGGTCCTTGCCGCCGTCTCCCGAAACCAACGCGGCGACGATGCTCAGCACGATCGTCGCGACGATGGACGCGCCGACCGTCCACAGCAGCGTCGCGACGTAGGGGACTTCGGCCAGCGGTCGCCCGCCGGCCCGGCCGAGGACCACCACCAGGTACGCCGCGTAGCTCACTATCGCGGCGATGCCGAGGATCCAGGCGCGCTTCTCTTCGTGGGTCACCTCGTCAAGGTAAAATAAACCAGACATCGTGTCAAACTTTCTTGACATGAGAAAATCTTCGGCGAGGGTGTCCAAGGCGGCGCCGGCCGTTCGTAGTCACCGCGTACGGCAACCGAGCCACTGGAGGATCCCGTGAAGTACCTGATGCTGATCAACGCCTCGCTCGACGCGGACGGCGAGGCCATGGGCGGCTGCACGGTCGAGGACTGGCAGCTGTTCGACAAGACCATCAAGGACTCGGGGGTCTACGTCTCCGGGAACTCGCTCGCCGACTTCACCACGGCCACCACCGTCCGGGTCGACGACCACGGCGAGCGGGTCGTCACCGACGGGCCGTTCGCCGAGTCCCGTGAGGTGCTGGGCGGCTACTTCGTCGTCGACGTGCCGGATCTCGACGTCGCCCTCGACTGGGCAGCGCGCTGCCCGGGATCCCGCGGCGGCGGGCACATCGTCGTCCGGCCGCTCGCTTCGTACGGGGACTGACGGCGGTGGCGGGGCGGGCCGAGGCATCCGTCGAGGCGGTGTTCCGGGAGGAGCGCGGGCTGCTGCTCGCCGCGCTCCTCCGGCGGTTCGGCGACCTCGACCTGGCCGAGGAGGTGACGTCGGAGGCGATCGAGGCCGCGCTGGTGCGCTGGCCCGCCGACGGCGTGCCGCCGAACCCGGGTGCCTGGCTGATGACGACGGCCCGGCGCAAGGCCGTCGACCGGCTGCGCCGCGACCAGGCCTACGCGGCCCGGCTCGCGGTGCTGCAGGTCGAGGCCGAACGCGCGGCGCCCGCCCCGCCCTCCGACGACGGCGGCCTGCCCGACGAGCGGCTCCAGCTGTTCTTCACCTGCGCCCACCCGGCGTTGCCGGCCGAGGACCGCGCGGCCCTGACGTTGCGCTGCCTCGCCGGGTTGACGACCCCGGAGGTGGCGCGCGCGTTCCTGGTCCCCAGCGCGACGATGGGCAAGCGGATCGTGCGCGCGAAGAGCCGGATCCGCACGCTGCGGATCCCGTTCCGCGTGCCGGACGCCGCCGAGCTGCCCGGGCGGCTGCCGGGCGTGCTGCAGGTCCTCTACTCGATCTTCACCGAGGGCTACGCGGCGAGTTCCGGTCCGGACCTGCAGCGGCTCGACCTGGCGGAGGAGGCGATCCGCCTGGCGCGGATCCTGCGCCGGCTGCTGCCGGGGGAGCGGGAGGTGGCGGGCCTGCTGGCGCTGATGCTGCTGATCCACGCCCGCCGCGACGCCCGGACGGGCCCGGACGGCGACCTGGTGCTCCTCGACGACCAGGACCGCGCCCGCTGGGACCGCCCGCTGATCGACGAGGGCGCGGCCTTGGTCGTGGTGTCGCTGACCGGCGGCCCGCCGGGCTGGTACGGCGTCCAGGCGGCGATCGCGGCCCTGCACGACGAGGCCGCGGACGTGGCGAGCACGGACTGGCCGCAGATCGTGGCGTTGTACGACGTGCTGCGCGGGCTGGCGCCCTCACCGGTGGTGGAGCTGAACCGCGCGGTGGCGGTGGCGATGCGCGACGGCCCGGCGGCGGGACTGGCGTTGCTGGAGGGACTGGCGGAGGAGCCGAGGTTGCGCGCCTACAGCCCGTTCCCGGCGGCTCGTGGCGATTTGCTGAGCCGGCTCGGGCGGCTCGAGGAAGCGGCGGTGGCCTACCGGGAGGCGTTGGAGCTGGCGGGAACCGAGCCGGAGCGGGTCCATCTGCGGGGCCGGCTGGCCCAGGTGGCCGAGGTGTGCGGAGAGCGGTGAGCCGCGGATCATGCCGCCTCTCCGCGGTGGTCGCTCGCTGCGGCGCTGCTTGTCCGCGCTGCTCTGCGGCTGCGCCGCCTCCGCGCCGCATTGCGGCTGCGCTGCTTGTCCGCGCCGCCCTGCGGCTGCGCGCCCTGCGGCTGCGCCGCCGCTTGCCCGCGCCGCACTGCAGCTGCCCCGCTTGCCCGCGCCGCCGCCTCGCCCGAGGCGCTTCCTGCGCCGCCCCGCCCTGGGGCTGCCGCTTCATCGCTTCCCTCGCGCCGCCGCTGCCTCGGGGGTTTCGTCCCCGCCTCGTCGGCGTCGCTCGGCCCATCGCCGGCCCGGAACTGTCGGTGGCCCCCGGTAAGCTGGATACCGGGGGCCGGAGGCCTACCCCGCCCGCAGCGCCGCCACCGCCGGTGCGAACATCGTCGCCTTGATCGCGCCCAGCGTCCCGCGGTCCTTGCCCGCCAGCGCCTGCGCCCGTTCGTGTGCCACCTTCACCACTTCGCCCTCGGCCGCGACCTCGTCCACCAACCCGATCTCCGCCGCCTCCGAGCCGCCGAAACGCCGGCCCGTCGTCATCGAGGCGATCGCCGCCGACGGGGTCAGCTTGCCCTGGATCAGCGCCGCCATCCCCGGCGTGAACGGGATGTTGATGTCCGCCTCCGGGAAACAGAAATAACCTCGGTCGCCGCGCATCACGCGGAAGTCGTGGGCCATGGCCAGCATTGCGCCCGCGCCGAACGCGTGGCCGTTGATCGCCGCGACGGTCGGGACCGGCAGGGTCAGCACCCGGGCGAACAGCTCCTGGACCTCCGCGACGTACCCGGCTGCCTGGTCGCCGTGGGCCGTCAGCCATTCGAGGTCGAGGCCGTTCGAATAGAACTTGCCGCCTCCGGTGGTCACCAGGGCGCCTTCGACGTCGTCCAAAAAGGAATGGACGCGCTGCAGCCAGGCCGGTGAGAACCGGTTTTCGTCGTCGCCCAGGTCGAGCACGGAAACGGTCACGGTCGGTCCTTTTCTCGAGGGGGCACGGTCAGCACCGCCCGCACCGCGGCGGCCAGCCTTTCCCGCACCAGGGGATCGGTGATGTCACGCCGGAAGAACGCCGTCGGCAGGTCGACGACGCACGTCGTGATCACCTCGACCGCCAGGCCGTCGCCGCGGTCCCACAGCCGGCGGGCGAGCCGGATCAGCAGGGCGACCAGGCGTTTGTCCACCGCGTGCAGGGCCTCCGCCAGCTCGCCGGGCAGCTCGGGCCCGAAGAGCCGGTCGCCCCGCACCGACAGCAGCATCCGCGCCCCCTCGGGACGCAGGGACGCGAACACCGCGGGCGTGTCCGCCGCCGCGACGACCGCCTCCACCGGCGACGAAGCCTGCTCCACGAGCGAGGTCTGGAGGTCGAGGAACGCCGTCGCCGCCCGCAGCCAGACCCGGGCCCGCAGCGCGCTGAGCGACCCGAACGCGTGGTAGATCGTCCCGTTCGGCACGCCCGCGGCCGCGGCCAGGCCACGCACGGTCACCTCCGCCGAGGAGGCGATGAGCCGCTCGGCGACGTCGAGGAGCGCGTCGAGGTCGTGGACGCGGGGGCGGGGCATGCCGAGACCGTAACAGAGCACGTGCTCCAAAACCAGGGCGGTAAGCTGCCGCCGTGGAGATCTGGATCAACCCGGCGTGCTCGAAGTGCCGGTCCGCGGTGTCGATGCTCGACGAGGCCGGCGCGGAGTACACCGTGCGCCGCTACCTCGAGGACCCGCCGACGGCGGCGGAACTCGAAGCCGTCCTGGAGCGCCTCGGCCTCGAACCGTGGGACATCACGCGCACCGCCGAGCCCGTCGCGAAGGAACTCGGCCTCAAGACCTGGGGCCGCACGCCCGAAGACCGGCCGAAGTGGATCGACGCGCTGGCCGGGCACCCCAAGCTGATCCAGCGGCCGATCATCACGGCCGACGACGGCACGGCGGTCGTCGCGCGCGACCCCGAGACCGTGCGGTCGGTCCTTTAAGGAATCGCGTCGCCCTTCGCGAGCAGCGGGACGTCCAGGGCCACCGTCTCCGGGTACTTGATCCCGGCGCCGGTGTTGAGCACGACGACGTCTTCGTCGCCCTCGAGCCAGCCGGACTCGCGCAGGTGCCGCAGCGCGGCGAAGCACGCGCCGCCCTCCGGGCAGACGAAAGTGCCTTCATGCGAGGCCAGTTCCCGTTGGGCCGCGAGCAGTTCCTCGTCGGTGACGGCGATCGCGGTGCCGCCGGTCGCGTACACGGCGTCGAGCACGAGGAAGTCGCCGAGCGCCTTGGGCACGGTGATGCCGAAGGCGACCGTCCGGGCGTCCGGGAACGGGGTGCTTTCCCGCGCACCGCGCGAAAACGCCGAGACGATCGGCGCGCAGCCGGTGGCCTGGACGGCGACGAGCCGGGGCAGCGGGCCGGAAACCCAGCCCAGTTCCCGCATCTCGAGCAGGGCTTTGTAGATCCCGATGATGCCGACGCCGCCGCCGGTGGGGTAGAGGATGACGTCGGGCAGGCGCCAGCCGAACTGCTCGGCGATCTCGTACCCCATCGTCTTCTTGCCCTCGATGCGGTACGGCTCCTTCAGCGTCGAGACGTCCTGGACCCCTGCACGCCGCTGAACCGCCGCGGCGACGAGCTTGCCCGCGTCGCCGATGAGACCGTCCACCCGGTACAGCTCGGCACCGGCGGCGACGCACTCGCGCATGGTGATCGCCGGGGCGTCGTCCGGCATCGCGACCAGGCTCGACAGCCCCGCGCGCGCCGCGTACAACGCCCACGCCGCGCCGGCGTTGCCGTTCGTCGGCATCGCGATCCCGCGCACGCCCAGCTCGGCCGCCCGCGAGACGCCGACCGCGGCGCCCCGGGCCTTGAACGTGCCGGTCGGGACCAGGCCTTCGTCCTTCATCCACAGGCGCGACAGCCCCAGTTCGCGGCCGTAGCGCGGCAGCCGCAGCAACGGCGTCATGCCTTCGCCGAGGCTGACGACGTGCTCGGCCGAGCGCACGGGCAGCACCTCGTGGTAGCGCCACAGCGTCGGCTCGCGCCCGGCGATCTCCTTCGGCGTCACGGCTTCGCGGACGCCGTCGAGGTCGTAGCGCGCGAGCAGCGGCGCGCCCGCCGCGGAGAGACCCTGGACCGTGTCGGCGTCGAGGCGTTCGCCGGTCCGGGAGCACTCGAGGTGGCTGAGGAAGGAGTACGGCACGGCGCCGATCCTAGGTCCTAAGGTGAGCACATGGACGCGCTGCGGGTGTGCCTCTACGTCTTCGCCGGGGTGACCCTCGGCACCTGGCTGGTCTCGGTGCTGACCAGGGAGTACTCCTGGGTGGACCGGATCTGGTCGATCGTGCCGGTGGCCTACGTGGGGATCTTCGCCGGCGCCGCCGGGTTCGCCGACACCCGGCTCGACGTGATGTTCGCGCTGGTCACCCTCTGGGGGATCCGGCTGACGTTCAACTTCGCCCGCAAGGGCGGGTACGCGCCCGGCGGCGAGGACTACCGGTGGGCGGTGCTGCGCGAGCGGATGGCGCCGTGGCAGTTCCAGCTGTTCAACTTCTTCTTCATCTCGCTGTACCAGAACGCCATCCTGCTGCTGATCACCCTCCCGGCGCTGACCGCGCTGGAGCACCCCGGCGGGTTCGGGGTCGCGGACGTCGTCGTCGCGGTGGTGTTCGCCGCCTTCCTCGCCGGGGAGACGGTCGCCGACCAGCAGCAGTGGCGGTTCCACCGCGAGAAGCACGCGGGCCGGGCGCCGACGCGGTTCCTGCAGGCCGGGCTGTTCCGCTACTCGCGGCACCCGAACTTCTTCTTCGAGCAGGCGCAGTGGTGGGCGGTTGCCGCGTTCGGGGTGGTCGCCGGCGGTCTGCAGTGGACGGTCGTCGGCGCGGTCCTGCTGACGCTGCTGTTCGTGGGCTCGACGCGGTTCACCGAGAGCATCACGAAGTCCCGGTACCCGGAGTACGCGGACTACCAGCGGCGGACGTCGGCGGTGGTCCCGTGGCCGGTCCGCGGATGACGGTCGTCGTCGCGCTGCAGCTCTCGACCGGTGTCCCGCTCGAGCGGATCCTGGCGTTCGAGGACGGGATCCGGGGCGCCGACCTGGTGGTGCTGCCGGAGGCCGTGCTCGGTGGTTATCCGGGGCGTGTGCCGTTCGTCGAGTACTTCCACGCGGCGGTGGCCGTGCCGGGCCCCGAGACGGCGGCGCTGGCCGGGCTCGCCTCCCGGACCGGCGCGACGCTGGTGGTGGGCGTCATCGAGCGCGACGGCTCCACGCTGTACAGCACGGTGGTCTTCCTCGACCCGGAGCTGGGGATGGTGGCCAAGCACCGCAAGCTGGTGCCGACGGCGCGGGAACGCGTGTTCTGGGGCCGCGGCGACGGCTCGACGCTCCCGGTGGTCCCGACGGCGGCGGGCCGGGCCGGCGCGGCGATCTGCTGGGAGAACCACATGCCGTTGCTACGGGCGGCGATGTACGCGAAGGGCGTGGAAATCTGGTGCGCCCCGACGGCGGACGACCGCGACGTCTGGCAGGCGTCGATGCGCCACATCGCCGACGAGGGCCGGTGTTTCGTGGTTTCGGCGTGCCCGTACGAGTCCGGCGGCGACGACCCGTTCCGCGGCGGCAGCGTGATCGTCGGCCCGCTGGGGGACGTGCTGGCGGGCCCGCTGCGCGATGCGGAGGGCCTGATCACGGCGGAGATCGACGTCCAGGAGATCGTGGCCGCGCGGCACAGCCTCGACGTGTCGGGGCACTACGCGCGGCCGGACGTGTTCTCGCTGACGGTGGACGAGCGACCGCGGGACGGCGTCACCTTCCTGCGGTGACGCCGTCCCGCGCGGGGCTCAGACCGCCAGCCGGCCGCCGTCGACCGGGAGCACCGCGCCGTGGACGAAGCTCGCGTCACCCGCGGCCAGGAACGCGATCGCCGCCGCGATCTCCTCCGGGGCAGCCACTCGCCCGGCCGGGCCCGCCGCCGCCAGCTCGTCCAGGCCGTCGCCGAACGCCGCCGTGCCTTCCGTGCGGGTCGGGCCCGGGCTGACCGCGTTGACCCGCACGCCCGACGGGCCGAACTCCGCCGCCCACGCCTTCGTCATCAGCTCGATGGCCGCCTTCGACGCGCCGTAGGGCGCCATGCCCGCCATGCCGGCTGTCGCGACGATCGTGGACACGTTCACGATCGCGCCGTGGCCGCGCGCGGCCATTTCCGGCGCCAGCTCGGCGACGAGGTAGAAAGGCACCTTGACGTTCGTCGTGAAGACCGCGTCGAAGTCCGCCTCGGCGAAGGATTCGGTCGGCCCGGTCGGGAACACGCCGGCGTTGTTGACCAGCACGTCGATCGGCCCGCCCACCTCACGCGCCCGGGCCGCGAGGGCACGCGCCGACGCGGCGTCCTTCAGGTCCGCCGCGACGAAGTCGGCCTTGCCGCCCGCCGCGCGGATGGTCTCGACGGCCTCGGCGCCGCGCCCGGCGTCCCGGCCGGACAGCACCACGTGCGCGCCGAGCCCGGCCAGCGCGACCGCCGTCGCGCGGCCGATGCCGCTCGTCCCACCGGTCACCAGGGCCGTCGACCCGGACAGTTCCGCAGTCATGCTCAACTCCTTCGGAACCGGGGTGTTTCCCCGGTCGCAGAGTTCAAGCGAGGCCGCCTGCAAACCCTTCCGATCGAGCCTTCGGCCCTCCTTATGCCTCCGATCCGTTCCGCCGATGGTCTTCCAGCGCCGCGACGAACTCGGCGACGTCCCGCCGGCGCGACGTCGCCGGCCACACCGCCCAGGTCCGCCGGACGATCGGGTTCCCGGCCAGCGGCACCCAGCGCACGGTGTCCGGCAGCGGGTACGGCCACGCGGGTGGCGCGAACGCGTACGCCCCGCCCGCGCTGACCGCCGGGATCTTGAGCTCGACGATCAGCCGCTGCTCCTCCGGGACCTCCGGGCCGACGTCGAGGCCGTGGCTGCGCAGGATCGCCGCCAGCTCGTCGTACCAGGCCGGGCTGCCCGCACGGGGGAAGGCGAACCACTCCAGGCCGGCCAGGTCCTCCAGCCGGACCGGCGAGCCCAGCTTCTCCGCCAGGTCCGCGGCCAGCAGGACACCGACGTCCTCGGTCACCACGAGCGCCGCGTCCAGGTCGGGCCCGGGCGGCCGCTCGCGCACCAGCCCGACGTCCAGTTCGCCGGCCCGCAGCGCGGCCACCTGCGCCACCGACGACAGGTGCCGGGCCTGCACCCGCGTGTCCGGCAGCCGCGCGAGCGCCGAGGGCAGCAGCTCCGGCGGCAGTTCCAGGGGGACGCCGACGCGCAGCACGCCGCCGCCCTCCGCGGTGTGCCGGGCCATCGCGGCGAGCGCCTGGTCGTGGCGGGCCAGCACCGCGCGGGCCTCACCGAGCAGCGTCGTTCCGGCGTCGGTGACCTGCACGCCGGTGCTCGTGCGCACCAGCAGCCGGACGCCGAGCCGCCGTTCCAGCGCCGTGATCGTCTGGGACAGCGCCGGCTGGCTCACGTGCAGCCGGCGGGCCGCCTTCGACATCGCGCCCGCCTCGACGACCGCGACGAACGCCCGCAGCTCCCGGATCTCCATCAGCGGGCCCACCGGATCGGCAGCGACTTGAGGCCGTTCTGGAAGTTCGACCGCAGCCGCACCGGCTCGCCCGCGAGTTCCACGAAGCCGAGCTGGTCGAGCACCGCGTCGAACATCGCCCGCAGCTGCACCCGCACGAGGTGCGCGCCGAGGCAGAAGTGCGGGCCGTGGCCGAAGGTCAGGTGGTCGTTCGGGGTGCGGCCGACGTCGAAGGTGTCCGGATCGGGGAACACCGCCGGATCCCGGTTGGCCGACGAGAACCAGACCACCACCTTGTCCCCGGCGCGGATGTCCACATCGGACAGCCGGACGTCGGAAACGGCGGTGCGCCGGAAGTGCATGACCGGAGTCCACCAGCGCAGCATCTCCTCGACCGCCGAGGGCAGCAGCGATCGGTCGGCCAGGAGCCGCCGGTACTCCGCGGGGTGCGAGAGCAGCGCGAGCAGCCCGCCGGGCAGGCCGTTGCGGAGGGTTTCGTTCCCCGCCACGGAAAACAGCCAGAAGAGGTTCTCGAACTCGGCGAGGGAGACGCGGCCGCCGTCGTCGCCGACGTGCCGCATCAGGTTGCTCATCACGTCGTCGCCCGGGTGCTCGCGCTTGTAGTCGCCGAGCGCGTTCGCGTACGCGTAGAGGTCCGGCATGCCCGCGCGGGTCCGCGGGTCCGGCATCGACCCGGCCTGCCCCGGCGCCGGGCGGACGGCGAGCGCGGCCCGGGCGAGCTCGCTCACCTCGGAAACGGAAACCGTCGAGCTCACCGCGTACTCGGCGTCCTGGTAGCCGATCACCCGGTTGCTCCAGTCGTACATCAGCCGCCGGTCCTGTTCCGGCACGCCGAACACCCCGGCCAGGGTGCGCAGCGGCAGGTCGGCGGCCACCTGCGCGAAGTCGCATTCCCCGCGATCGGCGACCGCCGCGACGAGCTCCCGCGCCCAGCCTTCGATCTGCGACGTCAGTTTCGCGATCGCGCGCGGGGTGAACGCCTTGGTGAGCAGCCCGCGCAGCCGGCCGTGCTCCGGCGGGTCCATGTTCAGCATCATCCGGCGCACGTAGGCGAGGTCCGCCGCGTCCCGGATCTGCGTCCCGCCGAGCTGGGAGGAGAACACCCCGGGGTCGCGCAGCACCCGCCGCACCTCGGCGTGGCCCAGTACGGCCCAGAAGTCGTCGACGCGCACCACCGGGCCGGCGCGCCGCAGCCGCGCCAGCTCGTCGTACGGGACACCTCGCACATAGGTGTCCGGATCGGTGATCGTCACGAGGCGACCCTAGCCGCGCCCACCGACAGTTTGGGAAGCTGCGCGGATGGACACGCTCAACATGCGCACCGGCGGCAAGGGCGAACCGGCCGTCCTCCTCCTGCACGGCCTCGGCGCGACCGGCGCCGTCTGGGCCCACTTCGCCGTCCTGCTCGACCGGCGCGTCCTGGTGCCCGACCTGCCGGGCCACGGCCCGTCCTCGCCGCTGCCGCACTACAGCTTCGCCACGTTCGCCGAGGCGGTCGCGCGGGCGCTGCCGGACGGCGGCCCGCTGATCGTCGCCGGGCACTCGCTCGGCGGCGTGCTCGCGCTGGAGCTGGCGTCCGGCCGCTACGACGTCGAGGTCGCCGGGGTGCTGGCCCTCGGCGTGAAGGTCGAGTGGAGCCAGGACGACCTGAACCGCGCCGCGTCGTTCGCCGCCCGGCCGCCCCGGGTGTTCGCGACGCGGGAAGACGCCGAGCAGGCCTACCTGAAGGTGTCCGGGCTGCTCGGGATCGCGCCGACCGACCCGGCCGGGCTTCGCGAGACCGAGGGAGGTTGGCGCCTCGCGATGGACCCGGCCGCGTTCGGCCTCGGCGCACCGGACATGCCGGCCCTGCTGGCCGGGGCGCGCTGCCCGGTCGTGCTCGCCGCGGGGGAAAACGACCCGATGAGCCGTCCGGAGCAGCTGCGGGCGCTCGATCCCGACGCCGTCACGCTCGCCGGTCTCGGGCACAACGCCCACGTCGAGGACCCGGCCGCCGTGCGGGCCCTGCTCGAGCGCTTCGGCGTGTGAAGTTCCGGTGCAGCCGTCGTACCCCACGCGACGGCTGCTCCGCGAACCCCTCGCCACCACCGGACGCCAGAAAGCCTAGGAAAGCGTGGTGGACGAGCGCCTGTACCGCCGCTCCCCGCCGCCGTCACCGTCCGTACCTGCGGAAACGGTTATCTTCGCCGATCGGTGGTACAGCTCGGGCGGCACGATCGTGATGCTGGAGAGGTACGTTCCGCTCGGGGCACGCAGGAGAGGACGCCTGTGGACGAAGGCCTGTCGTTCGCCGGATGGCTGCGGGACCGGCGTGCTCTCGCCGGCCTCACCCAGGCCCAGCTCGCCGAGCGCGCGGGAGTGAGCCTGCGCGCGGTGCGCAACGCCGAGCTCGGCAGCGTCCGGCGGCCCCGGCCGGCGACGGCCCGCAAGCTGCGGGAAGCGCTGGCCGAAGCGCCGCCGGAGCCCGTGCGGCTCGGCGTCCTCGGCCCGTTGACGGTGACGCGGGGCACCGAGAGCGTGGAGATCGGCGCGGAGAAGCAGCGCCTGCTGCTGGCGCTGCTGGCCCTGCAGCCGAACCGGACCGTCCGGCGCGAGGACCTCGTCGACGTCATCTGGGACGAGCCGCCGCCGTCGTGCCTGGAGCTGCTCCACACCTACGTCGCGCGGCTGCGGCGGGCGCTGCGGCCCGCCGACCTCATCGCCACGGACAAGGGCGGCTACCGGCTGGCCGTCGGCGAGGACGAGCTGGACCTGCTGCGCTTCGAAGCCCTGCTCGCCCGGGACGCGTTGAAGGAGGCCCTGGAACTCTGGCGCGGCCCGGCGCTCGCCGACGTCGAACGGCTGCGCCAGCACCCCGCCCGGCTCGCGCTGGCGATGCGGCGCGCCAAGGCTGTGCTGGCCTACGCCGGGGTCGCCGACCCCGAAGACGCGGCGGTGCAGCTGCGGGTGCTGACCGCCGAGGAGCCGCTCAACGAGTCGGCGCACGCCAAGCTGGTGCTGGCGCTCGCCGCGTCCGGGCGCCAGGCCGCCGCGCTGGACGTCTTCGAGGAGGTGCGCCGGCGGCTGGACGGCGAGCTCGGCCTGGAACCCGGCCCCGAGCTGCGGGCGGCCCAGCGGCAGGTGCTGCGGCAGGACTTCGCCGCACCGGAGCCGCCGGCCCGGGTGCCGGCGCAGCTGCCCGCCGACGTTCCCGGCTTCCGCGGCCGGGCCGCCCAGCTGGCCGAGCTGGACGCGTTGTTGCGGCGCGACGACGGCGACACCGGCGCGCGCATCGCCGTCCTCTCCGGCACCGGCGGGGTCGGCAAGACCGCGCTCGCCGTCCACTGGGCGCAGCGCGTGCCCGCGGAGTTCCCGGACGGCCAGCTCTACCTCGACTTGCACGGCTACGGCACGGTCCGGCCGGTGGACCCGGGCGACGCGCTGTCCGGGTTCCTGCGCGCCCTCGGCGTCGCGGGCGCGGACATCCCCGCCGAGCCGGACGAGCGCGCCGCGAAGTTCCGCACCGCGCTCACCGGGCGGCGGATGCTGCTGGTGCTGGACAACGCGAACGCGGTCGGGCAGGTCCGTCCGCTGCTGCCCGGCTCGCCGACCTGCCTGGTGCTGGTGACCAGCCGGGACGCGCTGCCCGGCCTGGTCGCCCGCCACGGCGCCCGGCGGGTGCTCGTCGACCTGCTCACCGAGACCGAAGCCCGCGACCTGCTCCGGGCGCTGCTCGGCCCGCGCGTCGACGACGAACCCGAGGCCGCCGCGGCGCTGATCGGGTACGCGGCCCGGCTGCCGCTGGCCCTGCGGCTGGTCGCGGAGCTGGCACTGAGCCGGCCGGGCGAGCGGCTCGCCGCCCTGGCCGCCGAGCTGGCCGACGAACGGCGGCGGCTCGACCTGCTCGACGGCGGCGGTGACCCGCTGACCGCCGTCCGCGCCGTGTTCTCCTGGTCCTACCGCAACCTCGCGGCCGACGCCGCGCGCGTGTTCCGGCTCTGCGGCCTGCACCCGGGCCGCGACCTGACGCCGCCCGCGCTGGCCGCGCTCGCCGGCGTGCCCCTGCCGGAGGCCGAACGGCTGGCCGGTGTCCTGGTGCGCGCCCACCTCGCGCAGCAGACCGGTGACGACCGCGTCCAGCTGCACGACCTGCTGCGCGTCTACGCCGCCGAGCTCGCGGCCGGCGATCCCGCCGAGAGCCACGAGGCGCAGCAGCGGCTGTTCGACTTCTACGTCTCCTCGGCCGGCCAGGCCATGGACGTCGTCCTGCCGCAGGAGCGGCACCTGCGGCCGCGCGTGCCGGACCCGGACGTCAAGGTGCTCGACGCACCGGCGTGGCTGGAGGCCGAGCGCCGCAACCTCCTGGCGGTCGCCGCGCACGCGACGCGGCACGGCTGGCCGGACCACCTGCGGCTGCTGTCCGGGATCCTGTGGCACTACCTCGACGTCGGCGGTTACCACGAGGAAGCGCTGGTCCTGCACACGCACGCGTCGGCGCTGGCCCACCACACCGGCGACCGGGCGGCCGAGGCGGAGCCGCTGATCCTGATCGCGCTGGGCCACTGGCGGGTGGGCCGGTCGCCGGAGGCGCTGCGGTACCTGGAGGAGGCGCTCGTCCTCGCCCGGGAGACCGGTGACTGGCGCACGGAAATCCACTCGGTCAACACCCTGGGGCTGGTGTGCCGGGCGCTGGGCCGGTTCGCCGAGGGGATCCGGTACTCGACGGAAGCGCTCGCGCTGGCCAGGAAGACCGGCGACCGCACCAGCGAAGGGCTGGTCCTGGTGGTGCTGGGCTGTTCCTGCCGCGGCATCGGCCGGTACGGCGAGGCCATCGGTCACCTCGAGGAGGCCCTCGGGCTGGCGCGGGACATCGCCGACCGCACGAGCGAGGGCTACGCGCTGGTCAACCTGGGCGACTCGCTCTCGGCACTGGGCCGGCACGACGACGCCGTCCGGGCCGTGGAGGAAGGGCTGGTGCACCTGCGCGCGATGGGCGTCCGGGTGAGCGAGGGGTACGCCCTGGGCATCCTCGGCGACGTCGAGCACGCGCGCGGCCGGTACGCCGAAGCCGCGGCGCACCTGGAGCGGGCGCTGGAAATCGCGCAGGAGACGGGAAGCCCGCCCAACCGCAGCGTCGCGCTGAAGCACCTGGGCGACGTCCGGCTGGCGGAGGGCCGGCACGCGGAAGCCGCCCGGCACCTCGAAGAGGCGCTGAGCCTGGCCCGTGAATGCGGTGACCGCGGCGTCGAATCCCGCGTGCTCAACAGCCTGGGCAGCCTGTCCGCCGCGCGCGGAGCTTCCACGGACGCGCTGCGGTACCACCGTGAAGCCCTGGCCGTGGCGAAGGAAACCGGCTGCCGTCCCGAACAGGGCCGGGCCCACTGCGGGCTCGGTGAAGTCCACAGCGGACTCGGTGACCCGGAGGCCGCGCGCGAGCACTGGGAACGCGCGCTGGCCTGTTACGCCGGGGAATGCGTGCCCGGCGCGATCCGGGTCCGCAACCACTTGACGGCCCTGGAGTGTGTCGCGGGGTAGCCGGGCCGCCGGGCGGCGAGGTCGCTTTCGAGGCGTTCCAGGTCCCGGTCGACGACGTCGGTGCTGCCCGCGAGCCGCGGCCGGGGACGCCGGGCGATCACGTCCTGCTCCCGGTGGCCTTGAAGAACGCGTAGTGGAAGGTGCCGTCTTCGCCGGCGGTCCGGTGCAGGTCCGCGACCCCGCGGTCCCAGCGGTCCTGCGTGATCAGCCCGCGGGCGACGGCGGTTTCGCCGACGCCTTCGACCATCGCGGTGAAGGTGTCGCGGGTGAACCCGGCGACCAGCCCGGGCCGCGACGCGTCGACGTAGACCGTCCGCGGCTCCACGGTGACGTCGCCGAACCCGGCGCCGGTCAGCAACGGGTGGAGACGACGCCCGATGAGCGCGTCGCCGCCGGCGTCGGCCTGCAGCCGGACCAGGCAGTCGATCGCGGCCTGCGCGTGCTCGCTGCGCGGGTGGAAGAACGCCGAACCGTGGTCGCCCTCGATGACGGTGATCGTGCCGCCCGGCCGCAGCAGGGTCTTCAGGTGCGCGAGGGCTTTCTCCGGCTCCGGCAGGTGTTCCAGCACGAAGCAGACGAAGACGTGGTCGTACTCGCCGTCCAGGTCGAACAGGTCCGCTCGGCGGAAGTCGACGCCCTCGACCCGGGTTTTCGCCTGCCGCAGCGACGCTTCCGAGACGTCGACGGCGGTCAGGTGCGCGCCCGGGCTGCGGGCCACGAGGTGGACGGTCTGCGCGCCGACGCCGCAGCCGGCCTCCAGCACCCGGCTCCCGGCGGGGTAGGCCGTTCCGGCGTGCAGCAGTTCGGCGAGGGTGTCGGCCTGGTCGCCCAGGCGGCGGGTCTCGGGTTCGGTGTACCCGTGCACGTAAGCGGTGTCCATGAGCCCAGCGTGCTGCGACAATGGTCCGATGGACAGAGCCAAAACCCCGCTCTCTGAGGGGTCCATAGGGTCGGACTTCCTCCAGCTGGACGTCCGCGAGGCACCGCCGGGCGGCCTGGCGGACTGGCTCGCCGGACAGCTGCGTGCGGCGATCGCCGACGGCCGGCTCCCGGTCGGCGCCCGGCTGCCCGCGTCCCGGGTGCTGGCCGCCGAGCTGCGCGTGTCGCGGGGTGTGGTCACCGAGGCCTACCAGCGGCTGATCGACGACGGCCACGCCGCGGGCCGCGGCCGGGCGGGCACGGTCGTCGTCGCCGCGCCCGTGCTGCCGCCGGACCCGTCGCCGGACTCACCGGCCGGTTCGCCGGTGATCACGCCCCGGCCCGGGGTGGCGGTCTTCGACGCGGTCCGCGCGGCCCCGGCCCGGATCGACCTCACCCCCGGCGTCCCGGACCTGACGGCGTTCCCGCGCGCGGCGTGGCTCCGTGCCGAGCGGGCGGTGCTGGACGAGCTGGAGCCGTCCCACTTCGGTTACGGCGACCCGCGCGGCGCGCCTTCGATGCGGCTGGCGGTGTCGCACTGGCTGGCGCGCAACCGCGGGATCCGCGTCGATCCCGGTGAGATCATCGTGGTGGCCGGGGTCGCGCAGGCGTTGACGCTGGTGGGCGCGGTGTTGCGGCAGCACGGCCTGCTTTCGGTGGCCGTCGAAGACCCGAGTTCGCTGGGGGCGCGCCAGCACCTGCACCACTGCGGCTTGGCGACGCCGCCGGTCCCGGTGGACGACGACGGGCTGCTCGTGTCCGAGCTGCGCGCCCCGGCGGTGTTGCTGACCCCGGCCCACCAGTTCCCGATGGGCGTGGTGCTGGGCGGCGAGCGCCGCCGCGAGCTGATGCGCTGGGTGGCCGGCGGCGGCATCGTCATCGAGGACGACTACGACGCGGAGCACCGCTACGACCGCGCACCGGTGCCGGCGGTCCGGTCGATGGTGCCGGAGGTCTGCTACACGGGAAGCGTTTCGAAGCTGCTGGCACCGGCGCTGCGCGTCGGCTGGCTGCTGGCGCCGCCGCGCTTCCGCGACGACCTCGTGGCGGCGAAGCGGTTCGCGGACCTGGGCAATCCGGTGCTGGCCCAGCTGGTCCTGGCGCGCTTGATGGAAACCGGCGAGCTGGAGCGCCAGCTGCGGGTGGTCCGCGCCCGGCACCGCCGTCGCCGCGACGCGATGATCCGTGCTGTCGCTTCCGGCTTGCCGGGCGCGGTGGTCCACGGCGCGGCGGCGGGCCTGCACCTGACGATCACGTTCGACGCCGACATCGACGACGTCGCGGTGGCGGCGGCCGCGCTGGCGGCGGGGGTGAAGGTCCAGCCGCTGTCCTGGCACCGGCAACGGCCGGGACGGCCGGGGCTGGTGCTGGGGTACGCGGCCCGGACGGCGACGGAGATCGAAGAGGGCGTCGCGGTGCTCGGGCAGCTGGTCAGGCGCTCATGGCCGTGACCACAGAACGTGCCGCCTACTCGAACAGGTGCCGGTTTTCCCGGCTCCAGGCGAGCCGGCCCGCCAGCTGCTCGAGATGGCCGTCGGCAGCCCAGCCGGCCTGAGGCTGGTGCCCCGCGTCGGCCAGCCTCCGGACCTGCGCGAGCACGGTCCGCTGGACGTCGATCACGGCATCGACCAGTCCCGACGTGGACGTCAGGCTGTAGGCGCCGGCGAACACCTCCAAGCGGTGCCGCCGGTGAGGGGGACGAGGATAGCGCAGCGACCGCAGGCATTCGGCGTCATCGCGGAAGGGAGCGACGTATTCCAGGGCGTAGCAGACGTCGTGCAGCCGGGGTGCGGGACGGGCGTAGTCCCAATCGAGGATGCCGACCGGCTGCTCCCCTTGCCAGACGACGTTCCACGGACCGAAGTCACCGTGGCAGATCACCTCGCTGCCACCGGTCCCGGTCGTTCCGCCGAACCACCTGGACTCCGGCGGCGGCCGAAAGCCGGCCACCGCATCGTGGTAGTCCCGCAGCAACCGGGCGAACCTCGCCAGACCGGCATCGCCGACCACCTGCGCCCAGCCCTGCGGGCCGGACTCACCCTCCAGATAGGTCAGCACCTCGCGGCCTTCTTCGTCGAGGCCCAGGACACGAGGTGCCCACCGGAAACCCACGGCCTCCAGGTGGCGGAGCAGCGCGTGGACGGCCGGCGACCACGGAAACGTCGGCCGGCGGACGGTGTCGCCGATCCGCACCACCCGCCGATGTGGCCGGTCCTGCAACACCTCTTCCGCGGTCACGCACCCGAACGGTACTCACGGCGCCGCCCGCCTCTGCCGGTCCTCTCGCCGTGAGGGGGACCCCCGGTTTCAACGTTACCGGGAGGCACCGACAGTTCCCGGCCGCACGACTGGAGTTGTCCACACCCCGACCCCTAACTCTCGAGTTGTGCACAACCCCCGCCGTAAAGAGTCCTCAAAGGACAGTCAAGCGGCTGTGATCATGCTCTCCCGGGCAATTCGCGCTGTTGGTTGCCATACGCAAGCAAGTTGCTTAGCCTAGCTAAGGGACTTTGCGAGCAGAAGGGTTGCACAGTGGCGGAGCGCCGGACGTATTCGATCGCGGAACTGGGGCCGCGGTACAAGTGGATCGCGCTGTCCAACACGACGCTGGGCATGCTGATCGCCACGATCAACTCCTCGATCGTGCTGATCGCGCTGCCCGACATCTTCAAGGGCATCGGCATCAACCCCCTGGAACCGGCCAACACGAGCTACCTGCTGTGGATGATCATGGGCTTCCTCGTGGTCACCGCGGTGCTGGTGGTGAGCTTCGGCAGGCTCGGCGACATGTACGGCCGCGCGAGGATGTACAACCTCGGTTTCGCCGTCTTCACCGTTTCCTCCATCATGCTGGCCGTCACCTGGTTCGACGGCGACGCGGCCGCGTTGTGGCTGATCGGCTGGCGGATCGTGCAGGGCGTCGGCGGTGCCTTCCTGATGGCGAACTCCTCGGCCATCCTCACCGACGCCTTCCCGGCCAACCAGCGCGGGCTCGCGCTCGGCATGAACGGTGTCGCAGCCATCGCCGGTTCGTTCCTCGGCCTGGTCGTGGGCGGGGTGCTCGCGCCGGTCGACTGGAACCTGATCTTCCTCGTGTCGGTGCCGTTCGGCGTGATCGGCACGGTCTGGGCGTACCTCAAGCTGCACGACACCGGCATCCGCAAGCACGCGCGGATGGACTGGTGGGGCAACATCACCTTCGCCGTCGGCCTGATCGCGGTGCTGATCGGCATCACCTACGGCATCCAGCCGTACGGCTCGTCCCCGACCGGCTGGGGCAGCCCGTTCGTGCTCAGCTGCCTGATCGGCGGCCTGGCGGTGCTGGTGGCGTTCGTGATCATCGAGTCGAAGGTGGACAACCCGCTGTTTCGCCTGTCGCTGTTCCGGATCCGCTCGTTCACCTGGGGCAACGTCGCGAACCTGACGGCCTCCCTCGGCCGCGGCGGGCTGCAGTTCATCCTGATCATCTGGCTGCAGGGCATCTGGCTGCCCCAGCACGGCTACACGTTCGAGCAGACGCCGCTGTGGGCGGGCATCTACATGCTCCCGATGACGGTCGGCTTCCTGCTGGCCGCGCCGACGTCGGGCATCCTCGCCGACCGGATCGGCAGCCGCCTGCTCGCCTCCACCGGGCTGCTGATCACGGCGATCACGTTCCTGCTGCTGATCATCCTGCCGGTGAACTTCGACTACTGGGCGTTCGCGGCGATCCTGCTGGTCAACGGCATCGGCATGGGCATGTTCTCCTCGCCCAACCGCGCCGAGGTGATGAACAGCCTGCCGGCCGACGCGCGCGGCTCCGGCGCGGGCATGATGACGACGTTCCAGAACGCGGCGATGGTCCTGTCGATCGGCTTCTTCTTCAGCTTGATCATCGCGGGCCTGTCTTCGAGCCTGCCGTCGACGATGAGCCAGGGCTTGATCGAGCACGGCGTCCCGGCGGCCTCGGCGGCGCAGATCGCGAACCTCCCGGCGGTGGCGGTGCTGTTCGCGGCGTTCCTGGGCTACAACCCGATCCAGCAGCTCCTGGGCGGTCAGCTGTCGTCGCTGCCGCCGGACCAGGCCGCGTTCCTGACGGGCCGCAGCTTCTTCCCGAACCTGATTTCGGGCCCGTTCCAGTCGGGATTGGCGGTGGCGTTCGGCTTCGCGATCGTCGTGTGCCTGATCGGCGCGGTGGCTTCGCTGCTGACGAAGGACGCGCGCCCGGAGAACGGCGAGTCGGTGGGGGAGGAGCTGGCCGCCGTGGCCGGGGAGTCGGGTGGCGGGCCGAGCGAACTGGTGTCGCCGTCGACCGAACGCTGACGACGATGCGAGGAAGCCGGGTGCCGGGTGGCACCCGGCTTTCCTCGTGATTCCGCGGGGCCCTACGTCCAGTCCGGCGACAGGGTGACGCGCACGGAATTGATCAGGTCTGTCTTTTCCGGCCCGACGCGGGCAACGGTCACTGCGTAGACGACCCCGTTGATCCTGACGTGGTCGCCGTCGTCCAGCTGGCCCTTCTTGGCGGCGTTCAGCACGTCCGTCGGTGCCGGAGCCGACGTACCCGATCGCGCTTTGCCCTCTTGCTGCCACCGTTTGACCGGAAAATCCGGAACGACCGTGGTGGCCGCTGGACCGGACGGCGCCCGAGGTGCCGGGGCGGCGGCCGCCTGGGGGCCCGGGGCAGGCCGGATCCCCGGAGAGCCGGCGATCTCCGCCAGCTCCGAAGCGAGGAAGGCATGACCACTGCGCCCGTCCGGCGCGATCGTCTTGACGATCCCCAAGCCGTTTGTGCCCTGGGCATGGCCGATGACAGCGATGCAGAAGACCGTGTAACTGCCGGCGGCACAGTTCCTCAACTCGACCTCGCGTCCGATCCAGGAGTCAGTCGATCCCGTGGATTCGCCGGCCATCAATTCTTCCAGGCATATCCGAGTGATGTCGGGAAGGGCCGCGCGGACCGCGTCCACCACCTTGCTGAAACCGGTTCCCGGCGGCCAGAAGTTGTTGACCGCCTTGGTCTGGCCGAAGTCGAAGTGCCGGTAGGTGTGGCGTTGGCAGATGTGATGGACGGCCGCCTCGTCGACGGTCAGTGTCAGTGAGAATCCCCCGGCCGTGGTGGCCTTCCCTCGGGCGATGACCTCACCGCTCGACACGTACCCCAGGATATCTTCGGGAATCGCCCGTTCCTGCTGGAACAGTTTCGCACCGTCTCCGGCGCCCGGGAACCATCGCAGGCCTTTGCGCTGGTGCTGCTTGGTTTTCTCATCGTAGAGCCATTGTTCTTGGTTCGGACCGCTCAGGACGCCGTCGAGCTGCCGGTGCGCAGATTGTGCCGCTCGCAGGTGTTCGGTCATCTCTCGCCAGTCCTCGTCGTGGACGACTGGCTGAGCTTTCAGCCTGAAGTAGACGTCCTCGAGTTTCTTCAGGTGAGCGGACACCTCGTCCAGCCGTCGCTGCTGAGGCTGGTCGGGATCCGGCTCGGTGTCGGCGTCGAAGCCCATCCCCGGGTCGCCGGCCGGACTCGGCGGTCCCACCGACAGGTTGACCGCCATGTTCCACAGGAGTTTGTAGGGGTTACCTGCCGCCGCCTTGACCACCTCGCTGCCGGCGATCTCACAGCACGCCTCCCAGAACTCCTGCGCACCGGCATGCCCCGGGGTGTCGGCCGAGGCGTGCCAGGAGCGCACGAGCCCCAGGCCGCCGTCATCGACGATGCCGCTCAGCGTTTCCTTGGAAATCTTGTGGTGCAGCGCGCCCAGTCCCCAAGTGGCGGGCAGCGGCATGAGCCCCTTCTGCCTGTTGATCGGCTCGACCGCCCACCTGCTCTTGTCGGCCTGGGTCTTGGCGCTCGTCGGCGGTGGGTGACGCTGGACGCTCACCTCGGCCGGTACCGGCGTCGCCGGAACAGCCGGCGTGGTGGCGAGGAGGCTCGAAACGGTCCGGTTTCCCGCACCGCGTTGAAGGGCGACGACCCCCTTTCGGTCCAGCGGCCGAATCGGCGCAGCCGGAACCGGGGAATTGCCTTTCTTTCGCGCGCCGCCCTGCCCGACCCGCGCCCCGGGCTCAACGGGGCGATCGGTCACGCGGGGAATGCGGTCCACCCCTGTCATGTTCAGCTGCCGGCTGCCCCGGCGGCACGGCCGGTCGGCCGGAAACGAGGGCAGGGATTTCAGCCCGCCGGGACACGGCAGCGTCGAGAACGAATACCTGAAATCAGGCTTACCGGCCGACGGTGGCGCGCTGAATCTTCACCGGGTGAGCCGGCGCCCCGTCCAGTGGCCCGTTCGGATCGGTCGGGATGATCCCGTCCGCCACCATCCGATCAATCGCGGACATCCCCCGGATCACCCGCCCCATGACCGAATAGTTCGCCGGGATGTTCGCGAACGAGTGCACGATGAAGAACTCCGACCCGTTCGTCCCGGGCCCCTGGTTGCCCATCGCGATCGTCCCGCGCGGGTACGTCTCGGCGCCCGAGACCTCGTCCGGGAACTTGTACCCCGGCCCGCCCTTCTCGACCTCGTAGATGTCTCCGCACTGGAGAACGCCGAGACGGGAAGAATTCGAAAGCCGCCAGCACTGGGACCGGTCGTAGAACCGCTGCAGAACCAGCGAAACCATGTTGTGCACCGCGCACGGAGCGGCCCCCGCGCGGTCCAGCCGCACGGTCACCGGCCCGTAGTTGAACCGGAAGGTCACGTCCACGGTCCCGCGGGTCGGCGCCACCGGCCACGGACGGACCACGGGGCGCGCCGCCGGGTTGTCCGGGGTCGGCGTGAACGTGCACCGGACCGACGGCACCGAAGCCGAGGCCGGAGCGGCGGGTACCACCAGGGCACCCAGAACAGCGAACACGGCCAGTCCCCAGCGCAGCTTCATACCGGGGACGTTAGCGAATGACGAACTACCGGCGCCAGGCCGTGCGCCGCTTGCGGATGTCCAGCACCAGCAGCAGGACGAGGAACAGGGCCAGGCCGACCAGCCACACGTTCTCGGTGTTGTTCTCGTGGTTGCCCTTGATCATCACCAGCAGGATGATCGCGCTGACCCAGCCGGCGATGCGGGTGGCCTTCGGGAACGAGCCGTGCCAGCCCCAGGCCGCGGACGGCTCGTCGCGCGGGTCGACCTCGGGCCGCCTCTTCTCGACCGCCTTGCCTGCCACGATGAACTCCTCAAACCCCGTGAACCTCGGACCCGCCGATGATCCCACACCTCCGGGTGCGCCGCGGAGACGCCCCGCGCGACAATGACCGGCGATGACTACCTCGCGAAGCGTTCTCGTGCTCGGCTCGACCGGGTCCATCGGCGTGCAGGCCCTCGACGTCGCCGCGCGCAACCCGCACCTGTTCCGGGTGGCCGGGATCGCCGCGGGCGGGACCGATCCGGCCGCGCTCGCCGCGCAGGCGATCGCCCACGGCGTCGAGGCCGTCGCCGTGACCAGGGCCACGGCCGCCGAAGACGTCCAGCTCGCGTTGTACGCCGAAGCGCAGAAGCGCGGGTACGCCCAGGGCGAGTTCAAGCTCCCGCGGCTCTTCGCGGGCACGGACGCCGTCACCGAGCTGATCGACGCGGTCGAGGTCGACACCGTCCTCAACGCGCTCCCGGGCTCCCGCGGCCTCGAGCCGACGCTGCGGGCGCTCGCCACCGGCGCCACCCTGGCCCTGGCCAACAAGGAGTCCCTCATCGCCGGCGGCCCGCTGGTGCTCGCCGCCGCCAAGCCCGGGCAGCTCGTGCCCGTCGACTCCGAGCACTCCGCCATCGCCCAGGCCCTGCGCGCCGGGCACCGCAGCGAGGTCGCCCGGCTGGTCCTCACCGCGTCCGGCGGCCCGTTCCGCGGCCGCAAGCGCGCGGAGCTGGCCGGCGTCACCGTCGAGCAGGCGATGGCGCACCCGACCTGGTCCATGGGCCCGCTCATCACGATCAACTCCGCCACCCTGGTCAACAAGGGCCTGGAGCTGATCGAGGCGGCGCTGCTGTTCGGCATCGAGCCCGCGAAGATCGACGTCACCGTGCACCCGCAGTCGATCGTGCACTCGATGGTGACCTTCACCGACGGCTCGACGATCGCCCAGGCCAGCCCGCCGGACATGCGGCTGCCCATCGCGCTCGCGCTGCACTGGCCCGACCGGGTCCCCGGTGCCGCCGCCGCGTGCACCTGGGACCAGGCCGCGACCTGGACTTTCGAGCCGCTGGACGACGAGGCCTTCCCGGCCGTCGAGCTGGCCCGGCACTGCGGCACCGAGGGCGGCTGCCTGCCCGCGGTCTACAACGCCGCGAACGAGGAGCTGGTGTCCGCTTTCCTCGCGCAGAACACCAGCTTCACGTCGATAGTGGACACTGTTTCCGAGGTGGTGGGAGCCGCCGACGAATGGCGTCGCGAACCACGCGACGTCGAGGACGTTCTCGCGGCCGAGCGGTGGGCTCGTGCGCGGGCCGGTTCGATCATCGAGGGGAAGTAGCGGGTGCTCGCCTACATCATCGGTGTGGTGCTCTTCGCGCTGGGGATCTGCGTCTCAGTCGCACTGCACGAGGCCGGCCACATGGTCACCGCGAAGGCCTTCGGCATGAAGGTCCGCCGGTACTTCGTGGGCTTCGGGCCCACGGTGTTCTCCTGGCGCCGCGGCGAGACCGAGTACGGCCTGAAGTGGATCCCGCTCGGCGGGTTCTGCGACATCGCCGGCATGACGGCGCTCGACGAGGTGACCCCGGACGAGGCGCCGCGCGCGATGTGGCGGTTCAAGACCTGGAAGCGCACCGTCGTCATGTCGGCCGGGTCGGTCACCCACTTCATCCTGGGCTTCGTGGTCCTCTACCTGATGGCCGTGACCATGGGCCTGCCGAGCCCGGCGGCCGCCGAAGCGCCCAAGCCGGTGCTGGCGACGACCTCCTGCGCCGTCCCGACCACGTCGAAGGAACAGGCCGCCGCCCAGGCCAAGAACCCCACCTGCCCGCAGGGCGCGCCGACCCCGGCGGCGACGGCCGGGCTGCGGGCCGGCGACACGGTGCTCGCCGTCGGCGGGAAGCCGGTCGCGACCTGGGAGGAGATGCTCACCGCCGTCCAGGCCACCAGCGGCCGGACGGTGTTCGAGGTGCAGCGCGGCACCGAGAAGCTGTGGCTCGTCGTCGACGTGCCGAAGGTGCAGCGCTGGAACGGCTCCGCGGTCAAGGAGGTCGGCATGATCGGCGCCTCGCCCAAGGTGCCGCAGCTGACCACGCAGTACGGCCCGGTCGCCGCGGTCGGCGCCACGTTCGACTTCACCGGCATGATGTTCTCCGAGACGGCGCAGCGGCTCGTCCAGTTCCCCGAGCGCATTCCCGCCGTGGTCACCGCGATCTTCGGCGGCGAACGCGACAAGAACACGCCCGTCAGCGTCGTCGGGGCGAGCCGGCTCGGCGGCGAGGCCGTCGAGAACGGCGTCTGGGTGCTGTTCTTCCTGCTGCTGGCCAGCCTGAACTTCTTCATCGGCGTGTTCAACCTGCTGCCGCTGCTGCCGCTGGACGGCGGGCACATCGCGGTGGTCTGGTACGAGCGCGTCCGCGACTGGATCCGCACGCGGCGGGGCAAGGTGGCCGGGGGACCGGTCGACTACACGAAGCTGTCCGGGATCACGATGGTCCTCGTGCTCATCGGCGGCGCGGTGACGCTACTCACGGTGACCGCCGACATCGTCAACCCGATCCGGATCGGCCAGTAGTCCCACGGAGGGGGTGCGGTCCGCCGGTGACCGCTCACCCCCGCCGTAATGCTGCTCACCGTGACGGTTGACATGGTGAAGGTGGCCCAGTAGGGGTAGGTACGCTGGAAGCCGTGACCGTCGCACTCGGTATGCCCGCCCTGCCCCCGCCCGTCCTGTCCGAGCGTCGCAAGACCCGCCAGCTGCAGGTGGGGTCGGTCGGCGTCGGCAGCGACCACCCGATCTCCGTCCAGTCGATGACGACGACGCTCACCTCCGACGTCAACGCGACCCTGCAGCAGATCGCCGAGCTGACCGCCGCGGGCTGCGACATCGTCCGCGTCGCGTGCCCGTCGGCCGACGACGCCGAGGCGCTGCCCGCGATCGCGCGGAAGTCGCAGATCCCGGTGATCGCCGACATCCACTTCCAGCCGAAGTACGTCTTCGCGGCGATCGAGGCGGGCTGCGCGGCGGTGCGCGTCAACCCGGGCAACATCCGGAAGTTCGACGACCAGGTCAAGGAGATCGCGCAGGCCGCGAAGGACCACGGCACGCCGATCCGGATCGGCGTCAACGCCGGCTCGCTCGACAAGCGGATCATGGACAAGTACGGCAAGGCGACGCCGGAGGCGCTGGCCGAGTCGGCGCTGTGGGAGGCGTCGCTGTTCGCCGAGCACGACTTCCACGACATCAAGATCTCGGTGAAGCACAACGACCCGGTGGTCATGGTGCGCGCTTACGAGATCCTCGCCGAGCAGTGCGACTACCCGCTGCACCTCGGCGTCACCGAGGCGGGCCCGGCCTTCCAGGGCACGATCAAGTCGGCCGTCGCGTTCGGCGCGCTGCTGCGCCAGGGCATCGGCGACACGATCCGCGTCTCGCTGTCCGCGCCGCCGGTCGAAGAGGTCAAGGTCGGCATCCAGATCCTGCAGTCGCTGAACCTCAAGCAGCGCAAGCTGGAGATCGTCTCGTGCCCGTCCTGCGGGCGCGCGCAGGTCGACGTCTACACGCTCGCCGAGCAGGTCACCGCCGGGCTCGAGGGCATGGAGATCCCGCTGCGCGTGGCCGTCATGGGCTGCGTCGTGAACGGCCCGGGCGAGGCCCGCGAGGCCGATCTGGGCGTGGCGTCGGGCAACGGCAAGGGCCAGATCTTCGTCAAGGGCGAGGTCATCAAGACCGTGCCCGAGCACGCGATCGTCGAGACGCTCATCGAAGAGGCCATGCGCATCGCCGAGGAGGCCGGCGAGGCCCTTGGTGAGGGCGCGCCGGTGGTCACCGCCGGCTGAAATCTTCGAGGGGGTTCCGGATGGCGAAGCCCCGGCCCGGGGCGAAACCCCGGCTGTCACAGATCTCCTTCCGGACGACGCTCTCGAGGCGTCATCCGTGGTGGCCAACCGGGCGATGAACCGCGAGCGCCGGTTGGCCGGTCGCGACGGCTATTCGCGGGTGCTCGGCTTCGACATCCCGGGCCTGCCGCCGGGCGCCCGCTGGCTCGATCTGTGCTGCGGCAGCGGACGTGCGCTCCTGGACGCGGCCGAGGCCCGGCCGGATCTGGACATCACGGGCGTCGACCTCGTCGGCTACTTCGCGGCGGCCGGGCCGGTGCGGTTCGAGACGGCGTCGATCACCGCGTGGGAGCCCGCGGGCCGGTTCGACCTCGTCACCTGCGTGCACGGCTTCCACTACGTCGGCGACAAGCTGGGCGCGCTGCTGCGGGCGGCGTCCTGGCTGCGCGATGGGGGCGTGTTCGTGGCGAACTTCGACGTCGCGGGAATCGAAGCGCCGGGTGGGGCGCGCCGGGTGCTGCGCGCCTTGCGCGAAGCGGGTTTCACCTACGACTCGCGAGCACACCGGATCCGGCGGGCCGGCCCCTTCGGCGGCTCGCTGCCCTTCCGCTACCTCGGCGCGGACGACCGGGCGGGCCCGAACTACACGGGCCAGCCCGCCGTCCGCTCGTTCTACGAATCAACCCTGTAGGTGGTGCTGGGCGGCGTCGCGGATCTGCAGGCGGACGTTCTCCAGCGCGGCCGCGACCTCGTCGATCTGCTGGGAAGCGAGCTGGATGGCGCCCTGGATCGCGGTCGCGGTGGACGTCTCCCCGAGCAGGCCGAGCACCTGGGCCTGGAGGTCTTCGAGGTCGCTCTTCGTGGCGAGCGCGATGCCGGTCGGCACCTGGTCGGCGAGCAGCTCCAGCTGCTGCGCCTGCTCCTGGATCGTCATCGGGTGGTTCCTTCCGCGGTGGGGACGCACGTCCGTGTTATCAGACCCGGAACTGGCAGTGACACCTAGGGCTTCGCCCCAGGTCGGGGGCTCCGCCACCCGAGCCCCCGAAAATGTCGGTGGTGACGATTACGCTGGCATTCGTGAGCGTGACCTGGGCCATTCGCCAGCCGCACCCGGTGGTGCGGCCCCTGGTCACGCGCTATGTGGGGTACGCGCAGGACGATGTCACGCTGGCCGTCCACCGCGGCCTGCCGTCCCGGCATGTGACGCTCGTCATCAGCCTCGCCGGGCCGGTGCGGATGGCCGGGCAGAGCTTCCAGGCGCTGGTCGGCGGGCTGCACACGCGCGCGGTGCTGATCCGGCAGGACCGCGTGCAGGAGGGGGTCCAGCTGGAACTGGACCCGCTGGGCGTGCGGACGCTGTTCGGGGTGACGGCGGCCGAGCTGAGCGGCGAGGTCGCCGACCTCGCCGACTTCGGTCTCGGCTGGTTGCCCGACAGGCTGCGGGAGCTGCCATGGCGCGAGCGGTTCGCGCTGCTCGACGACGTGCTGGCCGCCCGGGCGGTCGAGCCGGTGGTGCCGCCGCCCGAGCTGGGGGAGGCGTGGCGGCGGCTGCGGGGTGCGGACGGGCAGGTGCGCGTCGCGGACCTCGCGGACGAGGTCGGCTGGAGCCGCCGCCACCTGGGCGAGCGCTTCCGCACGGAGCTGGGGCTGGCGCCGAAGCAGGCGGCGCGGGTGCTGCGGTTCGAGCGGGCCGGGCGCATGCTGCGGCGCGGGCGGACGGACCTGGCGGCGCTGGCGGCGGAGTGCGGGTTCTACGACCAGGCGCACCTGACGAACGAATGGCGCGCGCTGGCCGGGTGCACGCCGGGGACGTGGATCGCCGAGGAGCTCCCGTTCCTCCAAGACCAGGAGGCGGAGGTGGCGCGAAGCTGACGGCATGACTCCTGAACCGAACGTCTGGCCCGCCCTCCGGTACGACGACGCCCCCGCGGCGGTCCGCTTCCTCGTCGACGTCCTCGGCTTCACCGAAGCGCTGGTGGTGCCCGAGGGGGAGCTGATCGCGCACGCCGAGCTGCGCTGGCCCGAGGGCGGTGCGGTGATGCTGGGCAGCGTCCGCCCACCGGACGGCGTCCACGACGCGATGAAGCCGGGCACGGCCGCGGTGTACGTGGTGTCGGACCAGGTCGACGAGGTGTACGCGCGGGTGCAGGCCGCGGGTGCGGAGATCACGGCCGAGCTGACGGACACCGAGTACGGCTCGCACACGTTCAGCCTGCGCGACCCGGAGGGCAACGCCTGGACGCTCGGCACCTACCGCGGCGCGGCCTGACCCGCCGCCGGGAGGGCGCCCCGCTACTGCACCGGCCGCTCGAAGGTCACCAGCAGTCCCTCGACGCCGCCGGGCCCGACCCGGCCCTTCACCTCCGCCGAGGTGATGGCCTTGAGCTGCCACCCGTCCTCGGCGTGGTCGTTCAGCAGTTTCTCCAGCTTGCCGCCCGACATCTTGCCGCCGAGCAGCTTCTCGCGGACCTCGACGACCTTGTACGTATAACGCTGCATGCTTCCGATACTGCCCGGAATGCCCGGCGTCGGCTGTTCATCTCACAGTGTCGGGAGGCTTGCGTTCCGTTCAGCAGTCGAATCTGGCACCCTGGAGCCCGTGTTGCGGCTTGCAGGTGCACGGCTGCTCGATGATCGGGACTATCCGGCGGTCCGGGCCGCGCTGGCCGCCGACCCGGTGGGCAGCTGCATGGTCAGCGCCCGGGTCGAGGCCGCGGGCCTCGACCCGTGGCGGCTCGGTGGCGAGCTCTGGGCCGCCGACAGCCGTCCGGTCCGGGCCGGACGGCTCCAAGGGCTGTGCTTTTCCGGGCCCAACCTCATCCCGCTGCGCGGCAACGCGCCCGCGTTGCGCTCCTTCGCCGACCGCGCCCTGAGAAGGCAACGCACCTGCTCCTCGCTCGTCGGCCCGGCCGAGCAGGTCCTCGGCCTGTGGGACGAGCTCGAAGGCGAGTGGGGCCCGGCCCGCGAGGTCCGCGGCGACCAGCCGCTGATGGCGCTGGACAGCACCCCGCTCGTCGCCGCCGATCCGCTGGTCCGGCCCGTCCGGCCGGACGAGCTCGAGCGGTACCTGCCCGCGGCCGTCTCGATGTTCATCGAGGAGGTCGGTGTCGATCCGCGCAGCGGTGACGGCGGCGCCAGCTACCGCGCCCGGGTCACCGAGCTGATCGGTGCCGGCCGCGCGTTCGCCCGCTTCGAGGACGGCGAGGTCGTCTTCAAGGCCGAGATCGGCGCCATGTCGGCGACCGTCGGGCAGATCCAGGGCGTCTGGGTGCACCCCGACCGCCGGGGCGACGGGCTCGGCACCGCCGGCACCGCCGCGGTCGTGAACCGGCTCGTCCGCGGGCTCGGCCGCACCGCCAGCCTCTACGTCAACGCCTTCAACACCCCCGCCCTCGCGGCTTACCGCAAGATCGGGTTCGAGCAGGTTGGCCAGTACGCGACGGTGCTGTTCTAACCACTCTTCCGTGGCGGTGTTTCGAAGCCACCGCAACGCTCTGACCAGGCATCATCCCGCCATGAGTGCACGTCGAGGCCGCAGTGCGCTCGCGGTGCTGCTGCTCGTCGCCGCGACCACGGCCGGGTGCTCGGGCGACGGTCCCGAGGACGCCCTCTCCGCCTTCCTGGACGCCGTCGCGTCCGGGGACGTCGCCGCCGCGGCGGCGAACACCGACTCACCGGAAGCCGCGAAGGCCGTCCTGAGCCAGGTCCGCGGCGTGCTCGGCCCCGAGGCCCTCGACGTCGACGACGAAGAGGTGAAACAGCCCGACGGCGACGTCGTGACCGCCGGCTACCGGCTCACCTGGCACCTGCCGCACGGCCGCAGCTGGTCCTACCGCGCGGACGCCCAGCTGCGGGCGGCCGAGAACGGCTGGCAGGTGCACTGGCAGCCGACGGTCGTGCACCCCCAGCTGGCGGTCGGGCAGACCCTCGGCATGCTGCCGCAGCTGCCGGAGACGGCGCCGGTCCTCGACCGCGACGGCGTGCCGCTGATGCGCCCGCAGACGGTGATCGGCGTGGTCGTCGACCCGCAGAAGGCCGGCGACGCGAGTGCCGTCGCCGGGACGCTGGCCAAGGCGCTGCACCGGTACGAGCCTTCGGTCACCGGCCGGTCCGTGCTGGACGGGATGAGCAAGACCAAGCCCGGTGACGCCTACCCGGTGATCACCCTGCGCGCCGGCGACTACCAGCGCGTCAAGCCGGCGATCTACGACCTGCCCGGCGTCCGCTTCGCCAGCCAGGAGCGGCTGCTGCCGGTGACCCGCGGGTCGGGGCAGCAGGTCCTGCCCGGCATCCGCGCGCTGGTCGAACAGCAGCTGGCCGGGGCGGCGGGCTGGCGGATCGTCACCCGTGACGTCACCGGCGGCGAGGCCGCCGAGCTCAAGGCCGAGCCGCCGCGGCCCGCGCCCGCCGTCACCAGCACGCTCAGCGCGAAGATCCAGGCTGCCGCCGAGAAGGCCCTCGAAACCGAGCCGTACTCCGCCGCGCTGGTCGCGATCCAGCCCTCGAGCGGGGACATCCTCGCCGTGGCGCAGAACGCCGCCGCCGACGAGGAGGGCTCGCTGGCCCTGTCCGGGCGCTACCCGCCGGGTTCGACGTTCAAGATCGTCACGGCGGCGGCCGCGCTGTCGGCGGGGGAGGTCGAGGCGGACAGCCCGGTCGACTGCCCGGGGACGACGACGGTCGAAAACCGCGTCGTGCCGAACGAAGGCCGGTTCGACCTGGGCCGGGTGCCGCTGAAGACGGCGTTCGCGCGGTCCTGCAACACGACCTTCGCCCGGCTCGCCGCCGGTCTCGGCGGCTCGTCGCTCACCGACACCGCCCGCTCCTTCGGCGTCGGCGCCGACTTCGTCGTTCCGGGCCTGACCACGGTCACCGGCGACGTCCCGGCCAGCGACTCCGCCGTCCAGCGGGCGGAAAACGGCTTCGGTCAGGGCCGGGTGCTGACCAGCCCGTTCGGCATGGCGCTGGTCGCGGCCACCGTGCAGGCCGGGAAGGTGCCGTCGCCGTCGATCGTCAAGGGCATGCCGTCGGCCACGAAGAACGTCGGCGATCCGCCGTCGCAGGAGGTTCTCGACGCACTGCGCGGGATGATGCGGGAGGTCGTCACCGCGGGCACCGCGACCGGGCTGCGGGACATCCCCGGCGTCGCGGGCAAGACCGGCACCGCCCAGTTCGGCGACGGCTCCCACTCGCACGGCTGGTTCGTCGGCTACCGCGGCGACCTGGCGTTCGCCGTGCTCCTCACCGACGCCGGGTCGTCCAAACCGGCGGTGCAGGCCGCGCACCGGTTCCTGGCGGGGATCGGCTGAGCGGGCCGTCGTAAAGTGGGGGCATGTCCGTTCGTGCCCCGCTCGTTCCCGGCGTCCAGACGCCGCGCCGTGACGTCCCCAGTTCCATCGCCCGTCCCGAGTACGTGGACAAGCCGGCGCCGAAGCGGGACACCGGCAACGGCGTGCGCACGCCCGAGGTGATCGAGGCGATGCGGGTCGCGAGCCGGATCGCGGCCCAGGCCCTGGAGGAGGGCGGCAAGGCCGTCAAGCCCGGCGCCACCACGGACGACATCGACAAGGTGGTGCACGAGTTCCTGCTCGACCACCACGCCTACCCCTCGACGCTGGGCTACCGCCGGTTCCCGAAGTCGTGCTGCACCTCGCTCAACGAGGTGATCTGCCACGGCATCCCGGACTCGACGGTGATCGAGGACGGCGACATCTGCAACATCGACGTCACCGCCTACATCGGCGGCGTCCACGGCGACACGAACGCGACGTTCCTGGCCGGCGACGTCTCCGAGGAGGCGCGCCTGCTGGTGGAGCGCACCCGCGAGGCGACGCTGCGGGCGATCAAGGCGGTCCGGCCGGGCCGCCAGCTCAACGTCATCGGCCGGGTCATCGAGGCCTACGCCAAGCGCTTCGGCTACGGCGTGGTCCGCGACTTCACCGGTCACGGCGTCGGCCCGGCGTTCCACACGCCGCCGACGGTCCTGCACTACGAAGAGCCCTCGGTCGACACGGTGATCGAGGAGGGCATGACCTTCACGATCGAGCCGATGATCACCCTCGGCACCATCGACTACGACATCTGGTCCGACGACTGGACCGTCACCACGAAGGACAAGAAGTGGACGGCCCAGTTCGAGCACACCCTCGTGGTGACGGCCGACGGCAGCGAGATCCTGACGCTGCCGTGAGTCAGTGGCTGGTGGCCTTCTTGTAGCAGCGCACCGAAAGCGGTACGAAGATCGCCAGCAGTACCGCGATCCACAGCACCGAAGCCGGCACAGCGTGCTGCATCGGCCAGGCGTCGTGCACCGGCATCGCCGCGCTGGTGTTGCCGAACAGTTCCCGCGACGCCTGCGTGATCGCCGAGACGGGGTTCCAATCCGCGATCACCCGCAGCGGCGTGGGCAGGCGGCCGCTGTCGACGAACGTGTTGGCCAGGAACGTGAGCGGGAAGATCGCCACGCTGGAGACGTTGTTGAACACCTCGGGCTTGCGCACGGCCAGGCCGAGGGTGCCCATCACCCACGACAGCGCGTAGGCGAAGGCGAGCAGCAGGAGCACGCCACCCAGCGCCTCCAGCGGGCTCGTGTGGATGCGCCAGCCGACCAGCAGGCCGACCAGCCCCATGATCAGCAGGCTCGTCACGTTGAGGATCAGGTCGGCGGTGGTCCGCCCGATCAGCACCGCAGCCGGGGACATCGGCAGCGAGCGGAACCGGTCGATGATGCCCTTCTGCAGGTCGTCGGTCAGGCCGTAGCCGGTGACGATGCTGCCCATCGCCACCGCGAGGGTGAAGATCCCCGGCAGCATGAACTCGCGGTAGGACATCCCGGGGATGTCGATCACGCTGCCGAACACGTAGCCGAAGAGCAGCACGAACATCACCGGCATGAACACGATGGACCCGAGCAGGTCCAGCGACCGGACGATCTTGATCGAGTTGCGCTTGGCGACGGTCACGCCGTCGGTGACGGCCATCTGCACCGCGTTCATCACACGGCCTCCTTCGCGGGTTCGGTGGGCTCGGCCGTCTCGTGGCCGGTGAGTGACAAGAACACGTCGTCGAGGGTGGGGCGGCGGACGCCGACGTCGCGGACGTCGACGCCTTCCACGGCGAGCAGCGCGAGGGCCTCGGTAAGCGCTTTCGCGCCGTGGGACACGGGCACGGTGAGCCGGAAGCCTTCGGCCTGCGGCTCGCCGCTGGCCAGCCGGGCCAGCGCCCGCCGCGCGACGACGACGTCATTGTGCGTGCCGACGGTCAGCTCGATCCGCTCGCCGCCGACGAGGTCCTTGAGCTCGTCGGCGGTGCCGCGGGCGATCACGCGGCCGTGGTCGACGACGGCGATGCTGTCGGCCAGCCGGTCGGCCTCCTCCAGGTACTGCGTGGTCAGCAACAGCGTCGTGCCGCCCGCGACCAGCTCGGTGATGACCTCCCACAGCTCGGTGCGGGCCCGCGGGTCGAGCCCGGTGGTGGGCTCGTCGAGGAACAGCACCGGCGGGTTGGCCACGAGCGCGCCGGCCAGGTCGAGGCGGCGGCGCATGCCGCCGGAGTAGCCCCGGACCGGGCGATCGGCGGCGTCGGCCAGGCTGAACCGGGCGAGCAGCTCCCGGCCGCGGGCCTTGGCCCGCTTGGTCCCCAGGTGGTACAGCCTGCCGACCATCTCGAGGTTCTCGGCCCCGGTCAGTTCCTGGTCGACGGCCGCGTACTGGCCCGAAGCGCCGATGTGCGAGCGCAGCTCCTGCGCGTCCTGCACGACGTCGAACCCGGCGACCGTGGCCCGGCCCGCGTCCGGCTTCTGCAGCGTCGTGAGGATCTGGACGGTGGTGGTCTTCCCGGCGCCGTTCGGCCCGAGCACGCCGAGCACCGTGCCTTCGGGCACCGACAAGGTCATCCCGTCGAGCGCGGTGACCTTCCCGTACTTCTTGACCAGTCCCTCGGCCACGATGGCGTCTGCCATGGATCTTCCCCTTCGCGTGTGGAGTCTTCAGGCCCGGCGGATGACGATGTCGCCGGTGTAGCTGTGGGCTTTGACCTCGACGGTCTCGGTGTTGCTGCCGGGTCCGTCGGCGGCGCTGAGCGTGTTGCGCACGGAGCCGACCAGCGAGTTCAGCTCGAGCCACGCGGCACTGCCCTCGCGGATGCCGACCTCGATCTCGCCGACGGCGGTCTCGAGGACGACCCGGTCCCGCACGACCTCGCCGAGCCGGATGTCGCCGGAGGCGGTCTTGGCGTGCACCCCGGCGTGGGCCAGGTCGACGAGGATGTCGCCGTTGGCGGTGTTGACGCGCAGGTCGCCGGTCACTTCGCCGACGCGGGTCTCGCCGTTGGAGTTCTTGAGGACCGCGGTGCCGTCGATCTCGCGGATCCGCAGCTCGCCGGAGCCGGTGCCGAGCTCGGCGTGCCCGGTGGCGCGTTCGACGGTGACGTCCCCGGTCGCCGTGGACGCCTCGAGCCGGGCGGCTTCGTCCAGGTGGATGTCGCCGACGGACGTCTTGAAGCGGCTGGGGCCGACCCGGCCGGTGACCCGGAAGCCGCCCATCGCGGCGGTGCCGGTGATCTGCGAACCGGCCGGCAGTTCGACCCGGACGTGCAGGGCCCCGCCCCGGCCCCAGAGCTTGGTGACGTACTTCGGGCCCTTGACCAGCAGCTCGCCGCCGGCGAACTCGACGCGGGTCTTCGCGACGGCCTTGACGTCCTCGTTGTCCGCCGGGTCGGCCGGGGTGACCTCGACGGTCGTCTCCGCGCCGTCGCCGGCGACGATCCGGACGTCAGCGACGCTCATGTCGATCGTGGCCGTGATCGGCTCGGGGGTGGGGAAAACAGGCATGGCTGCGCCCTCCTGGGGTGCTCGGATGGCGTCTCCGCAGGTGGGAGACGTGAAGGGGAAAAGCTGTTACTGGACCCAGCCGGTGTACTTCTCGCCGAAGGCCGTCCGGCGCTGGGTGGGGCGGCCGCGGTCGGTGCCCAGCGCGCTGCTCGCGGCCCGGACGAGCCAGGCGTTGATGGAGAGGCGGTCCCGGCCGGCGGCTTCCTCGACCCGCTGTTTCAGCTGTTCGGGCAGCCGCAGGTTGATGCGCGCGACGGCGCCGTCGTCGGTCTCGGGCGGTGGCGGGGGTGCCTCGGCGGGCGCCGGTTCGGGTGCCGTGGGCAGCGCGACGGCGAACTCGGCCTCGCGCCGGCGGAGGCGGACTTCCACCGAGCCGGGGGCGAGGTCGCGGGTGATCTCGTCGGCCGCGGTCGAAAGGGCGTCGAGCAGGGTCAGCCGGATCGCCGACTCGAGCGGCGCGGTGAGCCGCTCGGCGAGGGCGACGGCGTCCTCGCCCGCCGCTTCGGCGGCGACCGCGAGCTCCCGGCGGAGTTCGTCCACGAAGGGCGTCAGGTCCATGGCACAAATATGGCACCACAGTGGTGCCACGACAACCCTGAAATGGCACCCTTAGGGGTCGACGATGGTGCCAAGCCAGGAGAAAGCGCCGGTCAGGCGCGTTCGATGCGCTCCAGGAGCTCGTCGAGGAACCCGCAGGCCTCGGCGGCGGCGCGGTCCGGATTCCGGTCGGCGATGGCCCGGGCGAGCCCTTCGTGGCCGATCTCCGGGGAGTGGTCCGCGCCCGGCGCGATGCTGGACGTCGTCGCGATGCTGGCCGCGATGACCTCCGTCAGCCCGCGGTAGAGCTCGGTCAGCAGCCGGTTGTGGCCGGCGCCGACGACCGCGCAGTGGAACTCCGCGTCCGTGCGAGCGAAGTCCTGCCAGCGTCCTTCGCGCAGCTCGACCTCGCGGCGGCCGAGCAGCGACCACAGCGCGGCGACCTCTTCCTCGGTCCGCTCGACGGCGGCGAGCCGCGCGCCTTCCACCTCCAGGGTGCGCCGGACCTGCAGGACTTCCCGCAGTTCCGAGCCGCAGAGCCGCCGGATCGCGCCGGACACCTCGCTCGTGGCGCGCACGTAGGTGCCGTCGCCCTGCCGGACCTCCAGGAGCCCGGTGTGCGCGAGCGCGCGAACGGCTTCGCGGACGGTGTTGCGCCCGACGCCGAGCTGCTCGACGAGTTCGGCCTCGGTCGGGATGCGTTCGCCGATCGGCCATTCGCCCTGCGTGACCGCGGTCCGCAGCTGCTCGATGACCTGGTCGACGAGGCCTGCTCGGCGCGTGGTGGCCAGAGGCACAGGATTATCCTTTCATCCAATCATCCTACGTATGCGATAGTAGCGGGCATGCGCGTCGAACACCGTGAACCCGAACTGGACGGTGCCGTCGAGGTCCGGACGCCCGGCGTGGTCGCCGCCGGGGCGCTGCTCGCGGTCGCGGTGGTGCTCACCGCCCTGAACCTGCGACCGGCCATCACCGGCGTCGGGCCGATGCTCGCCGAAATGCGCGGGGACCTCGGCACTTCCGTCGTCTGGGCCGGCGTGCTCACGACGTTGCCGACGCTCTGCTTCGCCGGGGCCGGGCTGGCCGCACCGCTGCTCGCCCGCCGGGCCGGGGTCGGCGCCGCCATCGCGATCGCGCTGTGCGCCCTCGCCGCCGGGCTGGTGCTGCGCGTGCTCGACGGACCCGCCGTGGTGCTCGGCGGGACGCTCGTCGCCACCGCCGGGATCGCCCTGATCAACGTGCTCATCCCGGTCGTCATCAAGGACTCCTTCCCGGCTCGCATCGGCCTGTTGACCGGCGTCTACACCGCCGCGCTGCAGGGTGGCGGCGCCCTCGGTTCGGCGGTGACCCCCCGGCTCGGCGACGCCCTCGGCGGCTGGCGCCCGGCGCTGGGCGGCTGGGCGGCGCTGGCCGTCGTCGCGCTGCTGGCCTGGATCCTCGCAGCCCGCGGCACCGGCCGGGCACCGCGGCCCGCCGACGGGGCCGAAGGCGGCCGTTCGCTGCTGCGCAACCGGCTGGCCTGGATCGTCACCGGCTTCTTCGGCCTGCAGGCGTTCTACGCCTACGCGGCGATGGGCTGGTTCCCGCAGGTGCTGATGGACGCGGGCGTCCGGCGCGACGACGCCGGGCTGCTGTTCGGCCTGGTTTCGCTGATCGCCGTGCCGATCAGCCTCGTCGTCGCGCCGATGGCGGCCCGGCAGCGCGGGCAGAGCCCGTGGATCGTCGGGCTGAGCGTGTTCGGCGTCGCCGGGACCATCGGCCTGATGCTCGCGCCGTCGTGGTCGCCGCTGCTCTGGAGCATCCTCGTCGGGCTCGGCATGAGCACGTTCTCGCTGGCCCTCACGGTGATCGCGCTGCGCGCGCGGACCGGCGCGGACACCGCCCGGCTGTCCGGGATGGCGCAGGGCTTCGGCTACCTGTTCGCCGCGCTCGGGCCGTTCCTCTTCGGCCTGCTGCACGACCTCGCGGGCGGCTGGACCGTGCCGCTGGCCATGCTGCTCGGCCTGCTCGGCGTCCAGATGACCTTCGGCGCCCTCGCCGGCCGCCACCGCTTCGTCTGAAAGCCGGGAATGACGCTGGAGGCGTCACTCAGCCGACGGTCAAGCGGGCTTGCAGGGCGGCGAGTTCGGTGGTGGACAGACCGTGGCCGAGGAGGAAGCCGGGCATCGTCAACGACGTGATCGTCGAGCTCAGCGACGCTTCGATGGTGGTGTTCCCGGCCGCGAGCAGCTCGGTCACCACGGTGAGCTGGTCACGGAACCCGAGTTCGTCGTGACGCTGCTTCATCCGGTCGTAGGTCAGCAGGTAGTCGGCGATGATCTCGTCCGGCGCCGCTCCGGCCAGCGTGAGCAGCACAAGGGCCAGTAGCCCGGTCCGGTCCTTGCCGCCGACGCAGTGGAACACCACGCACCCGGGTGGGGCGTTGGCGATCGTGCGCACGGCGGAGATCACCAGCTCGGGGTGTTCGGCGAGCATCGCCGGGTAGTGCAGCGGAGAACCCAAGCTGTCGATCTTCGTCCACCGCTCGTAGAACGGTGTGCCGACCGGATCCAGCGGAGTCCGCGCGGTGGTGATCCCCGCCGGCCTCGGCGCGTGGTCCGGCTCGCGCTCGCCGGGGTTTCGCAGGTCGACCACAGTGCGTACCCCGTAGGCCCAAGCCGCCGCCCACCCGGCCTCGCTCAGGCGCGCCGGCGCCTCCATCCGGACCACCGCCCGGGGTTTGACCCGGCCCAGCCCGCCCAGGTCACGAACGTTGACACACCCGTCCCAAGAAAGCTCTCTGCCACCGGTCACAGTCGCAAGACGCGCCGACCCCGCCCCGGGTTGGCGCACCGATCGGCGTGCGGTGGGGAACCGCGCCCCCCCCGCGGCTCAGTCGAGGGGCAGGTTGAGCAGCGCGTTCTCGATCAGCTCGGGCATCGCCGGGTGGATCCAGTACTGGCCGCGGGCCATGCTCCGCGCGTCGAGGCCGAAGCTCATCGCCTGGATGAGCGGCTGGATCACCGAGGAGGCCTGCGGGCCGATGATGTGCGCGCCGAGCAGCTGCCCGGTCGCCGGGTCGGCCAGGAGCTTCGCGAAGCCCGTCGTGTCCTCCATCGCCCAGCCGTAGGCGATCCCGGCGTAGTCCTGCTTCGAGACCACATAGGACACCCCGAGGTCGCGGGCCTTCTGCTCGGTGAGGCCGACCGAAGCCACCTGCGGGTGGGTGAAGACGGCGTGCGGCACGAACCGGTGGTCGGCGGTGATCCGCTCGTCCGGGTGCAGGAGGTTGTGCTGCACCACGCGGGCTTCGTGGTTCGCGACGTGCTTGAGCTCGTGCGGCGACGAGAGGTCGCCGAGCGCGTAGATGCCCTCGACCGCGGTCTGCTGGTAGTCGTCGACCACGACGTGCCCACTGTCCATTGTGGTCACTCCGGTCGCGGCGACGTCGAGGAGGTCGGAATTCGGCTTCCGGCCGGTGGCGATCAGCAGCACGTCGCCCTCGGCGGTCTCGGCGCCCTGCGGTCCTTCGAGGTCCAGCGCGACGCCGCGTTCGGTCTTGCGCGCCCGCACGGTCTTGCGGTCGAGGCGGACGTCGAACCGCTCGGCGGCCAGTTCGGTGAAGCGCGCGCTGATGTCCTCGTCCTCCGAGCGCAGCAGCCGCCCGGAGCGGTTGACCAGCGTGACCTGGACGCCGAAGGAGGCGAAGACGTGCGCGAACTCGGCCGCGATGTACCCGCCGCCCAGGATGACGATCCGCTCGGGCAGCTCGTCGAGCCGCATCACGGTGTCGGAGGTGTGGTATTCGACGCCGTCCAGGCCCGGGATGTCCGGGATGACCGGACGGCCGCCCGCGGCGAGCACGAAGTTGTCGGCGGTCAGCACCTCGTCGGGGCGTCCGTCGGCGAAGCCGACCCGCAGCTCCTTGGGGCCGGTGAAGCGGCCCGTGCCCTCGTAGACGTCGACGTTCGCGTTGTCCTCGTGGCTGCGGCGGTACTCCGCGCCGCCCGCGGCGATCGGGTCGATCCGGCCGAAGACGCGGTCACGGATGTCGCGCCAGCGTACGCCCTTCAGTTCTTCGTCGACGCCGTACTTGGCGCTGTGCGAAGGCGTGTACGCGACGTCGGCGGCATACACGAACATCTTCGTCGGGATGCAGCCCACGTTGAGGCAGGTGCCGCCGAAGGTGCCCTTCTCCACGATCGCCGTCTTCTTGCCGGCGAAGCCCGGGCCGAGGATGGAGTTCCCCGATCCCGTCCCGACGATCACCAGGTCGTAGTGGGGCACTGCATCCTCCGCGGGTCCGGGTCCGGTCGATTCACCCTAGCCAACCCCACCGCGAAGGCGGGTGTTCCCCGTTGTGCTCGACGTCGTACCACGTGGTCAATGGCCGGTCGCGGTGAAGTGCATCCGGTCGGTCGGGCTGCGCCAGTTCCCGCCCCAGCTCCACCCGATCGCCGCGAACGCGCGCACGGTCGCGTCGCCGGCCAGGACCATGCCGGGCCGTTCGCGCGAGCGGCCGACGTACGCCGACGCGAGCTCGGGGAGCACGAGATCGCCCTGGGTGTAGGGGTTGCAGAACGGGTTGACGTCCACGGCGAGCCCGTAGGCGTGCGCCGACCACGTCGTCTGCCCGCGGGCCGGGCGGCAGACGAACGCGCTGGTCGAGTTGCCGTCCCCGGTCGGCGGCGCGGTGAGCTCGGCCGGGCTGGTCACGCGTAGCTCTTCGAGCGGGAAGCGCGCGGCGAAGAGCTGCCCGAAGACCTTCGTGATGCCCGTCGCGGCAGTGGCGTTCACCAGCATCTCGCCGGTGTGCGCGCGGCCGTCGAAGCCCCAGAAGGACATCGTCAGGTAGCGGAGGTCGGCCGCCTTGACGGGGCAGGCGGGTTGCCAGGTGCTGCGCGCGAGGACGTCCGCGGGCACGGCGCTGATCGTCGACGCATACGCGCTGCCCGCCGGTGGGGGAAGCACGTCTTTTGTCGGAAGTGCCCGGTTCACCAGTTCGGGTGGCGTGGGCTCGACCTCGCCGAAGCCGTCGGGACGGCGGGGGAGTGGCCGGGCACCCACCTGCCAGGCGACGGCGGGTGCGCTCGTCGCCGTCGCCGTCGGGGCCGCGGTGCTCGCCGCGCTCGTCGTCGACGCAGGTGCCGCAGGTGCCGCAGGTGCCGCAGGGGCAGCTGGTGGCGTCGGCGGCGCTTCCGGCGAGCACCCGCTCATGGTGAGGGCCAGTGCCGCCCCCGCCGCTGCTTTCCGCCACATCCGGCCAGCTTGACAGAAGCGGTCCCCGGGCGGAGACCACCCGTTCCAGTGACACCGTTTTGGGCCCCCTCGGCTTAGGGTATTGAGCGAACGTCGTTCACGCACCGGAGTCGTCCGGGTGCAGAGTGCTCAGCTCCGTGCTGCGTCGAAAAGTGCTGCGTCGAAAAGGGGAAGACCCATGTCCGTGAAGTCCCGCCGATCCCTGCTGTTCGTGAGCGGCGCGCTCCTCGCGGTCGCCGCGGTCGCCGTCCCGGTCGTGGTGGGCACGGCGGCGGCGGACCCGGCTTCGGCCAACCAGCCGCGGATCGTGGGCGGCGACAAGGCTTCGCTGTCGGACCACCCGTACGCGGTGTACCTGACCGACGCGGGCGGCAACCAGTTCTGCGGCGCGGTGATCGTCAGCTCCACCTCGGTCGCGACGGCGGCGCACTGCGCCAAGGCGGTGGCGAAGCAGGACATCCGCGTGGTGGCCGGCCGTGAGGACAAGCGCACGAGCGACGGCGAGGTCCTGGGGGTCTCCAAGGTCTGGGTCAGCCAGGGCTACACCGACCCGACGCAGGGGGCCGACGTCGCGGTGCTGACCGTGCGCGGCCAGCTCGGCTACCGGCCCGCGAAGCTGCCCGGCAGCGGGGACGCGGGGCTGTACGCCAAGGGCACCCAGTCGACCGTGCTCGGCTGGGGCCGCATCGCCGACGGCGGCGCCCGCTCCGACTACCTGCGCAGTGCCGAGGTCCCGGTGGTGTCGGACAGCGAATGCCACACCGCCTACAGCGTCTACGACCAGCGGACCATGGTGTGCGCGGGCTACGACGAGGGCGGCGTCGACGCCTGCCAGGGCGACTCCGGCGGCCCGCTCGTGGTCGGCGACACGCTGATCGGCATCGTCTCCTTCGGCGACGGCTGCGCGAAGGCGAACCGGCCGGGCGTCTACACGCGCGTCTCCACCTACGCCAAGGACATCGAGACCCAGGCCAAGCCCCGGCTCCTCGGCTGAGCGTGCTAAGCAGGGGGTATGCCGACCCTGCACGACGCGACCGGTCCCGAGCTGACCGCCGCCCAGTTGCACGACATCCTCCGCCTGCGCGTCGACGTGTTCGTCGTGGAGCAGAAGGCCGCGTACCCGGAGCTCGACGGCCGTGACCTGAGCCCGGACACCCGCCACCTGTGGTTCGAGGACGCCGGCGCGGTCCTGGCGTACCTGCGGGTCCTGCTCGACCCGGGCGGCATCCGCCGCATCGGCCGCGTGGTGACGGCGGCCCACGCCCGCGGCGCCGGCCTGGCGGCCCGCCTGATGGACACGGCCCTGACGATCCCGGGCGAGTACGTCCTCGACGCCCAGACGTACGTCCAAGGCTTCTACGCCCGCTACGGCTTCGTCGCGGAAGGCCAGGAATACATGGACGACGACGGAATCCCCCACATCCGCATGCGCCGCCGCGCCTGATCTCGTCTTCCGGTGCGGGTCAGGCGATCGCGCCGCGCGGGGCCGTCGCGGTGATGACCTTCACCGCACGGTCCACATCGGACTCCGTGAGGTCGGCCCGCGCGGTCAGCCGCAGCCGCGAGATCCCGTCCGGCACCGACGGCGGCCGGAAGCACCCGACGCGGATGCCCTGCTCCGCGCACGCCGCGGCCCACGCCACCGCCGTCTCCGCGGACGGCGCCTGCACCGAAATCACGGCGGCGTCCGGCACGCTCGCCTTCAACCCGGCCGCCTTCAACGACATCGCCAGGTTGCCCGCGTTCTCGAGCACCTTCCCGGCCATTCCCGGCTCTTCCTTCAACGCGTGCAACGCCGCCAACGCGGCCGCGGCGCTCGCGGGCGCCAACGCGGTGTCGAAGATGAAGCTGCGCGCCGTGTCCACGAGGTGCTTGATCACCCGGCGCGGCCCGATCACCGCACCGCCCTGGGCGCCGAGGGACTTCGACAGCGTCAACGTCGTGACGACGTCGGGCGCGCCCGACAGCCCGGCCGCGTGGACCGCGCCGCGGCCGCCCTCGCCGAGGACGCCGAAGCCGTGCGCGTCGTCCACCAGCAGCGCCGCGCTGTGCGCACGGCAGATCCCGGCCAGCTCGTCGAGCGGGGCGAGGTCGCCGTCGACCGAGAACACCGAGTCCGTCACCACCAGCGCCCGCGGCTTGCGGCGGGTCGACAGTGCGTGCTTGATCGCCGACGGCGTCGAATGCGCGACCGCGGCGACGTCGGCCCGCGACAGGCGGCAGCCCTCGATCAGCGACGCGTGGATGTACTTGTCGGTGACGATGGCGGACTCGGACCCGGACAGCGCCGTCACCGCACCGAGGTTCGCGGCGAAGCCGGAGGAGAACACGAGCGCCGCCTGCGCGCCGCAGAACCGGGCGAGCTCCAGCTCCAGCTCGGTGTGCAGCTCGGTCGATCCGGTGACCAGCCGGGACCCGGTCGACCCGGCACCCCAGCGCAGCGCGGCGGCCGCGGCGGCCCCGGCGACGCGCTTGTCACGGGCCAGCCCGAGGTAGTCGTTGCCCGCCAGATCCAGCTCGTCGACCCGCGCGGGACGCGGTCGCAGCTGCCGCACCAGTCCCGCGCTCGCCCGCTTCTCCGCTTCGACGTCGAGCCAGTCGAAAACCTCTTCGGGCGGGAGCGTCGGCGGCGTAGTCACGTCCCGCAGTCTCCCACCCGGACCTCGACGCTCCGCCAAGCGGGCCCGGAAACGCCGGAAGCCCCGGACCGCGAGGTCCGGGGCTTCCGAAGGATGCGAAAGAGACGATCAGCTGTCGTAGCCGCGACGCGGGCCACGGCTCGGACGGCCGTAGCCACCGCCGCCGTTGCCCGAGCGGGGCTGACGGCTGCGGCCGCCGAAGCCGCCGGGACGGCCTTCGCGGTCGCCACCGCGGTAACCACCACGGTCGCCGCCGCGCTCGCCACCACGGTCACGGTCGCCGCCGGTGTGGCTGCGCTCGCCGCCACGGCTGTAGCCGCCGCTGCGCTCGCCGCCACGGCTCGAGCCGCCGAAGCCGCGGTCGCCGCGGTAACCGCCACCGCCGCCGCGACGGGGGCTCTCGCGCCGACGCTCGACGACCGGCTCGCCGCTGGGCTCCTTGGCGCCGGTGATGCGGGACAGCTCGGCGTCGCCCGGGCGGACCGTGGTCGACTCGGCGCGCACACCGGCGCGGTCGGTCAGCCGGCGGACCATCCGGCGCTGGTCGTGCGTCGCCACCGTGACGACGACACCGGACGCCCCGGCGCGCGCCGTGCGGCCCGCGCGGTGCAGGTAGTCCTTGTGGTCGGCCGCCGGGTCGACGTGCAGCACGAGCGAGATGTCGTCGACGTGGATGCCGCGCGCGGCGACGTCCGTGGCGACCAGCACCGGGGTGTGGCCTTCCTTGAAGTCGGCGAGGACGCGGTTGCGCTGCCCCTGCGTCTTGCCGCCGTGCAGCGCCGCCGCGTTGACGCCCTGCTCGCGCAGGCGCTCGGCGAGGCGGTCGACGTGGTGCTTGGTGCGGACGAACATGATCGTGCGGCCGTCGCGGGCGCCGATCTGGGTGATGACGTCCTGCTTGTCCTGGTGCGAGACCTGGAGCACGTGGTGGTCCATGGTCGTCACGCTCGCGGTCGACGGCGCGACCGAGTGCGTGACCGGGTCGCTCAGGTACTGCCTGACCAGGCGGTTGACGTCACCGTCGAGGGTCGCGGAGAACAGCAGCCGCTGGCCCCCCGGCGGGGTGAGGTCCATGATCTCGCGGACCTGCGGCATGAAGCCCATGTCCGCCATCTGGTCGGCCTCGTCGAGGGCGATGAAGTTGCAGTCGCCCAGGTGCGCGGTGCCCTGGCGGACGTGGTCCGACAGCCGGCCCGGCGTGGCGATGAGCAGGTCGACGCCGCGGGACAGCGCGTCCGCCTGGCGGGCGAAGGCCATCCCGCCGACGGCGGTGCGGCACCACAGGCCGAGCGACTTGGCCAGCGGGGTCAGCGAGTCGGCGACCTGCATGGCCAGCTCGCGGGTCGGGACCAGGATCAGCGCGCGGGGACGCTTCGGGCGGGCCTTGCCGTCGGCCAGCCGGGCCAGCATGGCCAGGCCGAAGGCGAGGGTCTTGCCGGAGCCGGTCTGGGCGCGGCCCAGCACGTCGCGGCCGGCCAGCGCGTCCGGGATGGTCGCCGACTGGATCGGGAAGGGGCTGTTGATGCCCGCCTCGCTGAGCGCGCGGAGCAGCGGCTCCGGCAGGCCCAGCTCGGCGAAAGTCTTGGTGGCCACGAGCTCGACCGCGTCGTCGCGCAGCATGTCCCCGCCGGCCGGGCGGGTGCGCGGCTTGCGGTCGGGACGGCCCGCGTGCGCGGACGTCGAGGAAGGGCCGGAGTTGAACGTGACGGTCACAAATGCCTCTCGGACGTGGTTCGTCGCAAGGGAGGCCCGGGCAGCCCGCGCGCAGGCAGGGCAAGATGGTGTGCGATGGGCGTTCACAGGGACGGACCCGGCACACCGTGTCATCGCTTGCCGACACTGCGCGCCGCTTGGGTTACGGATCACCGCGAGCCATTCGGTGGCTCTGGAGGCGACGGACACCAACTCATCCACGCCGCCGGTTGCGGTCTGTACTTACTGTACCCGAACCGGAGCCAGGACTACTCATCGAGGTCACCGGTTGTGGGCGGCGTCGCAGTCGTGGTCCGGGCCACAGCCGCGACGCCGCCCCGGATTTACGCTATCCCGGCGGCGGAAACGAGCTCCACCAGCAGTTCTCCGGTCCTCGTCACGTCCTCGCCGAGACCCCGGCCGTGGAACCAGCCGGCCAGGTTGCGCACGTCCCGCGCCAGGAACTCGACGCCGCCGGGGTTGGCCACGACGTCGACGACCTGAGGCAGGTCGATCACCATCACCCGGCCTCGGTGCACGAGCAGGTTGTACGCCGAGAGGTCGCCGTGCGCGAGCCCCTCGGAGGCGAGCAGCTCGAGCGCGGCGGTGGCCTGGAACCACAGGTCCTTCAGCTCGTCCGGATCCGGGCGGACCTGGGCCAGCCGGGGCGCGGCGGTGCCGTCCTCCTCGCCGAGGAACTCGAGCAGCAGTTCCGTGCCCTCGCGCTGCACCGGGTAGGGCACCGGCGCGCCGAGCGTCCACAGGCGACTCAACGCGGCGAACTCCGCGACCGCCCACTGTTCGGCGATGAGGTTGCGGCCGAACGCGCTGCGCTGCGTCATCGCCCGCATCTCGCGGGAGCGGCGCATCCGCCGTCCTTCGAGGTAGCCGGCGTCGCGGTGGAACAGCTTGTGTTCGTCGCTGCGGTAGCGCTTCGCCGCGAGCAGCGTGCCCGGCGTGCCGGGCAACCCGCGCCGCAGGAGGTGGACGTCGGCCTCCTTGCCGGTCTTGAGGACGCCGAGGTCGGTGTCGACCGCGGCGAGCTCGGTGACGACCCAGTCCGGCCGGGGCGACGGACCGTGTTCGGCGTCGTCCCAGGTGGACCAGCGGTCGGCCCCGTCGGGCAGCTGGTTTTCGGTGTAGGCGTCGTCGCGCAGTTTCGCGAGGCGGACGCGTTCGGCTGCGGTCAGCCGTCCGCTGCGGGTGGGTTCGGGTTCGTCGAACCGCCCGCGGCGCCGCGACCGCGCCTGGCGGCGGGTGGGCTGGTCGTCGAACAGGTCGAAGTCTTCGAAGTCGTGCTGGCGCACTGGTGGGGTTCTCCTTGTTCAGGGCTGCCCCACCGGGCGCGTGATCAGCCTCGGGGGGCGGGTGGGTGAGGGCGCGAAAGGGCCCGGACAGTCATCACGACAGGCACCTCCCGTTCTCAGCCACCGGCTCCCTGCCGGGTGCGGACAGGATGCCGGACCGATCCGGCGCCGCGCAACCGGATTTAGCCGAGGGCTGCGAAAGGAGTATTTGTGACGTTTCCTTGAATTCGGCCCCGCGGCGTGGTCACGATGAAAGGGCAGGCCGATCGAGGAGGGGCGGCGGATGGACAGCTACGACGTGGTGATCGTCGGCGGCGGGCACAACGGCCTGGTGGCGGCCGCGTACCTGGCGCGGGCGGGCCGGTCGGTGCTCGTGCTCGAACGGCGGGGTGAGACCGGTGGCGCCGCCGTCTCGTTCCGCGCGTTCGAGGGCGTGGACGTCCGGCTTTCGCGCTACTCGTACCTGGTCAGCCTGCTGCCGAAGAAGATCGTGGCCGATCTCGGCCTCGACGTGGAGCTGCGACGGCGCCGGATGTCGTCCTACACCCCGTCGGGCGGCTCCGGTCTCCTTGTCGACAACGACGACGCCGTCCGGACGGCGTCGTCGTTCCGGGCGGTCACCGGGTCCACTTCGGACTTCTCGGCCTGGCAACGGTTCTACGAGCTGACCGGGCGCGTCGCCGGGCGCGCGTTCGGGACGCTCACCGAGCCATTGCTGTCCGAAGTGGACTTCCGCGAGCGCGTCGGCGACGCCGAGGCGTGGTCCTTGCTGTTCGAACGGCCGATCGGCGAAGCGCTCACGTCGTGGTTCGGCCACGACACGGTGCGCGGCGTGGTGCTCACCGACGCGCTGATCGGCACGTTCGCCCCGGCGGACGGCGAGGACCTGCGGCAGAACCGGTGCCTGCTCTACCACGTGATCGGCAACGGCACCGGCGACTGGGACGTCCCGGTCGGCGGTATGGGCGCGGTCACCCGTTCGCTCGCGGCGGTGGCCGCCGCGGCGGGCGCGCGCCTGATGACCGGTGCGGAAGTGCTCTCGGCCGACCCGGACGGCGAGGTGCGCTACCGGCGTGACGACGCCGAGTTCGCCGTCCGGGGCGGGCACGTCCTGGCGAACGTCGCGCCGGCGACGCTCGCGCGGCTGCTGGGCGAGGAACCGGCGGAGCGCCCGGAAGGCGCACAGCTGAAGGTGAACATGGTGCTGACGCGGCTGCCGAGGCTGCGTGACCCGGACGTCGATCCGGCCGAGGCGTTCGGGGGCACCTTCCACGTCAACGAAACCTTCACCCAGCTGGAGACGGCGTACCGCGAGGCGGCGGCGGGCGGGATCCCCACGCTGCCGCCCTGCGAGATCTATTGCCACTCGTTGACGGATCCGTCGATCCTCGGCCCGGCCGAACGCTCGGCCGGCACGCACACCCTCACCCTGTTCGGCCTGCACATGCCGGCACGCCTCTTCGAGGGGCGCAACGAAGAGGCACGCGAAGCGGCGTTGCGCGCGACGCTGGCTTCGCTGAACAGCGTGCTGGCCGAGCCGATCGAGGACTGCCTGCTGACCGCGCCGGACGGCAGGCCCTGTGTGGAGGCGAAGACCCCGCTGGACCTGGAAGCCGAGCTGGGCCTTCCGGCGGGGCACATCTTCCACCGGGACCTGTCGTGGCCGTACGCGGAAGATCCGGCCCGGGCGGGCAGCTGGGGCGTCGAGACCGCCCACGAACGCATCCTGTTGTGCGGCGCGGGTGCCGCGAGGGGAGGTGGTGTCAGCGGCATCCCCGGCCACAACGCGGCGATGGCGGTGCTCGGCGCCCCGGGTGCCTGACCGGAATCGGTGATCCTGATTTGCCGACGGCTCATATCCGGTGAGAAAACCACGGTTTCCGCCGAATCGGCGCTGCCCCATGCAGGTGCATCGCGCGGGGCGGCGTTGACACCCGGATCCGCCGGGTGCTCCCATGAAAAGGCCGGTGACGGGTGGGGCGCGGGAGGAGTCACGATGGGCGACCACGCTGCATTCACGGATTTCCCGCTCGAGATCAGAAGGCGCGCGGCGAGCTACCTCGGCTTGACTTCCCGGACCGGAATTCCCGAAACGTCACGGATCGGGTCCGAGGGTACCGAGAGTTCCGAAAACACCGAGCGTTCCGAAGGAAAGGAAGGCACCGAAGGAAGCGAGAGCAGCGAGCGTTCCGAGATGACGGAAACCAGCGAGAACACCGAGACCAGCGAATCGATGGAGCGGTATGCCGGCCGGTTCCGCTGAAGGTGACGGCGGCACCGTTCCGCCCGGCGACCCGTTCATCCCGGCCGAAGCGCGGCCCCCGGTGGTCGACGAGCTGGCGAAGGCCGCCTGGCAGGTCGCGGCGGCACTCGAGGTCTGGGAAACCAGCGAGCGGTGACGCTCCTGGTCATCGCCCCGGACACGGACGAGACGGCGGCCCGCTTCGCCGGTTTCGCGGCCGGGCGGGGGATCCCGGCGGTCGTCGCGCACGAGTTCGGCCGGGTCGGCGTCTCGGTGCGGGCGACTCGGGACCGGGCCTGCCGCGCGCGGCTGACGTTCGACGGCACCGAGGTCAGCGGGATCCTCAACCGCGGGACCGGCGGCTGGGCTGACGAGCCGGACCCGGACCGCGCGTTCGCCGCGGCCGAGACCTGCGCGGCGTTCTGGTCGGCGGTCGCCCGGTGGCCAGGGCCGGTCGTCAACCGGCCGTCGGAACACGGCTTCCTCGCGCGCCTGGACCCGCTGGAACTCGCCGTCGCCGGCGTCGTCGAGCCGCCGCGCACGGTGATCCTCAACGACGGTTCGGCGCCGGGACCGGAGGTGTACCGCATTCCCGAGTGGACAGTGGTGGATCCCGACGCGCCGCGCAGCCGGTTCGACGTCGTCCAGATCGCCGACCCCGGCCGCGCGCGCCGGTTCCTCGTCGCCGGAGCCGAGGTCTTCGAGGTGGGCGGCGCCGGAGGACGGCTCGCCCGGGAGACGGCGGATCGGGTGGCTCCGATCGTCGGCTGGCTCCGCGGGCGGGGCACGGTGTTCGCCGACTTCCGGGCGGAACTGGGAGCCTCTGGTCCGCGGCTGGCCGACGTCTCGTGCTGGCCGGGGCACCAGCTGTTCCCGGACCTCGAGGACCAGGTCTACGCGGCGCTGCTGGCCGGGCTCACCCCGTGATCCTCTGCCTGGGCGTCGCGGCCGACCCGACCTTCACGGCCGGGTTGCGGGCCCTGCGCCGGGCCGGGGTCGCGTTCCGGCCGGTCGACCTGCCCTCGCTGGCGATGCGCGGCAGCATCCGGATTCCCTTGGAGCGCCCGGCCGACACGGTGTTGTCGCTGGACGGCGAGAGCCACCAGGCCGGGGACTTCACCGCCGTCTGGTGCCGGCTCGTGGAGGTCGCCTCCGCCGCGCCCACCGCCGAACTGGCGGCGGCCTCGGCGGGCCAGACCGAGGCGCTGGCGCGGATCCTCGAATTCGTGCCCGGCAAGGTGATGAACCCGCCGCTGCGCGAAGCGTCGGGATTCACCAAGCTGCTGCATTCGGTGGTCCTCGGCGAAGTCGGCGGCTGGCGAATCCCGGAAACCTGCCTCACTTCGGACCCGGGGGAGGCACGGGACTTCGTCCGTGGCTGCCGTGCCGGGGCGATCTTCAAAGGTGCCAGCGCGACGAAGACGTGGGCGACGGTCTTCGAACCGCACCACGAGTCGCGGCTGCCCCGGCTGGTCCACCTGCCGGTGCTGTTCCAGGAGCGGATCGTCGGGCCGGACGTGCGCGTCCACGTCGTGGGCGGCCGCTCGTTCGGCGAGCTGATCGACTCGCCGGTGCTCGACTACCGGACCGTCCGCGGGACCAACGACTACCGCCCGCTGGTCCCGCCCCCGGAGATCGCCGAAGGCTGTGCGCGGCTGACCGGGCACTGCGGCGTCCCGCTGCTGGGCGTCGACTTCAAGATCGAGCGTGCCACCGGCGAGTGGTTCTTCCTGGAGGCCAACTCGATGCCGTGCTTCGAGGGCTACGACGAGCGAGCCGGCGGCGCCATCTCGCGGGCGATCGTCGAGTGGCTCGTCACGCCGTGACGCCGTGTTCCGCACAGAGGCAACCGATGCCCGGTTCGATCCACTCCCGGCCCGCCCACTCCGGATGGCGCTCGACGAGCACCGCCCGGACCTCGGCGACGAGCTGTTCGGAGTCCATCGCCGAGTCCCGGCGCCGCCAGGTCTCGTCGCGCAGTTCGCGCAGGTAGTCGCGGACGTCGGTGAGCACCGGCAGCCCGCCGATGTCGCCGTGGCCGGGGACGACCACTCGGGGCCCGGCTGACACCAGCCGGTCCAGGACGGCGAGCCAGCCGACGCCCGAGACGTCCGTGTCGTGCGGCGGGAACCACGGGAAGATGGCGAACTGCCCGGTCTCGGCCAGGTCGCCGGTGAACAGGACGCCGGCGTCCGGGACCTCGACGACCTGGTCACCGGCGGTGTGGCCGCGGCCGGTGGGACGCAGCCGGACGGTCCGGCCGCCGAGGTCGAGGTCCCGCGTGCCCTCGTGGACCTCGTCGGGCGCCGGCACCTGGACGCCGTCGAGGCGGCGGGCGATCGTCTCGCCCAGGCCGCGGAACATCGCCAGGTAACCCGGGCCCCGGGTGGCGAGGTCCTCGGCCTGGCCGCGGTTGACCAGGTAGGTCGCCTCGCCGGCGAAGACCTGCGCGCCGAACGCGTGCTCGGGGTGGAAGTGCGTCGTGGTCAGGTACAGGCGCCGGCCCTTCGCCACTTCGCGCGCGAAGGCGAGCACCTGCGCCGCGTTGGCGGTGCCGATGCCCGTGTCGACGACCAGGACGGCCTCGGTGCCGCCGACGACGCCGATGTTGGGCACCAGGTCGACGTGGTCGTTCGGGATCACCAGCAGGTCGGGGGCGATCTCCCGGGCGCCGGAGACGCGCACGGCGGGATCGGTCAGCTCGGTCATGCCCCGATTCCACCGCCGCCCGGGCACCGGCGTCCAAGACCGGTTCGGTGGTGCCGATACCGGGCGAATATCGTCGCCGGTCATGGAGCTGCGCACGCTGCGGTACTTCGTCGCGGTCGCCGAGGAACTCCACTTCGGCCGGGCCGCGGCGCGGCTGCACATGAGCCAGCCGCCGCTGAGCCGGGCGATCAAGCAGCTGGAAACCGACGTCGGGGCCGTCCTGCTGCTGCGGTCCGCCGCGGGCGTCACGCTCACCCCGGCCGGGACGGCGCTCCTGGCCGAGGCGCGGGCCCTGCTCGACCAGGCCGACCAGGCCCGCGTGCGCGTCGCCACGGCGGCGGGCGCGCCGAGCCTCACGGTCGGCATCCTCGGCGACGGCGCCGACCCGGCCGCGACCCGGCTCGCCGACGCGTACCGGCGGCAGCACCCGGACGTCGAGGTCCGCGTCCGCGACGCCGATCTCACCGATCCGACGTGCGGGCTGCGGGCCGGCCTGGTCGACGTCGCGCTGACCCGCGGGCCCTTCGACGAGACCGGCTTGGCGGTGCACGAGCTGCGCGCCGACCCGGTGGGCGCGGTGCTGCGCGCCGACGACCCGCTGGCCGGCCGTGCCCGGGTCACGCTCGCCGACCTGGCCGGACGGCGCTGGTTCCGGTTCCCCGACGGCACGGACCCGGTCTGGCAGGCGTACTGGCACGGCGGCGAACCCCGCGAAGGGCCGGTCGTGCGGGCGGTCCAGGAGTGCCTGCAGGCGGTCTTGTGGAACGGCACCGTCGGGCTGATGCCGCTCGGGCACCGGCCGCCGGGCGAACTGGTCGTGGTGCCGCTGACCGGCCTGGCGCCGAGCCCGGTGGTCGTCGCCTGGAAGGACGCCGGGCCGCTGGTCCGGTCGTTTGCGCAGCTCGCGGCGGCCGCGTACCGGGACTGAGCGGCGGTTCGCCGGGCGGCGTGGCGGCCACTTGAAAACGAACGTTCATTCATTATGCTGGCCGCATGCACACCGCCAGCCGGACCGCCGAGCACGTCGCCTTCTTCCGCGCCCTCGAGACCCGGCGCCGCGACCGGCTCTTCGCCGACGACCACGCCATCCGGTTCCTTTCCGCCCGCTACCGCTGGCTCGTGCGGGCCGCCACGGTCCCGCTCGTCGGGCACGGCATCGCGCGGCTCATCGACCACCGCTACCCGGACGGGCCCCGCACGTCCGCCGTCGCCCGCACCCGGTTGATCGACGACCTGCTCACCGAGGCCCGGCCGGACCAGGTCCTGCTGCTCGGCGCCGGCTACGACAGCCGGGCCCACCGGATCCCCGGGATGCCGCCCACCTACGAGGTCGACCTTCCGGCCACCCAGCGGGCCAAGCGGCAGCGCGTCCCCGATCGGCCGCACGTGCACTACGTCCCCGTCGATCTCGGCTCCGAAAGCCTCGCCGCGGCCCTCGGCGGTTTCCCCGGGAAGCGCACCGCGGTCATCTGGGAAGGCGTCACCAACTACCTCACCGAGCAGGCCGTCGACGCGACCCTGCGCGACCTGACCAGGATCGTCGCGCGCGGCAGCACGGTCATCTTCACCTACGTCGACCGCTCGGCGCTCGGCGCCGACACCCCGTGGCACCGGGAGGTCGAGAAGGTCGGCGAGCCGTGGACGTTCGGCCTCCACCCCGCCGACGTGCCCGGCTACCTGGCCGAACGGGGCCTGGACCTGAAGGGCGACCTGTCGGCGGAGGAAGCGGCCGCGCGCTACCACCGGGACGAGCCCGCCGCCGGGTTCTACCGGATCGCGTGGGCGGTGGTCCGGTAATGCCCAAGGTCAGCGCGGAACACCTGACGAACCGTCGTCGGCAGATCCTCGACGCCGCGGCCGGCTGCTTCGCCCGCAACGGGTTCCACCGCACGTCGATGCAGGACATCGTCAAGGAGTCCGGTCTGTCCGCCGGGCTGATCTACCGGTACTTCACCGGCAAGGAGGACATGATCCTCGCGATCGTCGGGGAATGGCACACGACCCGCTCGGCCGGCCTCGGCTCCGCGGGCGACCCGCTCGCCGCCTACCTCGGCCTCCTCCGGGAGATCGCGGATCCGGCGGCGGCACAGCAGCGGAACCTCGGGCTGCAGGCGTGGGCCGAAACCGTCCGCGAACCCCGGATCCGCGCTCTCGCGCGCCAAGGCGTGGACGAGCAGCTCGAGGCGTTCGCGGAGGTCGCACCGGAACCCTTGCTCCGCGTGCTCGTCGCTGTCTACCAGGGGCTGCTGCTGCAGGCCTCCTGGGACGACAGCCTGGACGTCGAGGCGTTCGTGGCGGCGGTCGGCGACCTCGTTCGGCGCCGTGTCTAGACCACCGGCGCGCGGCGGACGTCGTAGAGGTCCCAGTCCAGCTGCCAGAACGCCTCGATGCCGTGCTCGCGGATGTACTTCCGCTCGGTGTCGTGCACGGGGTAGCAGCCCGCGATGCTGATCGGCGCGCCGCCGATGTCGATCAGCGTGTACTGGTGCGCGTCGAGGCCCGCCGGCGCCGAAACGGCGAACGCCGTCATCGACGACTCCGGGGCGATCGGCTGGCCGAAGTCGATGGTGTCGCCGTAGACGAACGGGCACGTACCGCGCAGCTGCTCGGCCAGGTAGCCGATGGCCAGCGCCCAGATCGGGTCGTCGGACCGGACGCTGATCCACAGCTCCGGGCGCACGCCGTGCCAGTCCGGGTGGTCGGCCAGGGAAAGGCCGTAGGTCGCCCCGGTCAGGTAGCGCGGTTCGGGCTCGTCGGCGTAGACGAACGCGATGACGTCGTCGAGCCCGGGCTGCGTCGAGGGAATGGGCTGCAGCCGGGGCGCGGCGGACCCCGTCAGGGTGTCGAGATGGGCGGAATACCGCTCGGCACGACTCGGCATGGCGCGCAGCATACGACCGGCCGGGCGTCGGCGTGGGTTATCCCGTTGGTCCGGGCGCGGCAAGATCGGGCAGGGTGGGGAGCATGCGAGTGCTCGTGATCGGCAGCGGAATCGGCGGCGCGGCGACGGCCTGGCACCTCGGCCGCCTCGGCGCGGAAGTGATCTTGGCGGACGCGGCCCGCCCGGGGACGGCGACCGAAGCCGGCGCCGGCATCGTCAGTCCCTGGACGTCGCGCTGGGACGACGCGCTGTACCCGCTCGCGGCGGCCGCCGGCCGGTACTACCGGGAGTTCACCGCGGAGCTCGAAGGTTCGTCGTTCGAGGTGGTCGGCGGAATGGTGGTGTCGGCCGACGACGCGGAGCTGGCGGAAGCGCACGAGCGGCTGACGTCCCGGGCGGCGGACGCTCCCGAGATCGGCGAGGTCCGGCGCCTCGACCCGGCACAGGCCCGCGAGCTGTTCCCGGCGCTGGCGCCCGGGCTGGGCGCGGTGCACCTGGCGGGCGCCGGCCGCGTCGACGGGCACCTGCTGCGCCGCGCCCTGCTGGCGGCCGCCGAGCGCCGGGGCGCGAAGTTCGTCGAGGGCGAAGTCGCGTTCCGCGCCGACGGCACGGTGGCGAGCCCGGACGGCCCGCTCGAAGCGGACAGCGTCGTGGTCGCGGCCGGCGCGTGGAGCCGGGAACTGCTGGCACCGCTGGGCATCGACCTGCCGGTGACGCCGCACCGCGGCCAGATCAGCCACTTCGACCTGCCGGGCACGGAAACGGCGGCGTGGCCGGTGGTCCTCCCGCGCACCGGCCACTACCTCCTGGCGTTCGGCGGCGGCCGGGTGGTGGCGGGCGCGACGCGCGAGGCGGAGTCGGGCTTCGACTACCGCGTCACGGCGGCCGGGCAGCGCGAGGTGCTGGAGAACGCGCTGGCGGTGGCACCGGGTCTGGCGGACGCGACCCTCGCGGAGACCCGGGTCGGTTTCCGCCCGGGCACGCCGGACGGGCTCCCGGTGCTGGGCCTGATCCGCCCGGGCCTGGCGGTGTCGACGGGCTTCGGCGCCGGCGGGCTGACGAACGCACCGTTCGCGGGAAAGCTGGTGGCGGCGGTGGCGGTGGGCGAGGACCCGGGCTTCGACCTGAGCCCGTTCGCGCCGGACCGGTTTTGAGCGGATTCTGCCTCCGCGCGGCTTCCGAGGAGGACCGGAAGGGGCGGCGAGCCTCGACGGGGGAGTGAACGACCGCTCCGGGGCGTTGTTCGAACGGCCCGTCAGCCCTCGGTGACCAGCTCCAGTGCGTGCTCGCCGGTGCGCTCGACCACCAGCCCGGCCTTGGTGATCACCTTCACCAGCTGGTCCACAGTGGACGGCTCGGCGCGGGTGGCCGCCAGCACGTGGGCCAGGCGGCCCTTGTACGCCTTGTTGAAGTGGCTCACCGTCACGCGCTCGCCGCGGGCGTTCTCCGTCACCACGCGGACCGTCACCGCGTCCGGGCGCAGCTTCGCGAACGCCGAGTACGTCCCCGAGCGCAGGTCCACCACCAGGCCCTCGACCTCCCGCAGCACCGGCTCGAGGACCGGCTTCCACAGCCCCCGGACGGTGCCCAGCGCCGGCAGCGAGTTGCCGCCCGAGAGGCGGTACGCCGGGATCGGGTCGGTGGCCGACACCACGCCGAACAGCGATGACGTCACCGCCAGCCGCCGGTGGGCCTTCTCCAGCCCCGCCTTCGTGAAGCTCTTCACGTCCAGTGCGTCGTACAGCACGCCGGTGTAGCGGCGCAGCGCCGGCATCGTCGGGGACGTCCGCAGCTCCGCGTTGCGCGCCACTTCGCCCGCCTGCCGCTCGGTGAGGCCCAGGGCCGCGATGCTGGCCGGGACGTCGGCGGCCAGCTCGGCCAGCGCGTCGGCGAGCTTCGCGCGCGTCGGGTTCAGCTCGGGGAACGACAGCGCGTCGAAGTCGAGCGGGCCGCCGCGGCCGCCGTCGGCCTTGGTCTCGGAAGGGGGGAGGAGCACCAGCACGCCCCGAGCGTAAATCGGGGTGCACGGACGCCGCCGCCCGGCCTAGCCTCCCGGCATGGACCTGACCTGGCGCCCGTTGGCCCTCGACGACGCTCCCGCCCTCGCCCGGCTGTACGCGGCCGCCGAGGAAGTCGACCGGACGGGTGAGCACTTCAGCGCGGAAGACCTCCACGACGAGCTGGACGCCCCCAACGTCGACCTGCCCCGCGCCACCGTCGGCGCCTGGGCGGGCGACCGGCTCGTGGGCTACGGCCTGGTCCGCCGCCGCGACGCCGCCGATCCCGTGCACATGATCCGGCTCCAGTCGGTCGTGCACCCGGAGCACCGCACCGACGCCGTCGGCACTCACCTGGTCGAGTGGTTCGCACGCACGAGCCGCGAGGTCCACGAGCGCGCCTTCCCGGGCGCGCCCCTCGAACTGCACCACGGCAGTCACCAGAACGAGCGCTGGATCGCGGACGTCCTCGCCCGCGCGGGCTACACGCACGGCCGGACGATGGTCAACATGCGCGTCGGCCTCGCGGACCTGCCGCCGCAGCCCCCGCTGCCGGACGGCTTCGGGGCGGTGCCCTTCGACTTCGAGTACGACCTCGCCGCCCTCGACGCCCGCAACGACACCTTCGCCGGCCACTGGGGCAGCACCGTCTACGAGCCGGACGCCTGGCGCCACCTGGTCACCGGCTCGAAGGACTTCCGCCCGGAGCTGTCGTTCCTCGTCCTGGACGGCGACAAGGTGCTGGCCTTCGTGCTGAGCCACCACTACGCGTCCGAAACCGCGGCGACGGGCATCCGCGAGCACTACGCCACCTGGGTGGGAACCCGGGCCGCGCTGCGCGGCCGCGGTGTCGCGTCCGGGCTGCTGGGGCACACGCTCAAGGCGGCGAAGGACGCGGGATTCGACCGGTCCGCCCTCAACGTCGACGTCGACAATGCGCACCGCGCGCTGGGTGTTTACGAACGGTGCGGATATCGCGTCGACGACGAATGGCACGTGTACGTGCTGTCCTGAAATCGGGACGCCCCACCGCCGATCGGGGAATGGACGGCATTCGTACCATCACGACATGAAGCCGACTTCCACCTCGCCCGGTTCGAGGGCATTGGCCGCGTCGCTGCGCGAAGTGCGAGTATCGCGGGGAAAGGGACTGCGCGAACTCGCCCGGATGGTCCGGATTCTGCCGCAGTTGCTGTCGGCGTGGGAAAAGGGACAGCGGGTGCCGCAGCCGGAGGACGTGGCGAGGCTGCTGGGCGCGCTGCGGGTCGACGACGTGACGTACGACCGCATGATGCGCCTGGCCAGGCACGCCCGCGACGACAACTGGCTCGACTCGAACCCGTCGGACTTGCCGCCCGCGCTGAGCGGGATCGTGGAGTACGAGCGCACCGCCACCCGCATCACGATGTGGTCGCTCGCGGTATTGCCGGGAATTCTGCAAACGCCGGATTATGCCCGCGATGTGCTGAGCAACGCCGAGATCGGCTTGGGGCAGGCCGATGCGATGCTCGTGGCGCGGCTGGAGCGCCAGCGGATCCTGGTGAAGCCGGAACCGGTCCGGCTGACCGCATTCCTCGGCGAAATGGCGATCCGTGAGCAGATCGGCAGTGCCGACATCATGTCCGATCAGATGGATCATCTGACCGAGGTGGCTGCACTGCCCAATGTCTCGCTGCGGATCGTGCCGCGGAACATCGGCTACCACCCCGGACTGATCGGCCCGTTCGTCCTGTACGAGTTCGGTTCCCTGCCGCCAATCGTGCACCTGGAGAGCTCCCATGCCACCGCATTCCTGCACGACGAGGATGTTGTCCGCGACTACCGGCGCCAGGCTAAGATCTTGGCGAACAGGGCGTTGAGCGAAGACGCCACCCGGGACCTGTTCCGGGAGGTCGCACGATAACCCGGGAGGCTCCCGCATGGAGAACGTCACCTGGCGCAAGTCGAGCTTCAGCGGTGGCCAGTCCGAGTGCGTCGAGGTGAAGCTCGACCGCTCGGTCGGCATCCGGGACACGAAGGCCCGGGCGCACGGCGAGCTGACCGTCTCGCGCGCCGCGTGGGCCGCCGCCGTCAGTGCTCTACGAGGTTGAGCAGCTCCTCGCCCTTCGCGTACCTCCGCAGCTGCTCGGCCGCGAGCTTCTTCGCGCGCGGGTAGAACGACGCCGACCCGCCCGCGATGTGCGGCGTGATGACGACCCCCGGCACCGTCCACAGTGGATGATCCGCGGGCAGTGGTTCCGGGTCCACGACGTCGAGACCGGCGCGGAGGCGTCCGGTGCGGGTCTCGGCGAGGAGCGCGTCCGTGTCGATCGCCGTGCCGCGGCCGACGTTGATCACCAGGGCGTCGTCGGGCAGGGCGGCGAGCTCGCCGGGGCCGATGAGGCCGCGCGTCGCCGGGGTGTCGGGCAGGATCAGCACGACGATGTCGGCCTCCGGCAGCAGCGCGGGCAGTTCGGCGACGCCGTGGACGTCCTCGGCCGGGCGGGGGCGGCTCGCCACCCGCGTCACCACGGCTTCGGCGGCGACGAGCTGGCGTTCGACGGCCTGCCCGATCGAGCCGTACCCGACGAGGAGCACCCGGCTGTCGGCCAGCGACCGCGTGTGTTCGCGGACCCACTCGCCGCGCGTCTGCTGCGCGAACCAGCGCGGCAGGTCCCGCTGCGCCGAGTGGATGAGCGCGAGGGCGTGCTCGGCGACGCTGAGGTCGTGCAGCCCGCGCCCGTTCGCCAGGCTCACACCGTCGGGCAGCAGCGGCACGAGCGTCTCGACGCCGGCCGACAGCGACTGCACCACCCGCAGCGACGGCAGTTCCCCGATCAGCTTCGGCGGCTCCGGCCCGCGGTCGTAGGGCAGCACGTAGAACTCGACGTCCCCGAGATCGGCCGGAGGGGCGCCGACGCCGTCGTAATACGCGGCGCCGAGCCCCTCCGGCACGTCGATGTCGGTCCACGGCAGCAGTACGCGAGCGCTCATGCCGCCTTTCTACCCGCTACCGCGTGTAGTAGCCCTGCAGGTCGACGATCATGTCCATCGAGCCGTCCGAGTTGCGGACGTCGAACTTCGCCCCCGAACCGAGCCGGACCGTTGCGGCGTTGGACGTGTTGTCGCCCACCATGATGTTCACCGTCGAGGGGACGCTGTTGCTGTACGGCAGATCGTGCGACCAGGCGCTCAGGAACGTCGTGACGCTCGGCTGCGTGCCGGTCAAGTTCACCGCCGCGGCGGTCGCCCCGGCCGGCAGCCCGCCGACCGGCACCGTGCGGATCGCGCCCGGGCCGAGCGGCGCCGGCGTGCCGACACGAGTGTCGAGCAGGCGGGTGGGCGTGCTCAGCGCCGCGTACCGGCTGCCCGAGTCGCCGGGCACGAACGAGCCGACCACCGACAGCAGCACGTGGCTCTGGCCGTGGTGCAGGAAGATGCGGATGGCGCCGTCGTCGCCGATCCGCACGAGCGACTGGGCCGCGCGGTGCTCGTTCGGCACGATGTTCAGCGTCGACGGGCCGGGGGTGCCTTGGGCGAAGACGCTGAAGAAGGTGTCGGAGTCGCTTTCGGTCCCGGTGAGGTTGACCGCCACGGCGACGGCGTCGGCGGGGACGCCCGCCACGCCGCGGACCGGCACCGTCACGACCTCGCCCGGGGTCAGCTTGCCCGGGTGCCCGCCGAGCGGAGTCCGGGTGTCGAGCAGCAGGTCGGGCTGGTCTTTCGGCTGGTAGGTCGACTCGCCGGAGGCGCTGTAGTAACCGAGGTAGTCGACGATGACTTCGATGTCGCCGGCGTTGTTGCGGACCTTGATCTTGCCGTCCGGCCCGACCGGGACCACGGCCATGCCGGCGGCGGTGCGGCCGCCGGTGATGTTGACGTTGGACGTCGTGGGCAGGGTGTCGCCGTAGGCGGTCAGGAAGGTGCTGGAGGTGCCGCCGGTGCCGACCAGGCTGACCGCGACGGCACTGGCGCCGGCCGGCAGGCCCGGGACGGTGACGGACACGGATTCGCCCGCGGCGAGGGGCTTCTTGTGGCCGCCGGTGTCGGTGCGGGTGTCGAACACGCGCTGGGCGGTGGGGAGTGCGGTGTAGGCGTCGCCGCGGAGGCGGAGGCCGATCCAGGCGGCGATGTCGTCGATGCGGGTCTCGACGGTGCCCTGGCGCGTCTCGTTCGAGCCGAGGCAGCCGGCCTGCCACGAGGAGTGGTGGAGACCGGCGAGCTCGACGGTGCCGTCGTGCTCGCGCAGAAGGGGACCGCCGGCGTCGCCCTGGCAGGTGGTGGCGGTCGCCGGGTCGCCGAGGACGGCGAGGGTGGTGGCGGTGACGCTCTGCACGGAGACCGGGGCGGTGTGGAGCTTGTCGGGCACCCATTCGGTGGCGGTCCGGCCGTAGCCGGCGACGCGCAGGAGCTCGTTCCGGGCGGGGGCGGCGGTGCCGACGGCGACGGGAGTGACGCCGGTGACCGGCGCGGCCAGCTTGGCCAGGGCGACGTTGCGGTCGGTCCGGAAGAGCAGGTCGACGACGGCGCGTTCGGTGCCGGCGGTGCCCCGCTGCCCGACGACGGCCTTGGTGGCGAGCTTCGGCGGACCGGCCTGGGTGCCGTTTTCGGGGAAGCAGCTCGCGGCGGTGACGACCCACTGCGGCGCGACCAGGGCACCGCTGCACCCGTGGACCCCGCCGACTTCGAGCTTGGTGGCGAAGGCGTAGGCCCCCTCGGCAGCTGGGCTGCCACCGGTGACGGCGGACCCGGGAACGGCGGTGAGAAGGCAGGCCACCGCGGCGGCCGTGAGCGCGACCCCAGCCTTTCCGGACACGGTGAAGACACCCTTGACGGGCGGCATGGATCCCCCTGGGAATCGAAATTTCGTCGTGAACGGGATATGTCGAGGTCACCCCGCACCAAGGACCCCCCCCGTTCCTGGCCGCGCCGATGCTAGCGGGTGGCGTTGGCGGGTGGCCAGTAGCCGAAAGGCGGGTGTGGAGGGGATGGGCTGAACGGACGATCACGCGGCGGGGGCCGAGGGAGCGGCTGTTGCCGCGGGCAAGGCATCGAATCCGGCCCCTGCTGTGCGGACCACCGAGCAGGCCCCCGTCGCACGGCGTGGCTGAGCGCGAGGGCGTGCTCGGCGACGCTCGGATGCAGCCTGCACCCGTTCTCCGGCGGCAGTGCGCGAGCCGTTTTCCGGTACGGCAAAGGCCGGAGTGCGCCTCGCCGGTCGTGGAATCCATCAAAGGTGCGGAAAGTGTCACGTGGCCGCGCGGCGGGGGCGCTCGCCTGGCTGCACGGTGAAGACCTGTACCGCGTTTTCCTCTTCAATGGTGCGAAATCGCTCACCCGGAACGCGCCGCCGTGCTCCGCTCAGTGCACCCCCGCCGACACGCAGAACTCGTTGCCCTCCGGGTCCACCAGCACCGTCCACGCCAGCCCCGGGACCTCGTGCTCCGCCACCTCCTTCGCGCCCAGCTCCACCAGCCGCTTCACCTCGGCGTCGCGGTCGTCACCGCCGAAGTCCACGTGCACCCGGTTCTTGCCCGCGCGGGCCTCCGGCACCCGCTGCAGCCCCACCGCCAGCCCGCCTGCCGGTGGCGGTGCCAGCATCACGAACTCGCCGTAGTCCTGCGCCACCGTCGTGCCCAGCGCCGCCGTCCAGAACTCCGCCAGCCCCTGCGGGTCCGCGCAGTCGATCGTGATCATGCCCATGTGGATCGCCATGCCCCGAAGCTAGCGGCCACCACCGACAAAAACGGGCCGCCGAGTAACCCGTTGGAGTCTCGGCCGGGTGGTTGACTACCCTGAGCGGGACTTTCACACCCGCCCGGAGCAGGGAGCCCCCCAGTGATCACCAGGACTTCGTCGTTGTTCCTTCGCACGTTGCGCGAGGATCCGGCGGACGCCGAGGTACCGAGCCACCGGCTCCTGGTACGCGCCGGCTACGTCCGCCGGGTCGCCCCGGGCGGGTACTCCTGGCTGCCGCTCGGCCTGCGCGTGCTGCGCCGCATCGAGGCCGTCGTGCGCGAGGAAATGAACGCCATCGGCGCGCAGGAGATCCAGTTCCCCGCGCTGCTGCCGAAGGAGCCCTACGAGGCCACCGGCCGCTGGACCGAGTACGGCGACGGCCTCTTCCGCCTCAAGGACCGCAAGGGCGCCGACTACCTCCTCGGCCCGACGCACGAGGAGCTCTTCGCCCTCACCGTCAAGGGCGAGTACAGCTCGTACCGCGACTACCCGGTCACGCTTTACCAAATCCAGACGAAGTACCGCGACGAAGCCCGTCCCCGCGCCGGCATCCTGCGCGGCCGCGAGTTCGTCATGAAGGACTCCTACTCCTTCGACCTCGACGACGAGGGTCTCGCGCGCTCCTACCAGGCCCACCGCGACGCCTACGTGAAGCTGTTCGACCGGCTCGGCCTCGAGTACGTCGTCGTGAAGGCGACGTCGGGCGCCATGGGCGGCTCGGCGTCGGAGGAGTTCCTCGCGGTCGCCGAGACGGGCGAGGACACCTACGTCCGCAGCACCGAGTCCGGGTACGCGGCGAACGTCGAAGCCGTCGTCACGCCCGCGCCCGCCGCGCAGCCCATCGAGGGCCGCCCCGAGGCGCAGGTGCACCACACGCCGAACACGCCGACCATCGAGACGCTCGTCGGCTTCCTCAACGAGGCCGGCCTGGGCCGCACGTTCACCGCCGCGGACACGCTGAAGAACGTCATGCTCAAGACGCGTCAGCCGGGCTCGGACGAATGGACGCTCGTCTGCGTCGCCGTCCCGGGTGACCGCGAAGTGGACATGAAGCGCCTCGAAGCGTCGCTGGAGCCGGCCGAGGTCGCGCTGCTCGACGAGGCCGACTTCGCGAAGCACCCGTTCCTCGTCAAGGGCTACATCGGCCCGAAGGCGCTGCAGGACAACGGCGTGCGCTACCTCGCCGACCCCCGGATCGCCCCCGGCACCGCCTGGGTCACCGGGGCCGACAAGGTCGACCACCACGTCGTCGACCTGCTGGCCGGCCGCGACTTCACCCCGGACGGCACGATCGAGGCCGCCGAGGTCCGCGAGGGCGACGCGTCGCCGGACGGGCAGGGCACCCTGGTCGCCGCGCGCGGCATCGAGATCGGGCACATCTTCCAGCTCGGCCGCAAGTACACCGACGCCTTCGAGGTCGACGCGCTCGGTCCCGACTCGAAGCCGATCCGGATCACCATGGGTTCCTACGGCGTCGGCGTCTCGCGGCTGGTCGGCGTGCTCGCCGAGCAGAACCACGACGACCTCGGCCTGATCTGGCCGCGCGTGGTCTCGCCGTTCGACGTGCACATCGTCATCGCGGGCAAGGACGAGACGGTCGCGGCCGGCGCCGAGAAGATCGCCGCCGAGCTGGACGCGGCCGGTGTCGAGGTCATCCTCGACGACCGCAAGGCGACCCCGGGTGTCAAGTTCGCGGACGCCGAGCTGGTCGGCGTCCCGACCATCCTGGTCGTCGGGCGCGGGCTGGCCAACGGCGTCGTCGAGGTCAAGGACCGGCGGACCGGCGAGCGCGAGGAAATCGCGGTCGACGCGATCGTCGAGCACCTGGTCAAGCTCGTCCGGGGCTGATGAGCCGGTTCTCACGGCGTTCCGAAAACACCACAGACACGACGCCGGGATACGAGGACAACGCGGCGCTTCGCGGGTTCGGCGGCTACGAACCCGCGGACGCGCCGCGCGCACAGCCGAAGCGGATCCGCCCGAAGCCGAAGCCGCTGAAGTGGCGGCGGGCGCCGTGGTTCGGCCTGGTGTTCATCGCGCTGGTCGCCGGCGTGCTGAACGCGCTGGGCGTCGGCAAGCAGCACCCGGCGTCGTCCTCGCCGCCGCCCGCGCCGCTGGTGGCGACGCCTTCGCCGCGCGCGGCGGTGCCGGCGGTGGTGGCGGGCTGGCAGTCCGTGGCGGGTCGCGACGGCTCGTACGCCTACGACGTCCCGCCGAACTGGCAGCCAGCAGCCGGCACCCAGCACGGCTGGGACGGGATCAGGCTGACCACGAGTGCGTTCCTGGGCAAGTGCGGCCAGGCGACGCTGGGTGGCGCGGGCCTCACCACGGAACCCCTGGCCGACGTCGATGCGGCGGCGCGCAAGGCCGCCACGGACCTCGCGACGGCCGCGTACGGCGGGACACCCCAGCTGAGCCCGGGCCCGGACGCGCAGATCACGAAGGCCGACGGCACGGCGATCCCGGCCCGGATCGTGGTCGCCGAGGTGACCCCGGCGCAGACGGGGGAGTGCGCGGCCCGGCACGCGCTGGTGGCGGCGCTGGCGTTCGGCGGGGATTCGGGGACGTCCGGCGTGGTGGTGGCGTACGCGGACAGCGACCGGTCCGGGCCTTCGATCCGCGAGGACCTGGTGCGGATCGTGCGGAGCTACCGGTTCGTCCCGGTGGCGGACCGGGGAACGACGACTCCGCCGCCGACCACGTACCGCTAGAGCCCGGTTGTCGGCGCTCCGGCGCCCACGCGATGTTCGCGAACAGATCCGCGGTTTGCCGCGTCCGCTTCCGCCGAGCGCCGGAATTCGGCAGGCTGCGGGGCATGAGCGGTGATGCGGAGAGACGGCTCGCGGTGATCCGGGCCTTCGCGTTCGGCGTGCTGGCGACCGGGGGGTTCGTCCTGATCTTCGGGCCGCTGCTGGCCAAGGCCTGGATCTGGCTCGTCGAGCCGCGGGATCCGGACTGGTGGGGCGCTTCCGGCCAGTGGGTCGGGGGCATCGGCACGATCGGCGCCGTCGTGGTGGCGTTGTGGATCGCCATCCGGGACGGGCGGCTCGCGCAGGCGGACCGGCGGGAACGGGACCTGCGCGAACGGCAGGAACAGGCCGCGAAGGTCACCGCGTGGATCGAGCGGGCCGAGCCCGGCTCCGGCGCCGCCGGGTACATGGTCGTGTCGAACGCGAACGCCGAGGCGGTCAACCACGTCGTCGTCTCGTTCGACCTCGTGCACAACCTGCCGATGACCGGGTCCACCCTGCACCGCGGCCCGCACATCGAGGACGACGAATACCTCTACGCCATCCTCCCGCCCGGGAAGTGGCGGATGCCGATCCGCGAGGAGTGGCAGCGCCCGGACATGACCCCGGGGGTGATGCTCGCCTTCACCGACTCGCGGAACGGCCACTGGCTCCGCCTGACCGACGGCCGGCTGATCCCGAAGGAGCAGAACGTGGTCAGCAGGCGGAAGATCCGGTTCCCGCAGCGGATCAGCGTGCCCGAGAGCTACTGACCAGCTTGGCCAGCTGCCGCAGGCGGACGTCCGGCAAGTACGCCCGGCTCAGGGCCAAGCCGACGCGCGGAAGGTCGGCTTCGTCGCGGAAAGCCAGGTACAGCGGGACGTGCCGGGGCTGGAACTTCGCCTTGAACGCGTGCAGGGAACGGAATCCGTAGTACGGCTCCATCACGCGGCCCAGCGACTCCAGCACCCGGTCCACCGGGCGCGCCGGGCCGGAGCTGCTGCGGGCCAGCGGGGCACCCGAGAGCGACACGAACCGCGCGCCTTCGTCGCGGAATGCCAGGCATGCCGAGGCGATCAGGAACTCCATCACCGGGCGGAAGCCGTGGGCGCTGCGGCGCATGACGTCCAGCGTCCAGCCGCCGATCTTGCCCGCGCCCGTGTGGACCGGCAGCCACGACGTCACGCCGTGGACCGTGCCCTCCGCGTCGACCGCCAGGCCGACCCGGGTCGCCGGGTCCATCGCCTCGTCGAGGCCGCCGAGGGTGAAGCCCATCTCCGGCATGGCCTTGCCGGACATCCACTCCTCCGACAGCGCCCGGACCTGGGCCAGGATCGGCTCGGGCTGATCGGCCAGGCGGACCAGCCGGAACTCGATGTCCTGCTTGGCCGCCTTGTTCAGCGCCGAGCGGACGTCCTGCCAGGCCTTGCCGCGGAACTCGAGGCCGTCGAGGTCGAGCACGTTGTCCTCGGCCACCTGGACGTGCTGCCAGCCCAGCTCGCGCGTCGCCGCGACGGTGGCCTCCGTCACCGAGAAGACGCACGGCACCAGCCCGGAGTTCTCGCACATCGCGGCGAATTCGGTGACCGTGGCGGCCGCGGTGCCGTCCGGCGCGATCGGGTCGCCGAGCGCGACCGCGACCCCCGCGTGGCGGCGGTAGGCGAGGTACGACCGGCCGTCCCCGCGGACGAAGTAGGTGTTGCGGGGCCAGGTCGTCATCCACGACAGCGTGCTGCCGCCGTGGCGCCCCAGCAGGCTGCGGGCCAGCGCCGGTCCCGGGCCCTGCGCGTGGCGCCGCAGCCGGCGTCGCGACGGCACGCGGAAGGCGTGCCGCGCGGCGATCAGCACGGCCAGCTCGACCGTCCACAAAAGATTGTCCACGAAGAACAGCGGCAGGCCGGCGGTGTCGTAGTCCCCGCCGAAGATGTCGGCCACCCCGAGGAGCGTCGCGACGGCGAGACCCTGCACCGTCACGAACGCCGACAGCCCGACCGCCCAGCGCCACGCGACGCGGCTGCCCTTGCGCAGCCCGTTCAGCATCGGCACCACCAGCAGGACCAGGACGACGAGCTCCGGCGCCGACAGCGAAACGCCGTCGTCGGAGCCGAACGGGCCGTCACCGGGCACCAGGAACATGACGATCTCGGCGATGGTGAGCAGCAGCAGACCGGCCACGGCGAGCACCCGCCATTCCCGCAGGTTCGGCGTCGCCACCTCGCCCGCCTGCCGCGTGCCCACCAGGCGCTTGCCGAGCGGGAGCGCCAGCAGCAGCGCGAAGAAGTGCACGAGGTCGGCCAGCGTGCCGACGTAGATGATCGCCACCCCGGCGTACACGCACAAGCCGGCCCGCAGCCGCAGGGCCCACGGCGGCCGCAGCGTCGCGCTGGCGATCGCCACCGCGGCGAGCGCGCCGCCGGAGAACCCGACGTCCAGGCTGCCCGCGACCCGCTCGGCCCACAGCCAGCCGGAGTTGCGGGAGAGCGCGAGGAACTGGGTCGCGACGAGCACCGAGACGAGCTGGCCGACGATCGTCACGGCCATCGCGCGCCGCGTCCCCAGCTTCCACTCGGCGAAGCCGGCGAAGAGCGCGAAGCTGCCGACCATCGGGAGGTAGTACAACGGGACCACGGCGAAGAACGGCCCGGTGAGCATCGTCCACCACCGGCCCGCCTCCAGCGACGGCAGCCCGTAGGCGACGAACGGGTAGGCCGCGCGGTCTTCGGCGGCGTTCCACAGCGCCCCGGTCCCGACAGCCAGCACCAGCATCGCGAGCGTGACGCCGCTGGTGAACGGCAGCCGCTGTCTCAACACCGCAACCGTGCTCCGGATGCGGCCCCCTCCGGCGGGCTTGCCCGCCGCCCCTGCGTCAGTCATGGGGAAGAGTCTGTCGAGTTCCCGCCGCCGTGGACATCGGGCAAGGGAACGAGATTTCCCCTAGGGGAATCGTCCTTTCGGCTGAGGGTCTTCCCCCTCCGAAGGAGGATGCGCGCTGGTCAGCGATCGGTCAGGCCCCGGCAGCGCGGCCGACCTGAGCATGACCGGCCGAGGTGGGTGGAACCCGGACTCGAGCTTCACCCACCTCGGCCGACCTCAGGCTATTTCTCGGGGCGGATGGCTATCCATCCCATCAGCAACATGAGGGCAAGGCCGATCACGGCAGCCAGGATGCCGACCCACCACATCGGAGGATCCGAGAGAGTGTAGTAGAAGCCGACGGCCGCCACCGGGATCAAGGTGCCGGCGATGATCCAGTTCTTCTTGTTCTTGCTCACTGTTCCTTCCCTCGATGCGGTCCCTGCCTGCCTACTTCCTCAGGAAGCGGAAGGCCTGGCCGATCGCGCCGCCGGCGAGGCCTTCGTGGCGCCGGAGATCGCGCCGTCGATGAGTGCATCGCGGACATCCGACCCTCGAGCACCGCCGATGGCTGCGCCGATACCGCCGCCCGCAGCGCCCAGCAAGGCGCCGCCACGACACCGGCGACCGGGCAGTCAGCGCCGGCGGTCGCGCCACAGGCCGCGTGGCCGAAGGCGCGTGGGGGTCCGGCAGTCCAGACCCCGAGAAGCACACAACGACCAGACTGTTGATCAGTTGTACGGCGGGCGTAGCGCAACACGAAGCAGCAGGCCGGTCGCGACGAACCCGAGCGCCGCCAGAATGACGACCGCAATCCAGTTCGTGGGTGTTCTGATCACAAAGAACATCATGGCGACCGCGATTGCGAAGACCAGGAGAGAGTGCCACAAGACACGTTTCTGTTTGGCGGTCATTTCGGGACTTTTTGCCACAACGCTCCTTAACGCAAACAGCTGCTGGCCCGCAGGTAGGCGGGCCAGCAGGCTCCACTTCGTCAGCGACTGATGAACCTCTTCACGAGCTTCCACCCCCCGCCGCCAAGGGCACCCAAGCCGCCGCCGATTGCGCCACTGATGAAACCGTCACGAACCTTGCCCGAGTCGCCTCCTCCGATCAAAGCGCCGGCACCGCCGCCGACGCCCCCGAAGATCACACCGGCACTGACGGCGCCGATCAGGCAACCAGCTCCCGCGGTGCCGGCGCAGATCGCAGCCCCGAGCGCGATTCCCATAGCTCCTCCGGCGTAGCTGCCGATGTCCTGGCCCAGGTCGGCGAAGCTGTAGTCGCCGTTGGGGTCACTGTTGTTGATCGGATCGCCGTGGCTGTAGGCGTAGGCGTTGTTCTCCTGGCCGGTGGGGTCGGGCTGGGTGAATCGGGCGTAGGCCGGGTTGTAGTGGCGGTAGCCGGTGAGGTACTCGCTGCTGGCCAGCTGGTAGGTGCCGAGCCAGCGGAGCCGGTTGGCCGAGCCCGCCGGCCCGGTGATCCCGGTGTTGAACCCGTAGGGCGTGTAGGTGTAGGTGGCGGTCACCGCGCCGGTGTCGTCGACCAGGGCGAGGACGCTGCCCTGGTAGTCGGTGATGGCGTTGTGGTGCTTGCCCGCGGCGTCGACCAGCCCGGTCAGGTTGCCGTCGACGTCATGGGCGTAGGTCGTGGCGGCGCCGTTGTCCACGGTCCGCGAAATACCCAGCGCGGTACGGGTGAAAACGTGCGTGACGTCGCTCGACCCGACGCGCTCGGTGATCGAAGCGGGCTGCGTCTGGTCGAGGGTGTCGTAAGACCCGCTGAACAGCGTGCCCGAACCGGACGTGACCGAGGTCCGCTGGTTGGTGTCGCTGTAGTGCGCCTCGCCCCCGGGGTTCGTGGTGATGAGGTTGCCCGCGCCGTCGTAGCCGACCGTGATGTTGTCGATCTTGGTCATCTGGTCGGCGTCGTTGACGGTGTAGGTCCGTCCGTCGCCGGAGGTGATGTTGCCGGCGTTGTCGTAGCTGTAGGTGCGGCTGCCCGCCTTGGTGAGGCGGCCGAAGCCGTCGTAGGTGTTGTCGGCGGTGCCGGTGGAATCGGTGCGGGACTGGATCTGGCCGGTGTCGGTGCCGTCGGCCTTGGTGTAGCGGTAGCTGGTCGACAGCAGCGTCGTGCCCGCGGAGTTCTTGACGGTGATTCCGGTCTGGCGGCCGGCTTTGTCGATGCCGATGGTCTGGGTGCTGCCGCCGGGCAGGGTGGCCGAGGTGCGGTGATCGGCGTTGTCGTAGCCGTAGGTGGTGGTCGTGTTCGCCTGGTCCTTGACCGAGGTCAGCCGGTTCGCCGCGTCGTAGCCGTAGTAGATCCAGCCGGTGGGGTCGTCGACGGCGGTGATGTTCCCGGCCTGGTCGTAGTGGTAGGTCGCGGTCTGCGTGCTGGTGCCCGCGGTGCGCACGACGCGGGTGAGCAGGCGCCGTTCGTAGCTGTTGGTGAAGGTGGCGGTGGGGTAGCGGGCGACGGTGCGGTTGCCGGTCTCGTCGTAGGTGTAGGCGGCCAGGCCGGTGCCGTCGGCTTTGGCGACGGAGATGACGTGGTCGAGCCGGTCGTAGCCGTAGACCAGTTTGACGCCGTTGCCGTCGGTCACACTGGCGACGCGCGAGAGCGAGTCGTAGGTGTAGGTGGCCGGTTTCAGCGGCAGCGGCGGGGTGACCTTGGTCAGGTTCCCGGCGCTGTCGTAGCCGTAGCTGGTGACGTGCCCGTTGCCGTCGGTGGCGGTGGCGACCAGGCCGGTGGTGTAGGTGTACTTCGCGACGTCGGCGTTGAGCGCGTCGGAGTGCACGGCGGTGACGTTGCCGGCCTTGTCGTAGGTGTTGTTCACCTTGTTGCCGGAGAAGTCCGCGACCTGGGTGGGCAGGTGCGGGTGCGCGGTGTCGGTGTAGCCGACGCTCATCGACGCGCCGGTGGGCAGCTTGCCGCCCTTGAGGTTGTTGAGCGGGTCGTAGTCGTAGGTGACCGAGTTGCCGGTCGCGTCGGTCAGCGAGTTCACGTCACCGTGGGACGACCACGCCTGGTCCCGGGAGTGCCCGAGCGCGTCGGTGGCCTTGGTCTGCCGCCCACTGCTGTCGAAGGTGTAGGTGCTCTTGTGCCCGTTCGGGTCGGTGACCGTGGTCGTGTCGGAGTCGTAGGCGTACCCGGTGACACTGGCGACGCCGCCGAAGTTCGGCTCGCTCACCTGCGTCACCCGGCCGCCGCCGTCGTAGGACAGCGTGTACACCCGCCCCAGCGTGGTGGTCAGCGTCGTGATCCGGCCGTCGGCGTCCAGCCCGAACGTCATGCTGTCGCCGGCCCGGTTGGTGATCTTCGTGAGGTGCCCGTTGCCGTCGTAGCCGTAGCCACCGGCCGTCAGCCCCGCCGGGTCGGTGACCGCGGTGATGCGGCCGTTGCCGTACGCGGCGGTCGTGACCCGGCCCTGGGTGTCGGTGATCGACGCCAGCGTGCCGTCGGTGGCGTTGTAGCGGTAGGTGATCGTGTGCCCGTTGCGGTCGGCCTGCGAGAACAACCGCCCATCCCCGGTGAACGACCAGGCTTCACCCGAGGAGTCCTGCGTCACGGCGTAGCTGCCGTTGGGCAGTTTCGTCATCGTGGCGTGCATGCCCGACGGCGGGGCGAAACTCCCGTCGTCGTTCCTGGTGAACACCGCGCAGTACCCGGTCGGGTCGTAGAGCACCACCCGCCGGTCGGGGGCGGGGTAGATGTCGAGCTCCAGGTCGGGGCCGCCGGAGACGGTCCAGAACCTCCCGAACGCTCCGGGGCGGGTGGTGATGCTGTTGTAGACCGCGTCGACCGACATGTTCAAGCCGGTGCCCTTGACCGTCAGCGCCCGGTCGGTGATGACCGCGTTGCCGTTGTAGCGGTTGACCAGCAGTTCCGTGCGGTCCGAGATCGCGTACCGGTCCATCGCGAACCACGGCTGGGTCCCCGACTGGCTCGATTCGCACACCTCCGACTGGACCGACGCACCCGATCTCGGCGCCGGTCTCGCCGGCACCTGGTCGGCCGGAACACCGGTCGGCGTGCGGTTCACCTGCGCCGGCGGCGTCCACGACACCGGCAGCGGCACGCCGCCCTGACCGGGCCGCGGGGCGGCCACCGCGGTCGCCGGAACCGCGGCGATCAGTGTGGCCACGGAACTGAACGTGATCGTGCGCAGCACAAAATGCCGCAACGATTTCCGTCGCATAATAAGGTGAATCTCCCCTCGGAACCTGCCGGTTCCACCCCGGGCGACACGATGTCGCCAGACCTCGCGAATTTATGACCACTGATCACCGGGTCGCGAGCGGGGAAGGTCTCAACCACTCGAACGTCCTAACGCCGATCACACATATTGCTCCGATCGGCAGACCGCACGCCCGCGCGCAGGGCAGGCCGGAAACCCGGCCCGGGCAAGCTTTTCGGCGGTCGCGGCTCAGCCGAGGACCGCGCGCCGGACCGCCTCGGTGTCGGTCAGGTCGGGCAGCACGGTGTGGGCGCCCTCCGCCCGCAGTTCCTCGGCGGAATAGTGCCCGGTGGCCACGGCGACGGAGATCGCGCCGTTGTCGACCGCGGCCCGGACGTCGTTCGGCGTGTCGCCGATGACGACGACCGCGTCGGCGCCGAACTCGGTGCCGTGCTTGGCCGCCGCCAGCCCCACCGCGTGCGGGACCAGGTCCGGGCGGTGCACCGACAGTGTCCCGTAGCCGCCGATCTCCAGGTCGAGGTGCTCGTCCAGGCCGAAGGGGACGAGCTTGTGCCGCGAGATCTCCGGCAGGTTGCCGGTGACGAGCGTCTGCACGACGTCACCGCCGGCGGCGAACGCGGTCAGCGCCTCCGCCGCCCCCGGCAGCGCGCGGGCCGTCTCCGCGAACGTGTGCCGGTGGCGTTCGGACTCCGCCACCAGCGCCTTGAACAGCGCCTGGATCGTCTCCTCCGCGGCCTCGAAGCCGTTCGCGGTGAGCAGGTCGGTCGTCGTCGCCCGTTCCGTGCGGCCCCCGAACACCGGGTGCACGCGCAGGGTCGCCCCGGTCGCGGCGGTGAACGCGGTCCCGTACCAGGCCGCGCCCAGTTCGGAGAAGTCCACGAGCGTGTGGTCGATGTCCCAGAGCACCAGCCGCTTCTTCGTCACGGCTCCGAGGCTACCGGGGACGTTATTCAACACGCGTTGACTTCCGCGAGGCCGGGTCGTACCTTGGGTTCTAATTCAACGAGTGACGAATAAATGGAGGCAGTGATGGCCCGTCCCGCGGGGGTACTCGCTCCGGTCGCCGCCGTGGCCGGCGCGCTGGTGGCGGTGGTGCTCGGATTCCTCACCTTCGGCGCGCAGGCGACTGTCGCGCCCGACGGCGTCCCGGTCGCCGTCGCCGCCCCGCCGGAGATCGCGCAGCGCATCGCCGCGCACGGCGGCGGCCAGCTCGCCTGGACCGTCGCGACCCCGGCCGAAGCGCGGCAGCTCCTGGAAGACAAGAAGGTCTACGGCGTCCTCGAAATCGCGCCGGGGCCGGCCGTGACCGTGGTGACCGTGGTGACCTCGGGGGCGGTCAACCCGGCCGGCACCCAGGTCGCGCAGCAGGCGCTGACCGGCGCCGCGACCGCGCTGGGTGGCGCGCCGAAGCAGGAGATCCTGCACCCGGCGGGGGCCGCGGGGCGGGTCGCGCCACTGGCCGCGAGCGCGCTGGCGTGGATCGGCGCGCTCGTCGCCGGCCTCGCGCTGACACAGCTCGCGAAGCGGACCGGCCGCCCGATCGGGGCCGGGGCGCGGTTCCTGCAGGTGACCGGGGCCGGCGTGCTGATCACGGCGGTCGTGGCCGGGTTCTTCGCGCTGTGGGACTCGACGTTGCCGCTGACCGCGGACGTCCTCGGCTTCGTCTTCCTCGCCGCGACGGCCTTCGCGGCACTGCAGGCCGCGCTGCTGCGCCTGCTGGGCCCGCGCGCGATGGCCGTTCTCGCGCCGCTGTACCTGGTCGCGCCCGCGGTGGCCGGGCAGGTGCCCGAGGTGCTCGACCCGGCCTACCGCGCGCTGCTGTGGTCGTGGACGCCGTTCCGGTTCTCGGCCGAAGGCCTGCGCAGCCTGCTGCAGGGCGTACCGGACGCGCCGGACGTGACGACCGGGCTGTGGGTGCTCGGCGCCCTGCTGGCCGGGGGCCTGGTGGTGGCGCTGTGGCCGGGCCGGTCAGCCCGCCAGGAGGCTGAACCGCACCTTGCGGACGGGGTTGTCGAGGTTGGTGTCCACTAGGCAGATCGACTGCCAGGTGCCGAGCGCCAGGACGCCGCCGAGCACCGGGACCGTCGCGTAGGGCGGCACCAGCGCCGGGAGCACGTGGTCACGGCCGTGACCCGGGCTCCCGTGCCGGTGCCGCCAGCGGCCGTCGCGGGGGAGCAGCTCGTCGAGCGCGGTCAGCAGGTCCTCGTCGCTGCCGGCGCCGGTTTCCAGGATGGCCAGCCCGGCGGTGGCGTGCGGGACCCAGACGTGCAGCAGCCCGTCGGCGGCGTCGGCGTCGCGCAGGAAGGCCTCGGCCTCGTGGGTGAGGTCGTGGACGACGGCTTCGGAGCCGGTGCGGACCTCGATCTCGGTGGAGTACATGCGGCCCAGCCTAAGGAGCCACGGGCTCCTTCGCGGGTTCGGCGGTCACGGTGAACGCGAACGCCGTCAACGCCGCCAGGAGCACCGCGCCGGCGAAGTAGGGGACGGCGGGAGCGACCTCGTACAGGCCGGTCCCCAGCAGCGGCCCGCCCATGAACGCCAGCGCGCTGCTCGACCCCATGAGCCCGGCGACCGCGCCCTGCTCGTCCCGGGTGGCGAGCAGGGTCGGCGCGGACATGAACCCCGGCGTCGCGAACCCCATCCCGGCGCCGAGCGCGGCCACCCCGGCGCCGAGCAGGAGCCCGCCGGAGCCGACGGCCACCACGAGCATCCCGCCGGTCATGACGGACGCGCCCACCCGCACGAGCCGCAGCGGTGTCCAGCCCAGCCGCGGGACGGCGACCACCTGGACGAGGATGATCATCCCGGCGCCGGCCAGCATGACCAGGCTGGTGACGCGGCCGGTGTCCTGGGTGGTCAGGTGCAGCCGGTCCTGCACCAGGAAGCCGACGGTCATCAGGACGATCGCCAACGCGAGGTACAGGCCGAAGCCGATGGTCAGGAACGGCCACAGGCGCCGGTCGAACGGGCTGACCTTCACCGTCACCGGCCGGGTCGCGCGCTTCGGCGGTTTCGGCAGCGCGAACGTGATCACCACGGCGATCACGGCCAGGACGACCGGGGCGGCGTAGACCGGGACGAGCAGGTTCCCGGTGAGGCTCAGCAGGCCGCCCAGCGCGGGACCGGCGGCGAGCGCGAGGCCTTGGGCCGCACCGAAAGCGGCCATGCCCCGCACCCGTTCGGCGGGCCCGTCGGTGACGTCGGCGATGTAGGACTGCGCGGTCACCGGCGTCGCGGCCCAGGTGAGGCCGAACAGGACGCCGCGGGTGAGCAGAACGGCCGTGAACAGCGCCGGCACGGCCAGGGCTTTCGCCAGGCCGAGCTGGGCGACGACGGCGAACCCGAGCAGGCTCGCCATGGCGCCGAGCAGGGAGAACAGCAGCACCGGCCGGTGTCCCCAGCGCGCGGTCCGGCGGCCCCAGAACGGGCTGGCCAGCACGACTCCCGCACCGCCGACGGCCCACACGGCACCCAGCGCGAACTCGCTGAACCCGAACTCGCGGGCCAGCGGCGGCAGGATCGGGTTGAGCAGCTGCTGGCCCGCCATCAGGCCGAACACGGCCAGGCAGACCACCAGGACCGGCCGTCTCACGCCACGGCCGTTTCGTGCTCGGTGCCGGTCCGGGGCGTGATCGACAGCAGGTCGCCGGGCTCGTCGACGCTCAGCCGGTGCCAGCGGCCGGGCGGGACGAGGACCGCCCGCCCGGCCGTCACCGTGGTCACCAGGCCTTCGTCGCGCAGGTGGACGCGCAGCGATCCGGACAGGACGACGAGGACTTCGTGGCCTCCGGGGTGGCGCTCCCAGACGTGCGAGTGCACGGCGCGGTCGTCGGCGGCGTGGAACGCGCTGAGGGTCCACTGGCGCTCGTCGCCGCTGTCCCCTGGCTCGGCCACGCCCCCGGGCTGCAGCTGAATCACCGTGCTGAACAGGTCGTAGTTTTCGAACATGTTCCGAAAGTAGCACCGGCCGGCCGGAGCTGTCGAACGACTTGCGGGCATGATGGGGGCGTGCCCCGACCCGCCGGCCGCATGGGGCGGCCGCCCTCGACGTCCCGCGAACAGATCCTCGAAGCCGCGCGGGCGATCCTCGACCGGGACGGCAGCGAGAAGCTCACGATCCGCCGGCTCGCCGCGGAGCTCGGCGTCGGCGCGACAACGCTGTACCACCACGTGCGCGACAAGGACGACCTGCTGGTCCAGCTGCTCGAGCACTACGCCGGGCAACTGCCGCGGCCGGGGCTGCCGGACGATCCGCGGGAGCGCATCGTCGCCGCGGCGATCCTGATGCACGACGCGCTCGCCGCCCGGCCCGAGCTCGCGGAGGTGCTCACGGCCGACGACTTCCTCGGCGAGTCGGCGCTGTGGATGGTCGAGGAGATCGTCGGTGGCGCACGGGGCTGCGGGTGCTCGCCCGAGCGGGCCGTCGAGCTGTACCGGAACGTCTGGTACTACACGCTCGGCGAAATCCTGGTCCGGGCGCGCGCCGGGCGGCGGGCGGGCGAGGACCGGCCCCGCTACCGCGACCAGGTGTTCGCCGCGCTCGACGGCGCCCGCTTCCCGAACCTCGCCGCCGTCGGCGATCGCTGGCCGGAACTGGCCGCGCGCGACACCTACCGGGCCGGCCTGCGCGCCTTCGTCGACGGGCTGCTCGCTCAGGAATCCAGGTAGCGCAGCACGGCGAGCACCCGGCGGTTGTCCCCTTCGGACGGTGGCAGGCCGAGCTTGCCGAAGATCGACGTCACGTACTTCTCCACCGAGCCGGGCGAAAGGAACAGCTCCGCCGCGATCGCGGAGTTCGACCGGCCTTCCGCCATCAGGCCCAGCACTTCGCGTTCCCGCGGGGTGAGCCCGCTCAGCGCGTCCGTCCGGCGGGTCGCCGAGAACAGCTGGCTGACGACTTCGGGGTCGAGGACCGTTTCGCCGTCCGCCACCCGGCGCAGCGCGTCGAGGAAGTCCGAGACCTCGGCCACGCGGTCCTTGAGCAGGTAGCCGACGCCGCCCGCGTGGTCGGCCAGCAGCTGGGCGGCGTACTTCGTCTCGACGTACTGGGAAAACAGCAGGATCGCGCAGCCCGGGAGCTCGCGACGCAGCGCGATCGCCGCCCGCAGGCCTTCGTCGGTGTGCGTCGGCGGCATCCTGATGTCCACAATGGACACGTCAGGTGCGTGGTCGTTGACCGCTTCGCGCAGCGCTTCGGCGTCCTTCACGGCGGCGGCGACTTCGTGGCCGCGGAAGGTCAGCAGCTCGACGAGGCCCTGGCGCAGGATGGTGGAGTCCTCCGCGATGACGATCCGCATGCCGCGAACCCTAGCGGGGCAGCGGCACCCGCGCGGTCACTTCGGTCGGACCACCCGGCGGGCTGGTGACGGTCAGTTCGCCGTCGACCGTCCGCAGCCGTTCGGCCACCCCGGCCAGCCCGCCACCCGGCACGATCCGCGCGCCGCCGTGGCCGCTGTCGCGGACGCGCAACCGCAGGACGTCCCGCTCCTCGGTGACTTCGACCAGTGTCATCCCGCCGTGTTTTGCGGCGTTCGTGAGCAGTTCGGCGGCGCTGAAGTAGACGATCGTCTCCAGCGAGGGCGGTGGCCGGCGCGGCAGGTCGACCGCGACCCGCGCGTCGATCCCGGACGTCGCGACGAGCGTGGCGAGGGCGACGTCGAGGCCCGCGTCCAGGGCGGCCGGGTGGATGCCGCGGGCGAGGTCGCGCAGTTCGGTCAGCGCCTGTTTGGCGTTGGCGTGCGCGGCGGTGACCAGCTGTTTGACCTGCGGGAGGTCGACGTCCGCCAGTTCGTCCTTGGCCAGGCCGAGCTTCATGGCCAGCGCGACGAGCTGGGCCTGCGCGCCGTCGTGCAGATCGCGTTCGATGCGCCGCAGCCGCAGGGCGGCGTCCTCGACGGCGGTCGCGCGGCTCGCTTCGAGGTCCCGCACCCGTTCGGACAGCACACGTTCGCCGAGCAGCCCGACGACCAGCAGCCGGTCGAGGGCGACGAAGGCGTGCGTCACCCGCGGCAGCGCGACCAGCACGAGCAGCCCGGACGCCGACCAGGCCAGCGCGCCGACCCAGTGGTCGGCGCGGATGCCGAAGACGGGCAGCTGTCGTTCGCCGAGCGGGAACCAGAGGAAGGAGTAGGTGGTGGCGGCGAAGGCGTAGAGCGTCGCGGAGAAGACGGTGAGCAACCCGGCGAAGGTGAGCGGAAGGCGGAGCACCAGGTACCCGGCGGCGCGCCAGCCCGCGGGATCGCCGACGCGCGCTTTGACCCAGCTCCACAGGCCGGGCTTGAGTTCGGGCCGTCGCGGGGCGGGCACGCTGACACCGAGCAGGGCTTTCGCGAGCCTGCGATGGGCGGCGCCGAGGCCCCGGGCGTAGGAGACGGCCCCGGCGAGGACGAGGAAGCCGAGCAGGACGGGGGTGAGCCAGAGCCCGAGCACGAGGACGACGAGAAAGCTGAGCAGCGCGAAGACGGTGAGCGGGCCGGCGAGCCAGAGCCAGAGGTACTCGGCCCGGAAGTCCCGCGTGGCCAGGGGGCCGAAGACGCGGCGCAGCAGGTGGGGTGGGTCGAGGGTGGTCACGGGTTCAGTGTTGCCCGGGGCGGCCGGGTTGCCCATGGGGTTTTCCCCCGACTTCGTTACGGAACACCGCAGGGTGCTTCCCGGCAACGATTTCATCACCTGGTTAACGGACCGGGCAGCTCGTGCGACCCCGTTGTACGCGCTGTCGAAAAGTTCGGAGGCGGCCGCAATGACAGTTTTCTTCCGTTTGGCCTCGGCGAGCTGGGTTCTGGTGGCCGCCTGGATTCTTTTTGTCATCCTGGCATACTTACTGGTGGGTTCCCGCCGGATTCCGTTCGGTGCGTCATACGTGAAGAATATTTCAGGAGTGCCGGTCCTGGATACGAGGTTCGCATTCCGCGCCGACCAGGGCGCTGCAGCGTTGCAGGCGCTCGGCGAGGTGGGCCGCCGGCACCACGCGTACTTCCAAATCGCCGATCTCGGGTTCGTGCTGGTTTACGTGGTGGCCCTGCCCGGAGCTCTCTTCGCGTTGTTCGGCAACGCGATCCCGGCGATGGTCCCGGTGCTCGGGGCGTTGGCCGACCTCGTCGAGGACTTCGGGATTCTTCTTGCGCTGCACAAGTTTCCGGCGCCTGCGCGGTCTGCCCTGGCGGCCGCCGGTGCGGCCGGTGTTGTGAAACACATCTGCTTCTGGCCGTCGCTGATCGCGGTCGTGGCAGGCGTGGGGTTCGTACTGATCCGGAGGTTTTTCCATGCCTGAAAACGACTACGCCACGGGGACTTACTTCACCCTTCGCTCCATGCTGATCATTCTGGTGTTGCTGCTCGCCGCCTCGATCGGCCTCCATCTGCTCGCGCATGGCGGGTGCCTGCAGGATTCGGTCAGCGGGTACTACTACACATCTGCGCAAGCGATGTTCGTCGGCATGCTGTGCGCGATCGGCGCGTGCCTCATCATCCATCAGGGAGCCGACGTCGAGAACGCCCTTCTCGACTTCTCCGGCTTCATGGCCTTCGTCGTCGCGTTTGTTCCCGCCGAGGTCGACAACACCTGCCAGGTTGGCGACCTCGTAGGAATCCAGACCACGGCCGAAGTGCGGACCACCTTGCCGCCCGTGCTCGCTGCCGCCATCGTGGCGGGGATCTGGGCCGTCGTGAAGCGGAAGCGGGGCGAGGCGACGGGGTGGGCCGCTGCGGTGCGGCTCGCGACACTGGCCGTAGTGGTCATCATGGCCTTTTGGGCTCTGCTGTCTCCTCCGGGTTTCGTGGCACACGGGCACCTGTCTGCCGCCGTGTTGATGTTCGCCGGGATGGTCCTGGTGGTGGGGTGGAACTACTGGGACACCTCGGGCGCGCGCTACGGCTGGGTCTTCTGGGCCATGATGGTGACTCTGGTCATCTGGCTTGCATTCCTGGTGTTCTCCCCCATTCCCCACCTGACGCTGATCGTCGAGGCAGTGCTGATCGCCGAGTTCGCAGGGTTCTGGATGCGGCAGACGGGGGAGTTCAGGGAAGGCGCGAACCGCCCCGAGAGGATATCGAGAGTGGGCGCGGCTGCGTGAGACGCTGGACGCCAAGCGTGAAGGCCTCCTCGGCAAACTCCCGAGGAGGCCTTCACGAACCAAGACTCACGGAGCGTCCGGGTCGTCTTCCTGGGCCCGCTGCGCGGCTTCCCGCATCTCGATGACGTCGGTGAGCCAGTCGCCCGTCTCCCGGGCGATGTCGCGGATCGCGCCCGTGATGATGCTCGCGATGTTGCCGACGTGCGTTGCCGCTGATTCGGTGATCACCTGCAGGGTGTCCTTCTCTCGTTCGAACTGACCCACCATGTCACCCTCACGCTGCTCGGAGCTGCCGGTCGGGTTCCACGGTAGCCGGGGACGGCGGGGAAGGGAGAGCCAGCTTCGCGATCTTCTTCGCCACCGACCAGAGCTGCCTGCGCAGCGGGCCCGTGTGGTACGGCAGCCCGTACTTCTCGCAGATCGCGCGCACCTCGCCGGCGATCTGCGGGTACCGGCGCGCCGGGATGTCGGGGAACAGGTGGTGCTCGATCTGGTGTGACAGGTTGCCGCTCAGGATGTGGAACAGGGGGCCGCCGGTGATGTTCGCCGAACCCAGGATCTGGCGCAGGTACCACTGCCCGCGCGACTCCGAAGCCGTCTCCTCCTCGGTGAAGCTCTCGACGTCGGCCGGGAAGTGGCCGCAGAAGATGATCGCGAACGCCCAGAGGTTGCGGGTCAGGTTCGCCGTCGCGTTGCCGAGGAACGTCAGCGGCGCCAGGGGGCCGGTCAGCAGCGGGAACAGGACGTAGTCCTTGCCGACCTGCCGCGAAGCCTTCCGCAGGATGCGCCGCAGCACCGGCACGTTCTCGGCCCAGGACCGCTCGCCCTTGACGACGTTCTCGACCTCGAGGTCGTGCAGCATGACGCCCCACTGGAAGAAGATCGCCAGCAGCGTCGCGTACACCGGGTTGCCCAGGTAGTAGGGATGCCACTTCTGGGCGGTGTCCATCCGCAGGATCCCGTAGCCGACATCGCGGTCCTTGTCGACGATGTTCGTGTACGTGTGGTGGATGTAGTTGTGCGAGTGCCGCCAGTTCTCCGCCGGCGCCACGGTGTCCCACTCGAACCGCTGCGAGCTCAGCGCCGGGTCACGCGTCCAGTCGTACTGGCCGTGCATGACGTTGTGGCCGATCTCCATGTTGTCGAGGATCTTGGCCAGCGACAGCGCGCCGACGCCGGCGAGCCACGCCGGCGGGAAGAACCCGGCGAACAGCAGCGCGCGCCCGGCGACCTCCAGGCCGCGCTGCTTCTTGATGATGTCGTGGATGTAGTCGACGTCCTCCTGGCCCAGGTCGTCGACGATCCGCTGCCGCAGCGCGTCGAGCTCGCGGCCGAACTCCTCGACCTGTGCCGGGGTCAGGCGGTCCTGCAGACCGGTCATGGCAATCTCCTCAAGCGTCGATCTCGACGTCCCCGACCGGGACGGAGATGCAGAGCTGGATTTCTTCGTTGTCGTCGCCGGAAACCTCACCGGTGCGCGCGTTGCGGACCCGTCCGGCCGTCTTGAGCTGGGTGCAGGAGAAGCAGATGCCCATCCGGCAGCCGTGCTCCGGCGAGAGCCCGGCCTCTTCGGCCTGCTCCAGCAACGGCTTCCCCGAGTTCGCGCACTCGCGGCCGCTGCGCTTGAACCGGACCTGCCCCTCGGCGTTCCCGGTGTCGAAGGTCAGCGCCGGCGGCGTGAACTCTTCGGTGTGCACGCGTTCACCGAGCTCCTCGCGCACGGCGTCCATCAGTGGCTTCGGGCCGCAGACGAACGTCTCCGCGTCGCGGAACCAGGGGGCGACCCGCGCCAGGTGCTCCGGCGAGAAGAACCCGTTGAGGTCGCCACCCTTCGAATGGGTGTAGGCGTGCACGACCCGCAGCCCGGGGTGCCGGGCGGCGAGCTCGGCCAGTTCGGTGCGGTACAGCGCGTCGGCCGGGCCGTTCGAGTACTGCACGAACACGATCTCGCCCGGGTGGCCCTCGGCGACCAGGGTGCGCGCCATCGCGAGCACCGGCGTGATGCCGCTGCCGCCCGCGATCAGCAGGACGCGGTCCGGCCGCTCGGCGGGCAACGTGAAGCCACCGTCCGGAGTGGACAGGTTGACGACCGAGCCGACGCCGATCGCGCGGTTCAGGTGCCCGGAGACCAGGCCCTGCTCCTTGATCGTGAACTCCAGCTCGCCGTCGTACTGCGAACCGCACGGCGAATAGCAGCGCGTGCGCCGGACGCCGTCGATCTCCACCTGCAGGCGGACGTACTGGCCGGCGGTGAAGCCGCGCCACGCGCGGCTGGGCTTCACCGTGAGCGTGACGCTGTCGGGCGTCTGCTTGCGCACCGCCGTGACCAGCCCGCGGATCTCGCGGCGGACCAGCATCGGGTCGACGAGCTCCAGGTACCGGTCCATCCCGTGCGGCGTCAGCAGCGCCTCGGCCAGCGAGGCGAGGCCGCGCACCCGCCGGGGGATGAGCGCCGTCATCGGGAACCTCCTCGATTACAGTGAACGGCTGTACACTCAACAGTGCACTGCAGGAGTGGACGCCCTGTCAACGCGAGACCCCGAGGATGTGACGTGAGCAACGCGGTGGACATCCGTACGCTGGACCCTGTGTCCGAACCACTGACGCCGGTGAGCCGCCAGGAGCGCAAACTGCGCACCCGCCAGGCGCTGCTGGACACGGCTCTCGAGCTGCTGGCCGATCGCCCGTTCGCCACGCTGTCGCTCCGCGAGGTCGCGAAGGGCGCAGGCATCGTCCCGACGGCCTTCTACCGGCACTTCGCCTCGATGGAAGACCTCGGCGTCGCGCTCGTCGAAGAGGCGACGCACACGCTGCGCGGCATGATCCGCTCCGCGCGCACCGATCCGGACACCTACCAGGGGATGATCAGCGCGTCGGTGACGACGCTGCACCGGTTCGTCCGGGCGAACGAGGACCATTTCCGGTTTCTCACCCGCGAGCGGTACGCCGGCGGCTCGCTCGCCGAGGCGATCGGCGTCGAACTGCGGCTGTTCTCCGGCGACCTCGCGATCGACCTCGCCCGGTTCCCGAAGCTGCGCGAGTGGAGCACCGAAGACCTCCACATGCTGGCCGACTTGATCGTTTCCGTGATGCTGACGACCATTGTCGAACTGCTGGAAGCCCGCCCAGGTGAAGACGCGAAAATCACCGGAACGGCGGAAAAACGGCTGCGCCTGGTCCTGCTCGGCGTCCCGCACTGGAAAACGACCTGAACGTTTCCCGCACGGCACTCGTATTTCCCGGCACAACCGCGAGACTTGCGACCCACGTCACTGGGGACTGTCGGTCCGGCGTGGTACAACCCTCGGATCGTGCCTCGCCGATGAGGAGGTCGTGTGACGGACAGCGAACAGAGTCAGCAGCTCACCGTGGGTGTGGTGGCCGAATCACGCCCCGGGGAGCGGCGGGTGGCCATGGTGCCCAAGCTCGTCGGGCGGCTCGTGCAGCGCGGGCTGCGCGTCGTCGTCGAGCCGGGCGCCGGGTCCGGTGCCCACCTGAGTGACGACGCGTACACCCGAGCGGGCGCCGAACTCGGCGACGCCTGGGGCGCGCCGATCGTCGTGAAGGTCAACCCGCCTTCGCCCGCGGAAGTCGCGAAACTGAGCCGGGGCGCCGTGCTCGTCGGTTTCCTGGATCCGCGCGGCAACCCGGACGGGCTCGCGAAGCTCGAAGAAGCGGGATTACGCGCCTTCGCGATGGAGGCGGTCCCGCGGATTTCCCGGGCGCAGGCGATGGACGCGCTGTCGTCGCAGGCCAGTATCGGCGGCTACCGCGCGGTGCTGCTCGCCGCGCAGAAGCTCCCGCGGTTCTTCCCGATGCTCACCACCGCGGCCGGCACCGTCCCGCCGGCCAAGGTGCTGGTGCTCGGCGCCGGCGTCGCCGGGCTGCAGGCACTGGCCACCGCGAAACGGCTCGGCGCGCAGACCACCGGCTACGACGTGCGGCCCGAGGTCGCCGAGCAGGTCAAGTCGCTCGGCGCGCAGTTCCTCGACCTCGGCATCGAGGCGGTCGGCGAAGGCGGGTACGCCCGCGAGCTGACGGCCGAGGAGCGCGAGGAACAGCAGCGGCGGCTCACCGAGGCCATCACGAAGTTCGACGTCGTGATCACCACCGCGCTGGTGCCGGGCCGCAAGGCGCCGACGCTCGTGACCGCGGACGCCGTCAAGGGCATGCCCGCCGGGTCGGTCGTCGTCGACCTCGCCGGCGAGACCGGCGGCAACTGCGAGCTGACCAAACCGGGCGAGGACGTCGTGGAGCACGACGTCACCATCTCCTCGCCGCTGAACCTGCCCGCCGAAATGCCTTCGCACGCCAGCGAGTTGTACGCCCGCAACGTCACCGAGCTGCTGGAGCTGCTCGTGACGAAGGAAGGCGCGCTCGAGCTGAACTTCGAAGACGAGATCGTCGCCGGTGCCTGCGTGGCCGGGCGCGAAGGGAGCGCCACGTGAGCCCACTTGTGCAGAACCTGGCGGTGCTGGTGCTCGCCGGGTTCGTCGGCTTCGCCGTCATCTCGAAGGTGCCCAACACGCTGCACACGCCGCTGATGTCCGGCACCAACGCCATCCACGGCATCGTGCTGCTGGGCGGCCTGGTCGTGCTCGGCCTCGGCGTCGACGGCGTCTTCAACAAGATCCTGCTGGTGATCGCCATCGCCTTCGGCACGATCAACGTCGTCGGCGGGTTCCTCGTCACCGACCGGATGCTGTCGATGTTCAAGGCCAAGAAACCCGTCGCCGGTGAGGAGGACGAGAAGTGACCGACTTCATCGCGATCCTCTACATCATCGCGTTCGCCCTCTTCATCTACGGCCTAATGGGCCTGACCGGCCCGCGCACCGCGGTCCGCGGCAACTGGATCGCCGCGGTCGGCATGGGCATCGCCGTCATCGCCACCCTGCTCACCCCCGGGATGGGCAACTGGGTGCTCATCGCCCTCGGCGTCGGGATCGGCGTCGTCGTCGGCGTCCCGTCGGCGCGCAAGGTCAAGATGACGGCGATGCCGCAGATGGTGGCGCTGTTCAACGGCGTCGGCGGCGGCGCGGTCGCGCTCATCGCGTGGGTGGAGTTCAACTCGACCGGCGGCTACGCGCACGAACCGGCGTACATCGCGATCGCGTCGCTGTTCGCCGCGATCATCGGGTCGATCTCCTTCTGGGGATCGAACGTCGCCTTCGGCAAGCTCCAGGAGCTGATCAGCGGCCGCCCGATCACCATGGGCAAGCTGCAGCAGCCGGTCAACGCGCTGCTCCTGCTGATCGCGGTCGCCTGCGCGGTGCTCATCATCGCCGGCGGCGACAACGAGCTGCTGATCATCGGGCTGCTGGTCGCGGCGGGCATCCTCGGCCTCACCGTGGTGCTGCCGATCGGTGGCGCGGACATGCCCGTCGTGATCTCCCTGCTCAACGCGTTCACCGGGCTCTCGGCCGCGGCGATGGGCCTGGCGCTGGACAACACGGCGCTGATCGTGGCCGGCATGATCGTCGGCGCGTCCGGCTCGATCCTGACCAATCTGATGGCCAAGGCGATGAACCGGTCCATCCCGGCGATCGTCGCGGGCGGCTTCGGCGGCGGGCCCGCGGTCGCGGCCGGCGGCGGGACGAAGGAAGCCCGTCCGGTGCGCTCGACCAGCGCGGCCGACACCGCGATCCAGATGGCGTACGCCAGCAAGGTCGTCGTCGTGCCGGGTTACGGCATGGCCGTGGCGCAGGCGCAGCACACCGTCCGTGAGATGGCGAAGCTGCTGGAGAAGAAGGGCATCACGGTCGCCTACGCGATCCACCCGGTCGCCGGCCGGATGCCGGGGCACATGAACGTGCTGCTCGCCGAGGCGGACGTGCCGTACGAGCAGCTCAAGGAGATGGACGAGATCAACTCCGAGTTCGCCCAGACCGACGTCGCGCTGGTGATCGGCGCGAACGACGTCACGAACCCGGCCGCGCAGACCGACCCGAGCTCGCCGATCTACGGGATGCCGATCCTCAAGGTCAACGAGAGCCGGTCCGTGATCGTCTTGAAACGCGGGATGGCCTCCGGCTTCGCCGGCATCGACAACGACCTGTTCTACGATCCGAAGACCAGCATGCTCTTCGGGGACGCCAAGTCGTCGGTGGGCGAGATCGTGGAGGAACTCAAGGCGCTATGACGACCGGGTCGGATGTGCGTGCGGCGTTCACGGATCCGGCCGAGAATCTCGCTTTCGACGAAGCGCTCCTCCGGGTTGCGCCCGAGTCACCCGTGCTGTGGCTCTGGCGCAACCCGGTTTGCGTCGTGGTGGGGCGCGGGCAGCGGATCGCACGCGAAGTGCGGGCCGACGAGTGCGCCCGCGACGGCGTCCCGGTGCTGCGGCGGGCCAGCGGCGGTGGCACGGTGTTCCACGACCCCGGCAACCTGAACGTGACCCTGGTCCTGCCCGGCCCGGCGGACCGGCCCCTGGAGGCGCTCGGCCAGGTGATGAGCGCCGCCGTCGACCAGCTCGGGCTGGTGCCGCGGATCGGCGACCGCGGGCTGTTCGTCGGCGACGCGAAACTGTGCGGGTTCGCCGTGTTCCGCACCAGGACCGGCCTGCTGGCCCACTCGACGCTGCTGGTCGAGACGGCCGCGGGGCTCGTCGGCCGCTACCTGACCGGCGCGCCGCCGGACCCGCGGCCGCTCGACTCGCACCGCAGCCCGGTGGCGTCGCTGGCCGAGCACGGCCTGCGGCCCGGGTTCGGCGCGGTCGAGGCGGCGGTGCGGGCGGCAGCGTCGCAGCTGTTCGGGACGTTCGTGCCCCGGCCGCCGTCGGCGGCCGAGCTGGCGCGGCAGCGGGCGTTGCTGCACACCCGCTACCACTACCCGGCCTGGCACGCCGACGGCGCCCAGCGCGCCGCCTGAGCCGTCTACTGTGGACTTACTCGGCCGCCGAGAACGTGACGGTCGGCACCTTGCGCGCGGTGGCCCGCGTGATGGTCTTCGGCTCCGCCGCCTTCTTGGCGCGCGTGGTCTTCACCGGTTCGGCCTTCGCGCTGGTCTGCGCCGGCTTGGGTGCGGCGGCCTTCACTCTGGCGGGCTCGGCCTTGGTGGGGACGGGTGTCGCTTTGGCGGGCACGGCCTTCTTGGCGGCCGGCTTCGGCGAGGTCTTCTCCGCGCCGGGGACGATCCGCGGCCGGTTCTTGCGGCCACCGGTGCGGCGGCCGGCGTCGGCGTACCGCTGCAGGAGCCCGCGCAACGCCTCCGCGTTGGCGAAGGAGAGGTCGATGTCGTAGTCGATGCCGTCCAGCCCGAAGCCGACGGTCTCCGCCGCGGGCTCACCGGTCAGATCATCCAGCACCCGCACAGCCGTGTTCCTGGCCACGACAAACCTCCCGTGCTCGAACGTGTGATGTGTTCGCGAGCACCGGGTCCGACGGCACCCGGTGCCGCCGAAAACTTGCAGCTTCCTGACGGAGGATAGCCGCTGGCTTGCGTGATCCCGCGTAGTGGTGTGACCTGAAGCCATGGCTGGAGAGACTTTTGACGTAGTGGTGATCGGCGCGGGTCCGGTGGGGGAGGTGGCCGCCGAACGGGCGGCCCGCGGAGGCCTGAAGGTCGCCCTCGTCGAGCACGAACGCTTCGGCGGCGAGTGCTCCTACTGGGCCTGCATCCCGAGCAAGGCCTTGCTGCGGCCGGGAAATCTCCTCGCCGCCGCGAAGCGCGTGCCCGGCGTGCCGGTCGGCGACCGGATCGACCCGGCGGCGGTGTTCGCGCGCCGTGACTGGTTCACCGGCAAGGGCGACGACTCGGGACAGGTCGACTGGGCACGCGGCGCGGGCATCGAACCGGTTCGCGGGCACGGCGAAATCACCGGGGAGCGGGAGGTGACCGTCGGCGGCGACCGCGTGCTGACCGCCCGGCACGCGGTGATCGTCTGCACCGGCAGCGTGCCCAGCACGCCGTCGATCCCCGGGCTCGACACGATCCGGCCGTGGGGTTCGCGTGAAGCGACGTCGGCGTCTTCGGTGCCGCCCCGGCTCGGCGTCCTCGGCGGCGGCGTGGTCGGCGTCGAGATGGCGCAGGCGTTCGCGTCGCTGGGGTCGGAGGTCCACCTGGTGATCACCGGCCCGCGGCCGCTGCCGCGCAACGCCGAGTTCGCCGGTGACCTCGTGCTGGCGGGGTTGCGCGAAGCCGGCGTCGAGGTGCACACGGATTCGGGCGTTTCGAAGGTCGCGGCCGGGGACTCCGGGACGACGTTGACGCTGAAAGACGGCTCGACGCTGGTCGTCGACGAGTTCCTGGTGGCCACGGGCCGCCGTCCCGCGACCGCCGGGCTCGAGCGCTTCGGGATCGAGCCCGGGCACCCGCTGGAGACCGACGACACCGGCCGCGTGTCCGCAGTGGACGGTGACTGGCTGTTCGCGGCCGGCGACGTCACCGGCCGGGCGCCGCTGACCCACCAGGGCAAGTACGGCGCCCGCGCGGCGGGCGACACGGTGGCGGCGCTGGCCGCCGGCAAACCGGTGTCTTCCGCGGCGTGGAGCCCGTTCACGGCCACGGCCGACCACCACGCGGTGCCGCAGGTGGTGTTCACCGACCCGGAGGTGGCGGCGGTCGGCCTGGCGGACGCGCGGCCGGGTTCGGCGGACCGCGTCGTCGACATCGACATCGCGGTGGCGGGCTCGTCCCTGCACGCGGACGGCTACACGGGCAAGGCCCGGATGGTCGTGGACACGGAGCGGAACGTGCTCCTGGGCGTGACGTTCGTCGGCCAGGACGTCTCGGAGCTGCTGCACTCGGCGACCATCGCGATCGTCGGCGAGGTGCCGCTGGACCGGCTGTGGCACGCGGTGCCGTCGTTCCCGACGATCAGCGAGGTCTGGCTGCGGCTGCTGGAGGCGTACGGGCTCTGACGGCTACTGGGCGGGCAGGTCGAGGGCGGCCGCGGCGGCCCTGACCAGGCCGGGATCGTCCGGAGTGGACGGTCCCGGCGCCCAGACGGCCTGCACGAGCCGGACGGACGAGCCGTCGAGCTTGCTGGCGTAGGCGGCGTTCTCGAACCGCGGGACGGGGGTGGCGCCCCACTGGCCGGTCTCGGTGGCGAGGTCGAGGACACCGCCGCCGCCCGGGGTGTCGGCAAGGGCCTTGAAAGCGGCGGCTTGCGCGGCATCGGGGAAGTCGACGATCCCGACTGTGACGGCCCCGCCGCGGCCGTCGACGGTGGCGGCGTAGCTGGCGCGCTTGACGCCGGAGCAGCTGGTCTGCTGCAGGCTGGCCTGGGCGTCCCCGAAGGCGTGGGAGGCACATCGCTGATCGCCGCCGGCGGCGCGAAGGGCGAACTGGAGGCTACGCACCGGCGTGCTGGGCGGCGGCTGGGACTTCGAGCTGGCGGGGGGAGGCGCCGGAGCGGCGGCGGTGCCATCACCGGTGGTGGCCACGGCGACGGCGGCGACGACGAGCAGAACGAGGGCACCGATGGCGCCGAGCGGGAGCCAGCGGACGGTCCGTGGAGTGCGGGCGGGTCCGGGTTCCGGCCGCGGCCGGGGGAACGGCTGCGGCGAGGCCACGGGAAGAGGAACGCCCTGGGGTGGCTCGGGTGCGGCAGGTTGCGGGCCGGCTTGTTCGGCTGCGGCGGGGCGGGGAGCGGGGGGTTCTGGCGGTGCTGGAGCCTCGGGAGCTTGTTCGGCTGCGGCGGCCCGCGGGGCGGGGGGTTCGGGTGCTTGGCCGGCTTCGGTGGGGTGCTCGGGTGCGGTGGTTCGGGCGCTGGCCTGCTTGGCGTTTGCGGGCTGCGGCGCCGGGTGCTCGGGAGCTTGCTCGGCCGCAGCGGAGCGCCCGAGAGCCGCGGTTTGGTCGCTGCTCGGCGACGGAAGGCGGAGGTTTTCGGTCCGCTCGGTCTCGGCAGCGGAGGATTCGGCCGGTTCCGGACCGTCCGGCGGGGTGGCCTCGGCGGGCGAGGGAGTGGTCTCGGTGCCGGGAAACAGCGGTCGATCCGCAGGGGCCGGTTCCGCCTGGGCAGGTGACGGAAGTACCTCGGTGGGCTCCGCCTCTGCGGGCGGGGGAGTGGTCTCGGTGCCGGGGAACACCGGTCGCGCCGAGGGATCCGCGGCGGCCGATTCCACCTCCGCCGGTGACGGGCGAACCTCGGCAGCTTCCGCGGGTGAACCAGCAGCGTCCGCAAGTTCGGCCGCAGAAAGTCCGGCCGCGCCCTCCGAGACCGCGCCCTCCGAGACCGCAGCATCCGGGACCGCGGCCTCCGGTGCGGCTTCGACCGGGGTCGTGGTCCGCCAGTCGGTGGTACCCGCCCCCACCGAGGCAGCGGCGACAGCCGGCGGCTGCGGGCCTTCGTCCCAAAGGGACTCCGGAGGCGCATCGTCCGTCAGGCGGCTGAAGCCCTCGGCCAGCAGGACCTCGTCCGTGAACTCCGGTGCCGACGGCGCCAGCCCTCTGATCAGCGCCCGGACCTGGTCCACCGAGCGGGGCCGGTGCGCCGTGGCCAGGGATACCGTTGCCGCCAGCATCGTTGTCGGGGTCGGGTGCAGTACCCGGACCGGGCCCGCCAGGTCCGCCGCCGGCTGGTCCACCGTCTCCACGTACGGCCCCACCGCGATGATCGTTCCCACCGGGGCCGTCCCCGGGACCAGGGCGGCAATTTGCCTTTCGCAAGCCTGTGAGATGTCCAGCGCTTCCGTGGCCGGGTTCACCGAATCGTCGTCCGCGACCAGGGGCCAGCCGTCCGCCTTCCAGGGGCCGCCCAACGGGGCCTCCAGGCGCAGGGCCGGGTCCGGGAGGTCCACGCCGATCACGATGATCACGCCGTGGGGGAGCAGGACCACCGCCTCGATCGGGCGGTCCGTCACCCCGCCCACGCCCACCAGGGCGATCCCGCCGATCACGGTGCTCCCGCGGCCCAGGGACGCCAGTGCCGCCCGGATGTCGTCCGCCACCCGGGACTGCTGCCGCTCCAGGCGCACCAGTCGCACCGCTGTCCTCCCTGCTCGTCGGTCCGGGTCAACACGCTAGCGCGCCCAGCGCAATGATCCGCGCGACACGGGCGCGCCGCGGCGCTTGCCCTCCGAAAGTGGTGCTGCGGGTGACTTGTGGTGTTCATGTGGCCAAACGGCACGGTTGGGGTGCAGAATGTGCTACAACGCATCGGAGGCGGCATTCGGGAGCCGCACTGAGGCCGCGCTGCAGCTCGGAGTAGGGCGTAGGGGAAGACGTCCCTCGTCGAGCAACAAGCGGAGGTAGCAGTGAGCACCCGTGGCAGCACCCGAGGTGTGGTGTACGTCCACTCGTCGCCGTCTGCGGTGTGTCCGCACGTCGAGTGGGCCATTTCGGGCACCCTGGGTGCCCGCGTTGACCTGAAGTGGACGGCGCAGCCGGCCAGTCCGGGTCAGCTTCGCGCCGAATGCGGATGGCGCGCGCCCGCGGGCACCGGCGCCAAATTGGCGTCCGCCCTCAAGGCGTGGCCGATGATTCGGTTCGAGGTGACCGAAGAGCCCAGTGCGGGCGTCGACGGCGAACGGTTCTGCTTCGCGCCCGGCCTCGGCCTGTGGCACGGGCGGACCAGCGCCAACGGCGACATCGTGGTGGGCGAGGACCAGCTGCGCGCGCTCGTCGGCATGACCCGCGGCGGGGAGTCCCTCGCGCACAAGCTGGACGAGCTCTTGGCCGCGAGCTGGGACGAAGCGCTCGAGCCCTTCCGCCACGCCGGTGACGGCGCGCCGGTGACCTGGCTGCACCAGGTCGGCTGAGCCCCGGGACGGGGGCCGGTACGCTTTCCGCGTGACCACCCCCGCCCCCAGCTCTCGCCAGCGCTGGCTGGTGCCCGTCGTGGTCGTGGTGCTGTCCGTGACCGTCGGTGGCGGCCTGCTCGCGCGCGAAATCTACCGCCGTCCCGACCAGCCCGCCGACGACGCCTCCATCGCGGTGTCGACGCCGTCGTCGTCGAGCATCGGAGCGCCGGCCGCGGTGGACGACGGCGTCCGGATGACCGACGACGCGAAGCGGCACCCACAGGCCGACGCCGTCCGCCGGGTGCTGGAGAAGTACTTCAAGGCCATCAACACCAAGCAGTACCCGCTGTGGACCGACGTGGTCACCGACGAGCGGGCCGCCGGCCAGTCGCAGAGCGACTGGACGAAGGGGGTTCGCACCACAAGGGACAGCGACGCCCTCGTCTACCGGATCGAGCGTTCGGCCGGGAACTCGCTGCGGGTCCTGGTCGGGTTCACCAGCCGGCAGGCGCGCGACGACGCCCCGGTGTTCTTCCGCGAGCCGTGCATCAAGTGGCGGCTCGTCCTGCCGATGGTCATCGAGAACAGGGCCCTGAAGATCGCCGCCGCGGTCGACGGCGGGCCCCCGCCCGAACACGAAAAGTGCTGAACTGAAAGAAGGGGCCCGGCCGAAGCCGGGCCCCTTCTTTCGGTTCCGGAAAGCTCAGACCGTGAACAGCAGCGCGGTGTTGTGGCCGCCGAACCCGAACGAGTTGCTGATCGCCGCGGTCAGCTCGACCTTGCGCGGCTCACCCGCGACGACGTCCAGCTGCACCCGCGGGTCCAGGTCCGTCAGGTTCAGGGTGGCCGGCACGAGACCGTGGTAGAGCGACAGGATCGTGATGATCGCCTCGACCGCGCCGGCGCCGCCGACGAGGTGGCCGAGCGCGCCCTTCGGCGCCGTCACGACCGGGTGTTCCCCGATCGCGTTGCGGATCGCCGCGGCCTCGCCGATGTCACCGACCACAGTGGACGTCGCGTGCGCGTTCACGTGCCCGATGTCCGCGGCGGTCACCCCGGCCATCTTCATCGCCGCGCGCATCGCGGCGATCTGGCCGATGCCCTCGGGGTGGTTGCCGGTGATGTGGTAGGCGTCCGAGGTGATGCCGTGCCCGGCGATCGTCGCGTAGACGCGCGCCCCGCGGGCCTTCGCCAGGTCCGCGCGCTCCAGGATGACCACGCCGGAGCCCTCGCCGAGGACGAAGCCGTCGCGGCTCGCGTCGAACGGCCGCGACGCGCTCGCCGGGTCGTCGTTGCGCGTGGACACCGTGCGGGCCTGGGCGAACCCGGCCAGCGTGATCGGGTGGATGCACGCTTCGGCGCCCCCCGCGATCACGACGTCGGCGCGCCCGGAGCGGATCATCTCCACCCCGCTGGCGATGCCTTCGGCGCCCGAGGCGCAGGCCGAGGCCGGGGAGTGCACCCCGGCCCGCGCCTTGAGGTCGATGCCCACGTGCGCGGCCGGGCCGTTCGGCATCAGCATCGGCACGGTCAGCGGCGACACCTTGCGGAGACCCTGCTGGTGCAACAGGTCGTTCTGGGTGAGCAGGGTGACCGGGCCGCCGACGCCGGTGCCGATCGACACGCCGAGGCGGTCGGGGTCGACGTCCGTGTGGTCGTCCGTCGGTTCCGCGTACCCGGCGTCGGCCCACGCCTGGCGGGCGGCGATCAGTGCGACCTGCTCGCAGCGGTCCAGCCGGCGGGCCTGCACCCGCGGGAGGACCTCCGAGGGATCGACGGCCAGCTGGCCGCCGATCTTGACCGGCAGCTGCAGCTCCTCGACCCAATCGGCCTCGATCGCGCGAACCCCGCTCGCCCCGGCCAGCAGACCGTCCCAGGTGGACGTGACGTCCCCGCCGAGCGGTGTGGTGGCGCCGAGACCGGTGATCACGACGTCGATGTTGCTCATGGGAGTCTCCTCAAGGAGGGAAGAGGACTTACTTCGAGTTGGCCGACACGTAGTTCACCGCGTCGCCCACGGTCTTGAGGTTGGCGAGCTCGTCGTCCGGGATCTTGACGCCGAACTTGTCCTCGGCCTGCACGGCGATCTCGACCATCGACAGCGAGTCGATGTCCAGGTCGTCCACGAAAGACTTCTCGGCGGTGACGTCGTCCTGAGCCACACCGGCGACCTCTTCGACGATCTCGGCGAGGCCGGCGAGGATCTCAGCGTTGTCAGCCATGGGGGTGTTCCCTTCTCGGTCTTACTGGGGGTCTGTTTCCCTCGGGCGAATGCCCGCGGGGAGCGTAACGGTGATCAGGGGCAGATGAACGCCTGCCCGGCGTAGGACAGGCCCGCGCCGAACCCGACCGCCAGCACCACGTCGCCGGACTTCGCCGTCCCGGCCTTGCGCATGTGGTCCAGCGCGAGGGGGATGGACGCCGACGAGGTGTTGCCGGAGTACTTGATGTCGTCGGCGACGACCATGTCGTCGCGGGCGCCGTTGGCCCGCAGCTTCTTCGCGATCGCCTCGACGATGCGCAGGTTCGCCTGGTGCGGGATCAGCACGTCCACATCGGACGGCTTGAGCCCGGCGGCCTCGAGCGCCTGCATCGCGATCGGCGCGATCTTCGTGGTCGCCCACCGGAAGACCGACTGGCCCTCCTGGTAGATGTACTTGTCGTCGCGCATGTAGATGAGATCGACCAGGTCGCCCGCGCTGCCCCACGACACCGGGCCGATCTCCGGCTCGTCGGACGGGCCGACGACCGCGGCGCCCGCGCCGTCGGCGAAGATGATCGCGTTGGCCCGGTCGGCCGGGTCGACCGAGTCGGTGAGCTTCTCGGCCCCGATGACCAGGACCTTCTTCGCCGAGCCCGCCCGGACCAGGTCGGAGGCGACGCCGAGGCCGTAGCAGAACCCGGCGCACGCGGCGTTGAGGTCGAACGCGCCGGGGCTGGGGATGCCGATCCGCGCCGCGACCTGGGCGGCGGCGTTCGGGATCAGCGTCGGCATGGTGCAGTTCGGCAGGATCACCGTGTCCACTTCGGACGGGTCGACGCCGGCGTCGGCCAGCGCGGCGGTGCCGGCGGCGACAGCCATGTCGGTGAGCAGCTCGTCCTTCTCGGCGAACCGGCGCTCGACGATCCCCACCCGCGACTGGATCCACTCGTCGTTGGTTTCCATGGTCTGCGACAGGTCGTCGTTGGTGACGATCTTCGCGGGCTGGTAGCTGCCGACGCCCAGCACGCGGCTGCCGCGGGAGCCGGTGTTGAGGCTCAGGGCGGGTCGGTCGGTCACGAGGCGTCCTCCTGGCGCAGCGCCGCCAGCTCGGCCGGCGTCTTCAGCGCGGTGATAGTGGTGACGACGCCCTTGAGCTGCCGCTTGACCAGGCCGGTCAGGGTGCCCGCGGGCGCGAGTTCGATCGTGCGGGTGACGCCGAGGGAGACCAGGCCGTCCATCGTCAGGTCCCAGCGGACCGGGCGGGTGACCTGGGAGACCAGCCGCGCGAGGTACTCGGCCCCGCTGGCGACGACGGCACCGTCCGCGTTGGACAGCAGCGGGCGGACCGGGTCGGCCGGGGTCAGCTCGGCGGCGTGGGCGCGCATCGCCTCTTCGGCGGGCGCCATGTAGCTGGTGTGGAACGCGCCGGCGACCTTGAGGGCGCGGATCTTCGTGCCTTCGAGGGGCTCGGCGACGATCTTCGCGATCGTGTCGGCGGCACCGGAGGCGACGATCTGCCCCGCGCCGTTGCGGTTCGCCGCGGTCAGGCCCTGCTCTTCGAGCCACGCGACGACCTGCTCGGGGTCCCCGAGCATGACCGCGGCCATCGACGTCGGTTCCAGCGCGCACGCCTTCGCCATTTCGGCACCGCGGACGGCGGCGAGCGCGACGGCGTCCTCCGGCCGGAGCACCCCGGCGATCGCGGCGGCCGCGAGCTCGCCGACGGAGTGGCCGGCGACCGGCGCGTCCGCGGGCACCGGGGCGGTGGCCTGGAGGTGCTCGAAGGTGAGCAGCGACAGCGCGACGATCAGCGGCTGGGCGACCGCGGTGTCCTGGATCTCGTCGGCGTCCGCCTCGGTGCCGAGGCGGAGCAGGTCGAGCCCGGCGCGCTCGGACCACTGGGCGACGCGCTCGCGCGCGCCGTCGAGGTCGAGCCAGGGCGTGAACATACCGGGGGCCTGGGCCCCTTGGCCGGGAGCGAGGACTGCTGCTGTCACCCTTCAAGACAACACGGTGAAGGGTGTTTCCCGGGATGCCGACGCTCACAGTGTCTGTGCGGCGTCTTTGTCGGAAACCTCCAAAGATGCACCGCAGAAGCTCGCGCGTAACCCGGATGCCTTGTCGGGTTCAATCACCTTTCGCTGTTAAGTCCATCACGTGACGCCCGTCTCCGGAAGACTCAGTCCTGCGGGGTGAGCAGGACGATCGGGATGACGCGATCGGTCTTCTGCGCGTACTCGTCGTAGAGCGGGAAGACGGCCGCCATCCGCGGCCAGAGGTCCGCGCGCTCGGCCGGGGTCGCGACCCGGGCGCGGGCGGTGAACCGGCGGGTGCCGGCCTGGACCCCGACGCTCGGCTCCGCCACGAGGTTCTTGAACCACGCCGGGTCGTCGTCGGCACCGGCCTTGGACGCGACGACGACGAAGTCGTCCCCCGAGGTCCCGTAGATCAGGCAGGTGCGCCGGGGCACGCCGGTCCGCCGGCCGGTCGTGGCGAGGATGAGGGTGTGCAGGCCGTTCGACTCGTGGCCGACGGTGCCGCCCGAGTCGAGGTACGTGCGGGTCTGCTCGGCGACCCAGTCCCACTGGGAGTCGGTGGCGCGGTCGAGGTCGTCGGCGACGGCCATGGTGGAATCCTTTCGCGGGGGACGGGGGTTTCAGCGGAGCTTCTCGGCCAGCGCGACGATGATGCCCTCGGGGCCGCGGAGGTAGCAGAGCCGATAGTCGTCCCCGTACCGCACCAGCTCGCCCACGGGTTCGGTGCCGTGCGGGCGCACCCGGGCCACGACGGCCTCGATGTCCTCGACGGCGAACATGATGCGGCGGAGACCGAACGCGTTGACCGGCGCGTCCCGCTCGGCGGCGGCGGGGGCCGCCGGCGCGTGGAACTTCATCAGCTCGAGCCGCCCGTGGCCGTCCGGGGTCCGCACCACGGCCATGTCGCACCGCACGCCCTCGAGCCCCACGAGGACGTCCACCTCCGGTCCGCCGACCGTGGCCTCGCCCTCGAGCTCCAGGCCGAGAGCGACGAAGAACGCGGTCACCGCCGCGAGGTCGTCGACGACGACGCCGACGTTGTCCATCCGCTGGATCGTCATGGTTGCTCCTCCGCCACGCGGCCCCGGTGGCCGCTCGTGCCCCGGGGACGGAGCCGGCACGGCGGTCTCGACATCCGCGGCGTCACCAAAGTCCGCGGGCCCTCGCCAGCCGTCCGACGGTCAAGGCGATCCGCAGCACCAGGGCGTCGCGCGGGTCGGTCGCCTGGCAGCCCGTGAGGTCCGCGGCCTTCCGCAGCCGGTAGCGGACCGTGTTCGGGTGGACGAACAGCGTTTTCGCGCACGTCTCCAGCACGCCGCCGCTCTCCAGGTACGCCTCCACCGTGCGCTGCAGCGTCGGCCCGGCCTCTTCGAGCGGGCGCGCGATCGTGTCCACCAGCATGCGCTCGGCCTCCGCGTCGCCCGACAGCGCGCGCTCGGGGAGCAGGTCCGCCGACCGCACCGGCCGGGGCGCGCCCGGCCAGCCGACCACCGCGCGCAGCCCCGACAACGCCTCCGTCGCGCTGTGGTGGGCCTCCGCCAGCGTCGGCACCGTCGGGCCGGCGACCACCGGGCCCTCGGCGAACGCCACCGACATCCGGGTCAGGATCTCCCGTTCCTTCACCCCGCCGTCGGTCGGGCCGCCGACCACGACCACCAGCCGGGACCCCTGCACCGACAGCAGCACCGGGCGCCCGACGCGGGCCGCGCGGCTGCGGACCTCGAACACCACCGTCGGCGGATCCTCCGACGGCGGGTTGCCGACCAGGACGGTCGCCGCCGCCGACGGGTCCCACCCGAGCGCCGTGGCCCGCGAGAGCACCGACTCCTCGGCGTCGCCGCGGACGATGCCGTCGACGACCAGCGCCTCCAGCCGGGCGTCCCAGGCACCGCGCGCTTCCGCCGCGGCGGCGTAGGAATTCGCCGCCGCGAAGGCGATTTCCCGGCCGTAGCGCAGGATTCCTTCGATCAAAGCGGCGCGTTCCGCTTCGTTCGCGGCGAAATCGGGAAGCTGCTCCTCGAACACCTCGATGGCCAGGCGCACCATGCCGACCGCCTGGCGCAGGCTGATCCACCGCGACAGCTCGGCCGGTGCGTCGCGGAACGCTTCGGTGGTGAGCTTCAGGGCCTCCTTGGCGTCCCGCAGCCAGTCGACGAAGCCGGCGGCCCCGGCCTGGGTGATCAGCAGGACGCTCGCGCGCTGGTCGGCGGGCAGCCGGGCGAACCAGGGCAGCCGCCGCTCCATCACCGCGATGCTCGCGCTCGCCAGGCTGCCGGACGCGTGCTCCAGCCGCCGGAGCGTCTTCGCGGACAGTCCGTGGTGCTTCGGCACCTGGCGCGGGGCGGTGGTTCCATCCATGGCGAGGCGATCCTACGTGCCCGCAACTTTGGTAGCCCCTCGCGGCAACGCGCGAGGGTAGGCGGGGCGTGTACGCACTGCCTAGGATCGAGGCCACACAGGAAGGGGGGAACCGGAATGACCGGTTTGGAAATCGATGGGGTGTCCAAACGCTACGGCGACGTGGTCGCCCTGCGGGAAATGACGTTCGACGTCCGGCCGGGCGAACTGTTCGGCTTCGTCGGCAGCAACGGCGCCGGCAAGACCACGACCATGCGGATCGCGCTCGGGGTGCTGTCCGCCGACGCCGGCGAAGTCCGTTACGACGGCGTGCCGGTGACGCACGAAACGCGCCGCCACATCGGCTACATGCCCGAAGAACGCGGGCTCTACCCGAAGATGAAGGTGGCCGAGCAGCTGACGTACCTGGCGCGGCTGCACGGCATGCCCGCGGCCGACGCGCGAGCGTCGGCGGAACGGTGGACCGAACGGCTGGGCGTCGCCGGCCGCCGCGACGACGAGGTGCAGAAGCTGTCCCTCGGCAACCAGCAGCGCGTCCAGCTGGCCGCGGCGCTGGTGCACGAGCCGCGGATCCTGGTGCTCGACGAGCCGTTCTCCGGCCTCGACCCGGTCGCGGTCGACGTGATGAGCCAGGTGCTCAAGGAGAAGGCGGCCGAGGGGGTGCCGGTCGTGTTCTCCAGCCACCAGCTCGATCTGGTGGAACGGCTCTGCGACCGCGTCGGGATCGTCCGCAGTGGACAGATGGTCGCCAGGGGCACGGTCGACGAGCTGCGCGCCGGTGGCGCGGTGCGGCTGCGGGTCGACGTCCCCGAGGCCGCCGACGGGTGGGCCGACGGCCTGCCCGGCGTGAAGGTGCTCGGCCGGACGGGCTCGGTGACCGAGCTCGAGCTGGGCGAGGGCGCCGACGACCAGGCCGTGCTCAAGGCGGCGCTGGCCACCGGGCCGGTCCGCGAGTTCGCCCGCGAGCAGCCGTCGCTGACCGAACTGTTCCGCTCCGTCGTCACGACCGAAAAGGTTCCCGCATGAGCACCCCGGCTCCGGACGTCCGGATGAGCCCCACGGCGGCGGTGGGCCTGGTCGCCTCCCGCGAGATCAGCACCCGCGTGAAGTCGAAGGCGTTCCGCGTCAGCACCGTGATCATGCTGCTGCTGATCGTGGTCGGCATCGTGCTGATCAAGCTGATCGCCGGCGGCGGTGGCGCCGATGCGAAGGTCGGTTTCACCACCGCGACCGCCGCCTTCTCGGGGCCGTTGAAAACGGTCGGGAAGACCCTCGACGAGAACATCGAAACCACGGAGATCCCCGACGAGGCCGCCGGGCGCGCGAAGCTGGCCGACGGCTCGCTCGACGCGCTGCTCACCGGCGACGGCAAGAGCGTGCACGTCCAGGTGAAGAAGGACCTCGACGGCAAGCTCGCCAACGTCCTGCAGGTGCTGTCCCAGCAGGTGGCGATCAACCAGCAGATCACGGCGCTGGGCGGGAACCCGGCGCAGTTCCAGGCCGCGATCGCGGCCGCGAAGTTCGTCGAGGACCCGCCGCTGGAGGAGCCGTACGACTACAACGGCCAGCAGCTCGTGCTGGGCATCATCGCCGGCATCCTGATCTACCTGTCGTTGATGATCAACGGCCAGACGGTCGCGCAGGGCGTCGTCGAGGAGAAGACGTCGCGGGTGGTCGAGCTGCTGCTGTCGACGATCAAGCCGTGGCAGCTGATGGCCGGGAAGGTGCTCGGCATCGGCGTGGTCGGGCTGATCCAGATGGTCGTGATCGGCGTCGGCGGGGTCGTCACCGGGCTGGCCACGGACGTGCTCACCATTTCCGTCTCGGCGGCCGTGGGCACCGTGGTCTGGCTGGTCGTGTGGTACCTGCTCGGGTTCTTCATGTACTCGATCGTGTTCGCCGCGCTCGGGGCGCTGGTTTCGCGCCAGGAGGACGTCGGCGGCGCGACGATGCCGGCCCTGATGTTCGTGATCGCCGGGTACGTGATCGGCATTTCCGTGCTGCCCTCGGATCCGGGCAACACGTTCGTCGAAGTGCTTTCGGTGATTCCGGTGTTCTCGCCGACGTTGATGCCGATGCGGCTCGCGATGGGCGGGGTGCCCGTTTGGGAAGCCGTGGTGTCGGTGGGGCTGGTGGTGCTGTTGATTCCGGGATTGATCTGGCTGGCCGCGCGGATCTACCGGAACGCCGTGATGCGTACCGGCGCAAAGGTGAAACTCCGCGACGCCCTGCGCGCCGCCTGACGTTTCCCTGATCCGGCCCCGGCACCCCCCCGGGCCGGATTTGCCCGGTAATGCTCGAGGCCGCCCGGCGCCTGCGGTTTACGCTGCGCCGGACGGCCTCGTCTCCCCGGTCCCCACCGGTAGAACCAGTATGGCCACGGGTGATCTTCGCGCGCCAGTCGTCTCACTCGATCGTGGGGCGCACGAGTTGCCGACCCTGGGTACTTGATCGACGATCCGGTGCAAATCCGTGGAGGGAGTCGGTATGGGCGAGCAACTGAGGGACGGGCTCGGGCAGGCGTGGGCCATGGTGGCCACGTTCGTCCCGAAACTCGTGGGATTCCTGATCATCCTGCTGATCGGCTGGCTGATCGCGAAAGCCGTCTCGAAAGGGCTGGCGCTGGTGCTCGGGAAAGCCGGTTTCGGGAAACTCGTCGAGCGGACCGGGCTGAGCGGAAAGATCGGCCAGCAGAAGATCGACGCGACCGGGATCCTCGTCAAATTGGTCTACTACTTCATTCTGCTGATCGCGCTGCAGCTGGCGTTCGGCGTGTTCGGGCCGACCAACCCGGTGAGCCAGCTGCTCAACGACATCATCGCGTTCCTGCCGCGGATCGTGGTGGCGCTGGTGCTCGTCGTGGTGGCCGCGGCGATCGCGAAGGTGGTGCGGGACGTCGTCGCGTCCGCGCTGTCCGGCCGCGGGGCGGCGCGCCCGCTTTCGCTGGGCGCCTACTGGCTGATCATGGCGTTCGGCATCATCGCCGCGCTCGGCCAGGTGAACATCGCGACGGCGATCACCGGCCCGCTGCTGATCGCGGTCCTGGCGACGATCGGCGGCGTGATCGTGGTCGGCTTCGGCGGCGGCCTGATCAAGCCGGCCCAGGACCGCTGGCGCGGCTGGATGGCGAACATGGAGCACCAGCTGGAGACCCCGGCGCAGCGCACGGGCGAGATGGGCACCGGCCCGGCGGCCCCGCGCGCAACGGTCGGCGTGGACAGCACCCCGACGTCGCCGGTCGGCACCCCGCGCCCGCAGGGCTGAGGCGAGGGGAGTGGCACGGGCCCGGCGGTCGGGGAAGCCGCCGGGCCCGCGCCCTACACTGCGGCCATGGGGGTTGTCTCGGCGCTGTGGCGCTATCCGGTGAAGTCGATGGCCGGCGAGCGGCTGGTCGCCGCCGAAGTCGAGGAACGCGGCTTCGCCGGCGATCGCCGGTACGCCGTCCGGGATCCCGACGGCAAGTTCGGCAGCGGGAAGAACACCCGCCGCTTCCGGCGGATGCCCGGCCTGAACACCTTCGCCGCGCGGTACGACGGTGCCGTTCCGGTGGTGACCCCGCCCGGCGGGCGTGCGGTCCGCGGGGACGCCGTCCACGAAGAAATCGCGGCCGCCCTGGGTCGTCCCGGCGTCGAACTGGTCCGGGAAGCCGCCATCCCGCACCACGACGAGGCCGCCGTCCACCTGGTGACGACGTCGTCGCTGGCCTGGCTCGCCGAGCGGGCGCCCGGGACCGCGATCGACGCACGGCGGCTGCGACCCAACATCCTGCTCGACACCGGCCCCGCGCCGGAGCTGGCCGAAGAGGCCTGGCTGGGGGAACGCATCCGGATCGGCGCGGTCGAGCTGGAAATCCTGCGCAAAGCCGTCCGCTGCGTGATGGTCGACCTGCCGTGGGACGAGCTCCCCGCCGCGCCCGGTCTGCTGAAGACGATCACCGGCGCGAACGGCATGACGCTGGGCGTGCACGCCCGCGTCGTCCGCGGCGGCACGCTCCACGTCGGCGCTGTCCAGACCGTGGGATGTTCCACCCCTCACACTCCCTAGGGAATTCGCCTCGCCCGGAGCATGTTGGGAGCGGTAGGACGAAAGGGGCGTGATGTGGACTTCCTGCTGCACCACGGGATCACCGTGCTCGGCCAGTGGATTTCGATCGCGGAGCTCGCCGGGCAGGTGTTCGCGCTCGCCGTCGTGTTCCTCGCGCAGCGTCGCACCCTGTGGACGTGGCCCGTGCAGGTCGGCGCCACCGTGCTGCTGTTCGCCGTCTACGTCTCCGCGCACCTCGGCGGGCTCGCCGCGCGGCAGGTCGCCATCCTGGCCATCTCCGTCTACGGCTGGTGGGCCTGGACGCGCCGCCAGGACCCGGTGTTCGGCGTCGTCGTCCGCAAGGGCCGGCTCGCCGAACGGCTGGCGATGGCCGGCGCCTTCGTCGTCGGCACCACCGTGATGGCGCTGGTCCTCGACGCCCTCCACGCGTCCTGGGCCCCCTGGCCGGACGCCGCCATCTTCGTCGGCACGCTCGTGGCCTTCGGGGCGCAGGGACTCGGGCTCGTCGAATTCTGGCTGGTCTGGCTGGCCGTCGACGCGATCGGCGTCCCGCTGCAGATCTCGTCCGGGCTCTACTTCTCCGCCGCGATCTACATCGTGTTCGCCGGGCTCGTCGTGCACGGCTGGTGGAGCTGGAACCGCTCCGCCCAGCGCGTCGCCGCCCGGCCCGGGGTCACGGCAGCATCCAGCTGAGCGCCGCGGTGCTCTGACCCCACACGATCAGGCACATCGCGAGCAGCAGCCCGATGCTCCACGGCAGCACCTTCCGCAGCAGTTTCCCCTCCTCGCCGGGCAGGTTCGCCGCCACGCAGGCGATGGTGAGGTTCTGCGGCGACACCATCTTGCCGAGGACACCGCCGGAGCTGTTCGCCGCGGCCAGCAGGTCCGCGGGCAGGCCCGTCTGGTGCGCCGCCGTCACCTGCAGGGCGCCGAACAGCGCGTTGGCCGAGGTGTCGGACCCCGAGACGGCGACGCCGAACCAGCCCAGCACCGGTGAGAGGAACGCCAGCCCGGCCCCCGCGGCGGCGATGAACGTGCCGATCGTGGAGGTCTGGCCGGACAGGTTCATCACGTAGGCCAGCGCGAGCACGCCGGTGACGGTGAGGATCGCGAACCGCAGCTCCTTGACCGTGGCCAGCCATTCCTGCGCGGTGTCGCCCGCCTTCACCGCCAGCAGCGCCGCGGTGATGACGCCGGCCAGCAGCACCAGCGTGCCGCCGGTGTTGAGGAACGGCAGCGAAAACGTGTTGCCGGACACCGGTTTCCCGTTCGGCGCGGCGACGTTCAGCCCGGGCCAGTGGAACTTCCAGGTCGCCTTGTCCAGCAGCCGCTTGACCGGCGGCAGCACGGCGATCGAGAAGATCACGATGATGAGCAGGTACGGCAGGTAGGCCTTGACGACGTCGCCGCGCGCGTCTTCCGGCGGCGCTTCGGCCGTCGCCGTCCCGCCGGTACCGATCCGGACGGCTTCGGGCACCGGGCGCCGGGTCTGGGGGAGGGCGACCAGCGCGGCCGCGCCGGCCAGCGCCGCCCCGATGTCGGCCAGCTGCGGTGACACGTAGTTCGAGGCCAGGAACTGCACGAGCCCGAACGCGACACCGCAGACGAGCGCGGGCAGCCAGGTGTCCTTGAGGCCCCGCTTCCCGTCGACGATGATCACCAGCAGCAGGGGGACGACCAGCGCGAGCAGCGGCGTCTGGCGCCCGACGATCGACGACACTTCCTGCAGCGGCAGGCCGGTGACCTGGGCGAGGGTGACGACCGGGGTGCCCATGGCGCCGAACGCGACCGGCGCGGTGTTGGCGACCAGCGCGACGACGGCGGCCTTGACCGGGTGGAACCCGACGGCCACGAGCATCACGGCGCTGATCGCCACCGGCGCGCCGAACCCGGCGAGCGCCTCCATGAGCGCGCCGAAGCAGAAGGCGATGATCAGCGCCTGGATGCGCGGGTCGTCGGAGATGCGCCCGAACGAGCGGCGCAGGACGTCGAAGTGCCCGGTCCGCACGGTGAGCCGGTAGATCCAGAGGGCGTTGACGACGATCCACATGATCGGCCACAACCCGAACGCGGCGCCCTGCAGCGCCCCGGAGACGGCCTGCACGACCGGCATCCCGTACGCGGCCACCCCGACGACGAGTGCGACGAGCAGCCCGATGAGAGCGGCGTGGTGGGCTCGCATCCGGACGGCCCCGAGCAGCACGAGGACGGTGGCGAGCGGCAGCACGGCCACGAGCGCGGACAGGCCCAGCGAGCCGAGCGGAGTCAGATCCTGGACGAACGCGGCCTGCATGAACACGGCGACCTCCGTTTCCACGATGCGAAAACGGCCTTTCGGCGGGTGCCCGAGATCTTCGTCACAAACCAGGCGGTCCGTCAAGAACTTGAGACCGGTTGGCCCAACAGGTCAGTGCTTCACGGCTTCGGCAGTACGGCGAGCGCGGTCTCGGCGATCGCGCGGATCTCGTCCGGCTCGACACCGCCCTTGCCCAGCGCCTCGAGGCCGCGCAGGACCGCGAGCACGAGCCCGGCCAGGTGGGCGGGGTCCTGGCCGGCGTCGAGGTCGCCCGCGCGCTGGGCGCCCGCGATGCAGGCCGTCAGGTGGTCCTGCAGGTCGCGGAAGGCTCGCCGGGTCCGCGTGGCGACCGCCTCGTCGTGCTCGGCGCATTCGGCCGCGCCCTTCGCGATCAGGCAGCCCCGGCGCTCCCGGTCGGCGGCGACCGACTCGGCGATCGCCCGGACGTGGTCGCCGAGCCGCCGGTAGGCCGTGTCGTCGGGGCCTTCGAGCTGGTGCCGCACGCCGTCGGTCGATTCGGTGCAGTAGTAGTCGTAGACGCGCAGGTAGAGCGCGTGCTTGTCGCCGAAGGCGCCGTAGAGGCTGCCCTTGCCGAGGCCGGTCACGGCGGCGATGTCGTCGACCTTCGTGCCCGCGTAACCGTGCTCCCAGAACTGGTCCCTGGCCGCGCGCAGAACCGCTGCCTCGTCGAAGCTCCGGGGTCTCGCCATGGGATCAGGCTACCCATTCTTGACTATCCCGTCCAGAACCGCGTACGTTCTGGACGAGATAGTCAAGAACTTGGAGGGCATCGTGAACCTGGAGAACAAGACCGCGGTCGTGACCGGCGGCAGCACCGGTATCGGGCTCGCCATCGCGAAGCGGTTCGCGGCCGAAGGCGCGCACGTGTTCATCACGGGCCGGCGCAAGGAGGCCCTCGACGACGCGGTCGCCGAGATCGGCGGCAGCGTGACGGCGGTGCGGGCGGACTCCGCGAACGTGGCCGACCTCGACGAGCTCTACCGCCTGGTGGCCGAGCGCGGCCGTGGCCTGGACGTCCTGGTGGCCAACTCCGGCGGCGGCAGCTTCGCCCCGCTCGGCCAGATCACCGAGGAGCAGTTCGACACGACCTTCGCCACGAACGTCAAGGGCGTCCTTTTCGCCGTCCAGAAGGCGCTGCCGCTGCTGAACGCGAACGCGTCGATCATCCTCACCGGCTCGACGGCGTCGACCCGGGTCGACCCGGCCTTCAGCGTCTACGGGGCGACGAAGGCGGCGGTGCGCAACTTCGCCCGCGGCTGGGCGATCGACCTGAAGGGGACCGGGACGCGGGTCAACGTCCTGAGCCCGGGACCCACGCGCACCCCCGGCCTGCTCGGCCTCGTCGCCGAGGACGAGCAGCAGGGCTTGGTCGACAACCTCGCGGCGCAGGTCCCGCTCGGCCGGGTCGGGGAACCGGCCGAAATCGCGGCCGCCGCGCTGTTCCTGGCTTCCGAGGAGTCGAGCTTCGTCAACGGCGTCGAGTTCTTCGTCGACGGAGGCCTCGCGCAGGTCTAACGCAGGGTGGCGTGGCTCGGCGTCAGGTCCTGGAGCGTCCGGACGCCGAGCAGCTGCATCGTGCGGACCATCTCCGTGCGGAGGATGTCGACGCAACGCTGGACACCGCGCTCGCCGCCGGCCATCAGGCCGTACAGGAACGCGCGGCCGACCAGGACCGCGTCCGCGCCGCGGGCGATCGCCGCCACGATGTCGCCGCCGGACAGGATGCCCGTGTCGATCCAGACCTCCGCGCCGCCCTGGAGCTCGTCCAGCACCGCCGGGAGCAGCTCGAGCGGCGTCGGCGCGCGGTCGAGCTGGCGGCCGCCGTGGTTCGAGATCAGGACCGCGTCCGCGCCGTGCTTCACCACGTCGCGGGCGTCGTCGACGTTCTGGACGCCCTTGACCACCAGTTTCCCCGGCCAGGTGCGGCGCACCCAGTCGAGGTCGTCGAAGTTCAGCGTCGGGTCGAAGAGCTTGTTCAGCAGCTCCGCAACAGTCCCGTCGAAGTGGCTGAGCGAGGCGAAGTTCAGCGGCTCGGTGGTGAGCAGGTTGAACCACCACGCCGGGTGCATCGCGCCGTCGAGGAACGTCTTGAGCGTCAGCGCCGGCGGGATGGTCAGGCCGTTGCGGACGTCGCGCAGGCGGGCACCGCCCACCGGGGTGTCCACGGTCAGCATGAGCGTGTCGTAGCCCGCCGCCCACGCGCGATTCATCAGATCTTCGCCGGCGCCGTGGTCGCGCCAGACGTAGAGCTGGAACCACTTGCGGGCCCCCGGCGCGGCTTCGGCGAGGTCCTCGATCGAGGTCGTCGCCATCGTCGAGAGCCCGACCGGGATGCCGTTGCGCTCGGCGACGCGGGCCACCGCGCGCTCGCCCTCGTGCTGCATCATGCGGGTGAAACCGGTGGGGGCGAAGGCGAACGGCAACGCCGAGGTCTTGCCGAGGATCTCGCGGGTGGTGTCCACATCGGACACCCCGCGCAGCACGTTCGGGTGGAATTCGACGCGGCGGTACGCCTGCCGGGCGCGGAGCAGGCTGTCCTCGAGCTCGGCGGCCCCGTCGGTGTAGTCGAACGCCGCCCGCGGGGTGCGCTTGCGGGCGATCATCCGCAGGTCGGCGATGGTGTGCGCGTTCGCCAGCCGCCGGTCCGTGGGGTTCAGCACGATCGGCTTCGGCCGCAGGATCTGCTGCAGCTCACTCGGCTTCGGCAGCCGTCGCTTCGTCACCTTGACCAACTCCCTACGTGCACGGGCCCGGCAGACATCGGATGTCTGCCGGGCCCGAACCTAGCAGCAGATCACGCGTTCCCGGAATCCGACGTCTGCGGCCCGGCGGCCGTGACGTCGTCGAGCCGGTACTTCGTGGCCGCTTCGAGGACCTTCGCCTGGTCGACCTCGCCGCGCTTGGCCAGGATCGACAGCGCCCCGACGGTGATCGACTCGGCGTCGACCAGGAACTTCCGCCGCGCCGCCGGCCGGGTGTCGGAGAAGCCGAAGCCGTCCGTGCCCAGCGTCAGCATGTCGGTCGGGACGTACGGGCGGATCAGGTCCGGCACCGCACGCATCCAGTCCGACACCGCCACGACTGGGCCGTTCGAGCCCTGCAGCTTCTCGGTCACGTACGGCACGCGCGGCTCGCTGCCCGGGTAGAGCAGGTTGTCGTGGTCGATCTCGACGGCTTCGCGCCGCAGCTCGGTCCACGACGTGGCCGACCACACCGCGGCCCGCACGCCCCACTCCTCGGCCAGCATCTTCTGCGCCTTCAGCGCGTCCGGCATCGTGACGCCCGAGACCAGGATCTGCACCTCCGGACCGTCGCCTTCCTGCGCGTCCGCGTACTTGTACAGACCCTTCAGCAGGCCGTCGACGTCGAGGTTCTCCGGCTCGGCGGGCTGCTGGTACGGCTCGTTGTAGATCGTCATGTAGTAGAAGACGTTCTCGCCGTTGCCGTCCGGGCCGGCCTCGCCGTACATCCGGCGCAGGCCGTCCTTGACGATGTGCGCGATCTCGAACGACCACGCCGGGTCGTAGGCCACCGCGGCCGGGTTCGTCGCCGCCAGCAGCAGCGAGTGCCCGTCGGCGTGCTGCAGACCCTCACCCGTCAGGGTGGTCCGGCCGGCGGTGGCGCCGAGGACGAACCCGCGGGCCATCTGGTCGGCGGCGGCGTACAGGCCGTCACCCGTCCGCTGGAACCCGAACATCGAGTAGAAGATGTAGATCGGGATCATCGGCTCGCCGTGCGTCGCGTACGACGTGCCGACGGCGGTGAACGACGCGGTGGAGCCCGCCTCGTTGATGCCCTCGTGCAGCAGCTGGCCCTTCTCGGACTCCTTGTAGGCCAGCATCAGGCTCGCGTCGACCGACGTGTAGGTCTGGCCGTGCGGGTTGTAGATCTTGGCCGTCGGGAACATCGAATCGAGGCCGAAGGTGCGGGCCTCGTCCGGGATGATCGGGACGACGCGCTTGCCGATCTCGGAGTCCTTCGCCAGCTCGCGGACCAGCCGGACGAACGCCATCGTCGTGGCGACCTCCTGCTTGCCGGAACCCTTCCGGATGCCCTCGTAGACCTTGTCGCCGGGCAGCACCAGCGCCTTCGCGGCCTTCGGACGGCGTTCCGGCAGGAACCCGCCGAGCGCCTTGCGGCGGCCGATCATGTACTCGATCTCGGGCGAGCCGGCGCCCGGGTGGTAGTACGGCGGGAGCTTCGGGTTGCGCTCCAGCTCCTCGTCGCTGATCGGGATCCGCTGCGAGTCGCGGAACAGCTTCAGGTCGTCGAGGGTGAGCTTCTTCATCTGGTGCGTGGCGTTGCGGCCCTCGAACGCCGGGCCGAGGCCGTAGCCCTTGATGGTGTGGGCCAGGATCACCGTCGGCTGGCCGTGGTGCTCCAGCGCCGACTTGTACGCCGCGTACACCTTCCGGTAGTCGTGGCCGCCGCGCTTGAGGTTCCAGATGTCGGCGTCGGAGAGGTCCTTGACCAGGTCCTTCGTCCGCGGGTCGCGGCCGAAGAAGTGCTCGCGGACGAAGGCGCCGTCGTTGGCCTTGTACGTCTGGTAGTCACCGTCCGGGGTGACGTTCATCAGGTTGACCAGGGCGCCGTCGCGGTCGGCGTGCAGCAGCGAGTCCCACTCGCGGCCCCAGATCACCTTGATGACGTTCCAGCCGGCGCCGCGGAAGTAGGACTCCAGCTCCTGGATGATCTTGCCGTTGCCGCGCACCGGGCCGTCGAGCCGCTGCAGGTTGCAGTTGATCACGAAGGTCAGGTTGTCGAGGCCCTCGCCGGCCGCGACGTGGATCAGGCCGCGGGACTCGGCCTCGTCCATCTCGCCGTCGCCGAGGAACGCCCAGACGTGCTGGTCGTCGGTGTTCTTGATGCCGCGGTCGCGCAGGTACCGGTTGAACCGGGCCTGGTAGATGGCGTTCATCGGGCCGAGGCCCATGGACACCGTCGGGTTCTCCCAGAACTCCGGCATCAGCCGCGGGTGCGGGTACGACGGCAGGCCGCCGCCTTCACCCGCGTGGCTGAACTCCTGGCGGAAGCCGTCGAGCTGCGACTCGCTCAGCCGGCCCTCGAGGAACGCGCGGGCGTAGATGCCGGGGGAGGCGTGCCCCTGGATGTAGATCTGGTCGCCGCCGCCGGAGTGGTCCTTGCCGCGGAAGAAGTGGTTGAAGCCCACCTCGTACAGCGCGGCCGAGGAGGCGTAGGTCGAGATGTGGCCGCCGACGCCGACGCCCGGGCGCTGCGCGCGGTGCACCATGATCGCCGCGTTCCAGCGGATCCAGGCGCGGTAGCGGCGCTCGATGTCCTCGTCGCCGGGGAACCACGGCTCGTTCTCGGTGGGGATCGTGTTGACGTAGTCCGTCGAAGTCAGGGCGGGTACGCCGACGTTCCGTTCCCGGGCCCGCTCGAGGATGCGCAGCATCAGGTACCGGGCCCGCTGCTGACCGCCCCTCGCCAGAGCCTCGTCGAAGGAGTCCAGCCACTCGGCGGTCTCCTCCGGGTCGATGTCGGGCAGGTGCGCCGCCAATCCGTCACGGATGACGCGTACGCGTGCCGGGGTCTCCTTGCCGGAGGCGCCGTCGTTCTGCGGGGCCAAGGGGTCTCCTTGCGAAAAGTTGCAGCCGGTGGTGCTCGTACGCGGGGGTGTACGACTCTCCATCGTCGTCTTCCGTCCCGGCTTCCGCACCGCTACTTGGCGGTAACATAGGCCGACCCGGTCGAGCCACTCCCTGCGCGCGGTGTATCGCGCGCGCGTTTACTTCCTCCCCACCCTAGGGGACGACCCTCGGAGGGGTGGCAGGCCGGGTGCGCCCGGCACCCGAAACGCCGTCGCGGGCGGGCGGTGGCGGGCCGTATCCTGCGACACGAGTTGTCACAGATCCGGTGTGGACGGTTGCGCGCGGAGCTTCACCAGTGTTCGCTATCGGCAACCGGGTAGCCGAGTGTGGCCCAGGCGTACCCTCCGGGGGTGCTCCGAAGCCACGCTCCGTCGCAGTTGGAGGAGTGAAAGCAGTGGTCGCCGCGGGAGACGCTGATCAGAGCAGCGTCGCCGAGAGGCTCGGCATCAAGCCCGAGATGGTGGTCCAGGAGATCGGCTGGGACGAGGACGTCGACGACGACGTCCGCGCGGCGATCGAGGAGCAGATCGGCGGGGACATCCTCGACGAGGACGCCGACGAGGTCATCGACGTGGTGCTGCTCTGGTGGCGCGAGGACGACGGCGACCTGGGCGACGCGCTCATCGACGCCCGGGGTCCCCTGGAGGAGACCGGCGTGATCTGGGTGCTCACCCCGAAGACGGGACAGCCAGGGCACGTCGAGCCGAGCGAAATCGCCGAAGCGGTGCCCGCCGTCGGCCTGGCCCAGACCGCCAACATCAGTGTCGGCCCGAACTGGATCGGCACCCGCCTGGTGTCTCCCAAGTCGAAGTCGAAGCAGCGCTGAGCCGGTCCCGCCGGACGGACACGATAGGGTTGTCGTAGCAGGCACGTGTCCGTTCGGGAGAGGAAACGCTGGTATGACCGTCGAGGTCGGTTCTGAGGCCCCTGACTTCACGCTCAACGACTACAACAAGCAGCCGGTCCAGCTGTCGTCGTTCCGGGGTGACAAGCCGGTTCTGCTGGTCTTCTACCCCTTCGCGTTCAGCGGCATCTGCACGGGCGAGCTGTGCCAGCTCCGCGACGAGTTCGCGGACTACGACAACAAGGGCGTCCAGGTCCTGGGCGTCTCGGTCGACACGCCGTTCTCGCTCAAGGCGTGGGCCGAGAAGGAGGGCTACCAGTTCCCGCTGCTGTCCGACTTCTGGCCGCACGGCGAGGTGGCCCAGGCGTACGGCGTCTTCAACGCCGACGCCGGCCTGGCGGTCCGCGGCACGTTCCTGATCGACACGTCCGGTGTCGTGCGGTTCGCCGAGGTCAACGCGCCGGGAGAGGCCCGCGACCAGCAGGGCTGGAAGAAGGCCGTGGCCGAACTGGCTTGATTTTCCCGGGCGGCGGTCCCTTCGGGGCCGCCGCCCGCGGGCGCATAGCTCAGCGGAAGAGCACTCGGCTTACACCCGAGCGGTCGCAGGTTCGAACCCTGCTGCGCCCACCAGGGGAACCCCCGCGGTGGCTGTGTGCCGCGGGTGGGGCGCCGGGTGTGGCGCCCCACCCGGCGGGTCACTCGACGACGCAGCCGTTCCGGGTGCAGCCACGCTGCCCCAGCTGGTGGTCGTACTCGTCGCGGAAGCTGATGTGGATGAGCTGCACGCCGCCGACCTTGTCGAGGGTCAGCAGGTGGTAGAACGGGTGGTCTTTCCCGGGATTGGCGCCGTAACAGGCGACCTCGGTGATCGCGCCGCCGTTGACGCCCCAGACGCAGGTCTCGCGATAGCCGCTGACCGCGTGGACGTTGCCGTTCACTGAGGCGGACCGCCCGTCGGTCCAGGAGATGGTGCCCGCCGTCACGCTGGCGCCGTACTCGATCCGCCAGCTGGTCGTGGTCGCCGCCTCGGCCGTGGCGGTCGCGCCCAAGAGGGCGCCGGCGACCGCGGCGGTGGCCACGAGTGATCGGAGAGTGCGCATGAAGGTTCCTTCCCCTGCGGTGGCATCGGCCGGTCAAGGCGACCGGCCACGCACTCCACGTCCGGTCGGTGCGTTCGGTTGAGTCCGGGCCAGCGACGATCTCCCCGGGGCCCGCTGCGCCTGCCGGTGAAATCCGGTGGCTCACCCGCCTAGCGCGTCGTTAGCCTCCACGGGGTGATCTACGAAGATCCGCGCGCCTACCTGCTCGGGCTCGAAGGCATGGCGTTGCTGCGGGCGTTCACCGGAGAATTCGGCCGCGACTTCGTCGAGGCCCGGATCGCGGAGATCCGCCGGGTGCTCGCCGACGAGGGGCTGGCGGACGCCGCCGTGGAAGTCGAGCGGGTCGACACGGTCACCGGCTACCGGCTGTGGTCGGCCACCTATGACCGGCCCAACTCGGCGTTCGACCTCGACGAACCCGTGGTCCAGGCGATCGTGGACGCGCTGCCCGTGGGCGTCGCGCTCGATGCCGCCTGCGGGACCGGCCGCTATGCCGCATTCCTGGCCCGGCGCGGCCACCGGGTCGTCGGGGTGGACGGCTCGCCCGACATGCTCGCGCGGGCGCGCACCCGCGTGCCGCCGGGCGAATTCCTGCTCGGGGACCTGCACCGGCTCCCGGTGGCCGACGCCGGGGTCGATCTGGTCGTGTGCGGCCTGGCGCTGACCCACGTCCCGGCGCTCGAACCGGTGCTGGCGGAGTTCGCCAGGGTGCTGCGGCCCGGTGGGCATCTGGTGATCGCCGACATGCACCCCGATCGGGTGGCGCAGGGCGCGATCCCGCCCGTGCGCGGTGCCGACGGCCGGCCCGGGCGGCTGAGGAGCTACCGTCACCCGATCGGGGATTACCTGCGTGCCGCGCTCGCGGTGGGACTGCGGGTGCGGCGCTGCGAGGAACCTCCCGTGCCGGCCCGCGACCAGCCGGTCCCGGCGGCTCGGACCGGCGCGTTCGAGCCGGTGGGACCGTGGGAGCTGTGGCCGTGGAGCCTGGCCGGTCTGGTGCCCGAAGCGGCGCGAGCCGTCAACGCGGGGGCGCCGGCGCTCGTCATCTGGCATTTCCAGGCGGGCGAGCCGTGACAAGAGCGTTCACTCCGCCATGGCCGGCTCCACCGCGACGACCTCGGTGCGGCGCATCGTCGTCACCAGCAGGGCCAGCCCGGCGAACAGGACCGCCGCGATCACGCCCGTCACGTTCAGCGCCGCCGTGAACGCCTCCTTCGCCTGCTCGGCCATCGCCGGCCGGGTGACGTCGACCGCGAGCGTCGTGCCCGCCGGGAACACGCCGTGGTACACCGCCGCCGCCGTCAGGCCGATCAGGGCCATGCCCAGCGAGCCGCCGAGGTAGTTGCCCGTGTCCGCCATCGAGGCCGCCGAACCCGCGCGCTCCGGCGGGACCGAACCCACCACCAGGCCGATGCCCAGCGCGAACAGGGGGCCCGTGCCCAGCGTCAGCACCGTGATGCCCACCACGACCGGGACCAGGCCGTCGGTCACCGCCAGCAGGAAGCTGCCCGCCGCCGACAGCGCCAAGCCGCCCGCGATCGCCGTGGCCGGGGTGACGAACCGGGTCAGGGACGGCGCCGTCATCGTGCCCACCGCCACGCCGAGACCCATCGGCGCGAACAGCAGCGCCGAGACGAGCGGGGAGTGACCGAGGACACTCTGCAGGTACTGCGTCACCAGCAGGCCGACCCCCGCCATCGCGACCCCGGCGAACACCAGCGCGACCAGCACCGCGGTGAACGGGCGGTTGCGGAACAGCCGCAGGTCCAGCAGCGGCGACGGTGTCGTGAGCTGACGGCGGGCGAAGACGGTGCCCAGCAGCGTCCCGGCGGCGATCGCCGCGATCGGCAGGATCAGCGAGCCGGTGGCCAATTGCTTGAGGCCGAACACGACCAGCAGCACCGCGGCCAGCGAGAGCGCCACGCCGGGCAGGTCCAGCCGTCCGGATGCCGGCGCGCGGAACTCGGGCAGCAGGAACGGGCCGGCCACGAGCAGGACGGCCACGGCCGGGACGGCGACCAGGAACACCGCGCCCCACGAGAAGTGCTGGAGCAGGAAGCCGGCGAACACCGGACCGGCCGCGCCGCCCGCGAACTGGCAGGTGGCCCAGATCGAGATGGCCCTGCCGCGCTGCTTCTCGTCGCGGAACATGTTCGTGATCAGGGCGAGCGTCGACGGCATCAGCGTCGCCCCGGCCACCCCGAGCGTCCCGCGGACGACGATGAGCATCACCGGCCCGGTCGAGAACGCCGCGACGATCGACAGGAGCCCGAAGGCCCCGCCTCCCGCGAGCAGCAGCCGCCGCCGCCCGATCCGGTCGCCGAGCGTGCCCATGGTGATGACGAACCCGGCGACGACGAAGCCGTAGCTGTCGGTGATCCACAGCTGTTCGGTGCTGCTCGCGCCGAGGTCCGCGCTCAGCTGCGGCAGCGCGAGGAACAGCGAGGTCATGTCCATCGCGACGAGCAGGGTGGGCAGCACGAGCACCGCCAGTCCCAGCCACTCCCGCCGTCCGGCCGGCTTCTCCATGTCCGCTCCTTCTCCGTGGTCCGTTTGCCGGGGAGTCGGAGCCGTCGTGGGGGACCGGACACGGGCGGGGAAGAATTTTTCGCGACGGCGGAATCGCGGTTGCCGGGGTGGCTAGCGTCGAAGTGTGAAGATCATCCTGCTGGGCGCCACGGGGCTCGTCGGCCGAGCCGTCGCCGCTGCCCTCGAACCACGCCACGAGGTCGTGCCCGTCTCGCGGACGTCACCGGTCGGTGCGGACCTGGCGGATCCCGCGTCGCTCGACACGGTGTTCGATACCGGCGCGGACGCCGTCGTGTGCTGCGCCGCCAACGTCCCCCTGCGCCCGCTCGCCGAGCTGACCGACGCGCAGGTGCTCGACGACCTGCGCGCCAAGCTGCTCGGCCAGGTCGCGCTCGCCCGGCGTGCGGCGCGGCGCCTGCCCGCCGGGGGCTCGATCACGCTCACCGGCGGGACGTTCACCGAGCCGATCCCGGGCAGCGGGCTCGGTGCGCTCGTCAACGCCGGTCTCGAAGGCTTCGTCCGGTCGGCCGCCGCCGAGCTGCCCCGCGGGCCGCGGATCAACGTCGTCAGCCCCGGCTGGATCAGCGAAACCCTCGAAGCGATGGGGGAGGACGGCAGCGGCGGGACGCCGGTGGCGGTCGTCGCCGAGGCCTACCGCGCACTCGTCGAAGGCGACGCGAACGGCCGCACCGTCGTGCCCCGCTGACCGGTCTCACGCCGCGTGCCAGGCGTGCTCGGCGAAGGCGTCGTCGAGCGGGGCGCGGGTGAGCCGGTTCGCGAACGTCGACAGCGTGTACGTCCCGATCCCCAGCACCACCTCCAGGGCGTTCCGCTGGGTGTAGCCGGCGCCGGTGAACGCCGCCAGCCCTTCGGCCGGGACTTCGCCCCTGGTGTCCATGACGGCGTGGACGAAGACGCGCAGCGCCTCCAGCCGCGGCTCCGGCAGCGGGGCCTCCGCCCGCAGCGCCGCGACCAGCTCCGGGGAGGCGGACAGGCGGGTCAGCGTGGCCGTGTGCATCGCCACGCAGAGGTGGCACTCGTTGCGCGCGGCCACCGTCATGATCAGCACTTCGCGTTCCAGCGCCGTCAGGGTCGTGGCTTCGAAGATCGCGCTGAGCTTGAGGAATCCGTTGAGCAGTTCCGGTGAGGTCGCCAGCCGGGCGACGGCGGACGGCACGCGGCCGAACTTCTTCGCGGTGGCCGTCATCGCGGGGCGGGCGGCGGCGGGTGCAGACTCCGGGGTGTGATCGGCGAACAAGGTGGCTCCCAAGGTGAGCAGAGTAGGATCGTCAACGTGGTTGTCGAAACCGTAAACCAGGTTGTCGAGTTTGGCAAGAGGCCATGACCGACACGCCGGGCTACGAGCTGCCCTTCCTGCTCTTCGGCGGCTTCCGCACGCTCATCGACCGCCTGCACGCCGAGCTCGCCCGCCGCGGCCACCCCGACGTGCGGCCGTCGTACGGCTTCGCGATGCAGGCCGTCGGCGTGCAGGGGGCGACGGCGTCGGAGATCGGCCGCCGCCTCGGCGTTTCCAAGCAGGCGGCGGGCAAGACCGTCGAACGGCTCGAGGCGCTCGGGTACGCCGAGCGAGCCGACGACCCGTCGGACGCGCGCCGCAAGATCGTCCGGCTGACCGCGCACGGCGTCGACGCGCTCCGGAAGTCGGCGGAGATCTTCGACGAGCTGCGCGCGGAGTGGGTGCGCACGGTGGGCGCGGACCGGATCACCGCGCTCGAGAACGACCTGCGCGCGGTCGTCGGCCCGGCGGCGTACCGGCTCGACGCCGCCGGCTGGTTCTCGAGCTAGAAGCCGCAGCCGGGGTTCGGGGCGTCCTCCGACAGCGGGCTGCCCGCCGGGAGCACGTACAGGACTTCGAGCACCAGCGGCGTCGACCCGAGGTTGCGGCCGATGTGCACCTGGTCGGGCTTCTCGGTGAACGCGCGCCCGGTGCCGAAGACGCCGTCGACGCTGCAGTCGGCCAGGTTGTGCGTGAGCGTCCCCGCCTTGACGTAGGCGTAGAGCGTGCCGTCGTGGAAGTGCCAGCCCGTGTAGCCGCCGGGCTGGATGGTGATCTCCCGCAGCGTGTAATCGGTGTGCCCGATGGTCTTCTGGGCCAGGACCGTGCCGGCGACGCCGCTGCCGGGTGTCGCGGAGGCGGTGGCGGGCAGCGCCAAGGCCGCGGCGAGGGCGGTCATGACGACGGCGATCGGCTTGCGCATCGGCCCAAGCTACCGCGTCCGGGCGTGCCCGTGGGAGCGGCGATCCGGGTAGCGTGCCGACGCATGGACGCGGACGTTTTCGGGCAGGTCCTCGGCGCGGTGCGGGAGTTCGTGCGCAAGGAGGTCGTGCCGCGCGAGGCCGAGATCGACGAACGTGACGAAATCCCCGCCGAAATCCGGGAAAAGGCCGCGGAACTGGGCCTGTTCGGCTGGGCGCTGCCGGAGGAGTACGGCGGGCTCGGCCTCGGCATGGCCGAAGACGTCCGGCTGGCCATCGAACTCGGCTGGACGACGCCCGCCTTCCGGTCCCTGTTCGGCACCAACAACGGCATCGCCGGCCAGGCGATCGTGCACCACGGGACCCCGGACCAGCGCACCCACTGGCTGCCGCGGCTGGCCGCGGGCCGGGCGATCGCGTCGTTCGCGCTCACCGAAGCCGAGGCCGGGTCGGACCCGGGCGGCCTGACCAGCCGCGCGGTCCGCGACGGCGACCGCTACCGGCTGTCGGGCACCAAGCGGTTCATCACCAACGCGCCGCTCGCCGAAGTGTTCGTCGCGTTCGCGCGCACGGATCCGGAAAGCACCGGCAGCCACGGCATTTCCGCGTTCCTCGTCCCCGCGGGCGCGCCCGGCGTCACCGTCGGCCCGCACGACGCCAAGATGGGTCAGGCCGGTGCGTGGACGTCGGAAGTGGTCTTCGACGACGTCGAGCTGTCCGCCGGCGCGCTGGTCGGCGAAGAGGGCCGGGGGTTCGGCATCGCGATGGCCTCGCTGGCCCGCGGCCGCCTGCACATCGCGGCGCTGTGCGTCGGCCTGGCCGAGCGGGCCCTCGCCGAAGCCGTCGAGTACGCGCGGACGGCGCGTCAGGGCGGCCGGGTGATCGGCGAATACCAGCTGGTGCAGGCGCTGCTCGCGGAGTCCCACGCCGAACTCGCGGCGGGCCGCGCGATGGTCCACGAAGCCGCGGCGAAGTACGACTCGGGCGAGGACCGCAAGCTCGGGCCGTCGTCGGCGAAGCTGTTCTGCACCGAGATGCTCGGCCGGGTCGCGGACCGCGCGGTGCAGGTCCACGGCGGGACGGGGTACGTCCGCGGGGTGACGGTCGAGCGGATCTACCGCGACGCGCGGCTGTTCCGGATTTACGAAGGGACCAGCGAAATCCAGAAGCTCGTGATCGCGCGGCAGCTGCTGAAGGGCTGAACTTGCGCTGGAGTCCGCTCCAGGTTCTACCGTCGGGGACATGACCACCGCACAGCACAAGATCGGCTCGGGGTTCGGCGCCACCACCACGGCGGCCGAGGTCGTGGCCGGCCTCGACCTGACCGGCAAGCTCGCGATCGTCACCGGTGGCTACTCCGGCATCGGCCTGGAGACCACGCGGGCGCTGGCGAGCGCGGGCGCGCACGTCGTCGTCCCGGCCCGGCGCCGCGCCACGGCCGAAGAAGCGTTGCGGGGCTTCGAAAACGTCGAGATCGACGAGCTCGATCTCGCCGACCTCGACAGCGTCCGCGCGTTCGCCTCGCGGTTCCTGGCGGCGGGCCGCGGCATCGACGTCTTCGTCGGCAGCGCCGGGATCATGGCGGCGCCCGAGACCCGTGTCGGGCCGGGCTGGGAGGCGCAGTTCGCGACCAACCACCTCGGGCACTTCGCGCTGGTGAACCGGCTCTGGCCGGCGTTCACCCCCGGCGCGCGCGTGGTTTCGGTGTCCTCACGGGGCCACCACTACGGTCCGGTGGGCTTCGACGACTTGAACTTCGAGCGCGGCTACGACAAGTGGCTCGCCTACGGCCAGGCCAAGACGGCGAACGTGCTCTTCGCCGTCCACCTCGACCGGCTCTCGCGCGAGCGGGGCGTCCGCGCGTTCGCCCTGCACCCGGGCCGGATCCTCACCGAACTCGTGCGCCACCTGGACCGGCAGGAGCTGGTCGACGCGGGCATGGTCGACGAGTCCGGCCGGGTCACCGGCGGGGCGAAGACGCCGGAGCAGGGCGCCGCGACCCAGGTCTGGGCGGCGACTTCGCCGCAGCTCGACGGCCTCGGCGGCGTCTACCTCGAGGACTGCGACATCGCCGAGCCCGCGCCGGCGGACGGTACCCGCACCGGGGTGAAGGACTACGCGACCGACCCGGTGCTCGCCGAGCGGCTGTGGACGCTCTCGGCCGAGCTGACCGGCGTGAACGCCTTCTAGAGCTTCTCGATCTCCCGCACCAGCAGGTCGATCTCGTCCTCGGTGTTGTAGTAGTGCACCGACGCCCGGACCAGGTCGGGCAGCGCCCGCGCGGTGAAGTCGAACTGCGCGGAGGTGCGCGTCGACAGCGAAGTGTTGATGTTCGCCTCCGCCAGCCGCGCCTTGATCTCCGCGGCCGGTGTGCCGTCGAGGCTGAACGTGACGAGGCCGCACTTCCGCGCGCCGGCGTCGTGCACCCGCGCCCCGGCGTCGGTGAGCCGGCTTCGCAGCGTCGCGGCCAGTGAAGCGACACGCTCTTCGATGGCCGGCAAACCCCATTCGAGCGCGTAGTCGATGGCCGCGCCGAGGCCGCAGACCGCGGCGAAGTCGCGTTCCCACACCTCGAAGCGCTTGGCGGTCGGGTCGACGACGTACTCGGTCGGCGACTCCCAGCTCGCCGAGTGCAGGTCGAGCATCGCCGGCTCCAGCCGCTCGCGCAGCCGCGGGTGCACGTAGAGGAACCCGGTGCCGCGCGGGCCGCGCAGGTACTTGCGGCCGGTTCCCGACACCGCGTCGCACTGCAGGCGCGTGACGTCGAGGTCGAGCTGGCCCGCCGACTGGCAGGCGTCGAGCAGGAACGGAATCCTCGCGGCCGAAGCGACCGCGCCGATCTCCTCGGCCGGGTTGACCAGGCCGCCCTGGGTGGGCACGTGGCTGACGGCGATCAGCTTGACGTCGTCGTCGACGCGCCGGCGCAGCTCTTCGACGTCCAGCTGCCCGGATCCGTCGTCGCCGATCACCTCGACGACCGCGCCGGTGCGCCGGGCGACCTGCAGGAACGCGATCGCGTTGCTGGCGTACTCCGCCCGCGACGTCAGAATCCGGTCGCCGCGGCCGAACGGCAGTGCGTAGAACACCGCCTGCCATGAGCGCGTCGCGTTGTCGGTGAGCGCGATGTCGTCGGTGCCGGCGCCGAGCAGCCGGGCCACCGATGCGTACACCGCGTCCAGGCGATCCGCGGCTTCGGCGGCCGCTTCGTAGCCGCCGACCAGCGCTTCGTGACGCAGGTACTCGACGACGGTGTCGGTCACGACGGCCGGGGGCAGCGCCGCGCCCGCGTTGTTGAAGTGGACCACCTCGGCGCAGCCGGGGGTCTCGCGGCGCGCGCGTTCGACGTCGAAGCTCATACGAACTGAATACAGTAGATAGCTATTGTATGCAATACTGCCCGGCATGGCCCGCACCCCGTTGCGCAGCGACCTCATCGAGCAGATCACCGCGCGCGTGCTCGACCGGCGGCTCGCGGCCGGGACCCGCGTCAACGAGGTGCACCTGGCGCGCGAACTCGGCGTCAGCCGGACGCCGCTGCGGGAGGCGCTGATCGGGCTCGCCGACCGCGGCCTGCTGGTCTCCGCGCCTGGCCGGGGGTTCCTGGTGCCGCCGTTCGACCCGGACGAGGCGCGCCGGCTCTACCCGCTGGTGGCCGAGCTGGAAGCCCTCGCGCTGCGCTGGACGTCGCCGGTCGAGCTGATCGGGCTGCCGGACGCGCTCGACGCCGTCGCCGGCGAAATGGCCCTCGCGGACGGCAGCGAACTGTCCGCATTGGACGACCGGTGGCACGCGCTGCTGCTGTCGCGCTGCCCGAACCCGCACTTGCTGCGGCTGATCGAGCAGACCAAGCCGCTGCTCAAGCGCTACGAGTCGGCGTACTTCGCCCGGCACGGCCACGCCGGGGAAAGTATCGAGGAACACCGCCGCATCGCCGCGGCCCTGCGCGACGGCGATCTGGCGGCCGCGTCCGCGGTGCTCGTCGCCAACTGGGTCAAGGCACTGGCGTACCTGGGGAAGGACGAAAGATGATCATCGCGCACCTGAGCGACCTGCACCTCGACGGCGGGCCGCGGGCGGAAGACCGCGTGGCGGCGGTGATGGGCTACCTCGGCGGCCTTGCGCGGCCGATCGACGCCGTCGTCGTCACCGGCGACATCGCCGACCACGGCACGGCCGCGGAGTACGCGCGCGCCGCCGAGCTGCTGAAGCACCGGGCGCCGGTGCTGGTGTGCCCGGGCAACCACGACGTGCGCGCGGCCTTCCGCACGGGGTTGCTCGACCTGCCGCCGTCCGACGGCCCGATCGACCTCGCGCAGGAGATCGGCGGCGTGCTGTTCGCGCTGTGCGACTCGACGATCCCGGGCCGCGGCGCGGGATTCCTCGCCGGCGAGACCCTGGCGTGGCTCGACGGCGTCCTCTCCGGCGGCGACGGCCCGGCGTTCGTCGCGTTCCACCACCCGCCGGTCGAGGTCGGCGTCCCGCTGGTGGACGCGATCCGGCAGGCCGGCGAAGACCGGCTGGCGGCCGTGCTGAAGCGGCACCCGCGGGTGAAGGCGCTGCTGGCCGGGCACGTGCACACGGGCGCCTCGACGACTTTCGCCGGTGTTCCGCTGCGCATCGCACCGGGGGTCGTTTCGGGCTCGCTGCTGCCGGTCGAGCCGGGCGCGGACCGCGGGTGGGCCGAAGGCGGCCCGCTGGAGTACGACCGCCCGCCGGCCCTGCTGCTGCACGTCCTCCACGACGACGGCCGGGTGACCAGCCACCACCGCACGGTCCCGCTCTGACCGGCTCCGCTGTCAGCTGCTGAACACCGGCAGCGTGATCCGGGACGGCCGCGCCGCGTCGTGGAACACCTCGAAGCGGTTCGGTTCGCCGGTCACCGCCGAGGTGACCGGCTCGCCCGTGCCGTGGTTGCGGGCGAACCGCGGGAACGCGCCGCCCGCCACCTGGACGCGCAGGCGGTGGCCCCGGCGGAAGCGGTACGCCGTCGGGTCGAGCGTCACCTCCGCGGTCACCACCCCGTCGGGATCCGCCGAGGGGAAGCCCGGGCGCAGCCGCAGGATTCCGTCGGTCACGTTGCGGGAGACGCCGCCGGCGTCGACGTCGCACAGCCGGACGTAGACGTCGGCGTGGCCCAGCTCGGTGCGCACGTGCACGGTCGCCGACACTTCGCCGATGACGTCGAGGTCCGACGGCAGCGGCTCGCCGGTGAACACCAGCACGTCCGGCCGGGCCTCGACCTCCTGGTTGTCGCGCTGCTTCCACTCGCCCGTCAGCAGCGGGCCGCCGACTGCGGGCGTCGGATCGGCCGGGTCGTAGGTGAACGGCGTCGGCAGCGCCGGGTCGGTCGCGACCTCGCCGAGCCCGCCGATCGGCCGCAGGTGCGCCTCGGTCACCTTCGACGGCGGCGGCCAGGACTCGAAGTCCAGCCACGTCCCGGCGCCCTGGAGGAACAGCCGGACCGGGGCCCGCTGCAGCTGGGTCCGGTCGCCGAGCAGGTGCGCGCGCAGGAAACCGAGCTGGTCGCGGATCATCGGGCCCATGCTCGCGGGCTCGCCGTGCGCCCACGGCCCGATCGTGATCCGCGGCGCTTTGCCCGCGTCGGCGAGGAGCCGGAAGTCGCGCAGCTGCGAGCCGATGAACAGGTCGTACCAGCCGGTGACCATCGACACGGGGACGTCGAGCTCCGCCACGCGCGCGCTGTGGTCGGACATGGCCCAGTAGCCGTCGTCGGGCGCGAAGTGCTCGGTGACGTCCTGGAGGAACCGCACCGGCTTCCCGATCGCGGCGATGTCGGCGCCGCTGATCGGCAGGTGCGCCATCGCCCGGCGGGTCTTGCGCGTCTGCCGCGGGTTCGGCAGCGCGGCGAAGCGTTCCTCCTGGCGGCCGATCATCGCCGCCCACGAGACCATGTTGTCCGCCGCGAGCACCCCGCCCGGGTAGAACGTCGAGACGAACTCCGACGCCGTCACCCCGAGGCACATCGCCGCCAGGGGCGGGTCGAGGTACGGCCCGATCGCCCACTGCGTGTGCCCGAGGTAGCTGGCGCCGGCCATGCCGAGGTTCCCGTCGCACCACGGCTGGGCCCGCAGCCACTCGGCGGTGGCGAGCCCGTCCTCGCGTTCGAGGTGGAAGGGCCGGAACTCGCCGCCGGAGCCGAACGAGCCGCGCGTGCTCTGGACGACCGTCTGCAGCCCGTGCCGGGCGAAGGTCTCGCCGAAGAGCTTCGAGGCCAGGCCCTTGCGCCCGTACGGCGTGCGGATCAGGACGACCGGCGCCGACGTCGTCCCGGCCGGGGCGTACCGGTCGGCGAGCAGCGTGACGCCGTCGGGCATCGGCACGGCGAGGTCGTGCGTCACGACCGGCTTGGGATCTTCGGTGCGGGGGAGTCCGAGCAGCTTGTCGACAAGTCGGTCCAGCACGGGCGGTCGCCTTCCGAAGTGGAGTAGGTCCTTCCGGATCCGACCGTACCTCAGTTCGCGCGCGCGAGGGTTTCCGGCCGCAGCAGCCTCGCCAGCTCTTCGGCCGGGATCAGGCCCTTTTCGACGACGAGCTCGGCGACCCCTTGCCCGGTTTCCAGGGCCTCCTTCGCGATCTCCGTCGCGGCCGCGTAGCCGATGCTCGGGTTGAGCGCCGTCACCAGGCCGATCGAGTTCTCGACGTAGGCGCGCATGACGTCGACGTTCGCGGTGATCCCGGAAACGCACTTCGAAGCCAGGGTCCGGCAGGCCGCGCCCAGGTGCGTGATGCTCTCCGAGAGCGAGTGCAGGATGATCGGCTCGAACGCGTTGAGCTGCAGCTGCCCCGCTTCGGCGGCCATCGTCACGGTGACGTCGTTGCCGATCACCTCGAACGCGACCTGGTTGACCACCTCCGGGATCACCGGGTTGATCTTGCCGGGCATGATCGAGGACCCGGCCTGCACCGGCGGCAGGTTGATCTCGTTCAACCCGGCGCGCGGGCCCGAGGACAGCAGCCGCAGGTCGTTGCAGCTCTTGGAGAGCTTGACCGCGATCCGCTTGAGGACACCCGAAAGGTGCACGAACGCGCCGCAGTCCTGGGTGGCCTCCACCAGGTCCGCCGCGGTGACGACCGGCAGCCCGGTGATTTCGCGCAGGTGGCGGCAGGCGGCCTCGGCGTAGCCCGGCGCGGCGTTGAGGCCGGTGCCGATCGCGGTCGCGCCGAGGTTGATCTCGTGCAGCAGCGCGACGGCCTCGCCCAGCCGCTGCCGGTCTTCACCGAGCATCACCGCGTAGGTGCCGAACTCCTGGCCGAGCGTCATCGGCACGGCGTCCTGCAGCTGCGTGCGGCCCATCTTCAGCACGTCGTGGAATTCGACGGCCTTGGCCGCGAACGCCTTCTCCAGCACGACCATCGACTCGGACAGCTCGCGCACGGCGATGATCGTCGCGACGTTCACCGCGGTCGGGTAGGCGTCGTTCGTCGACTGCGAGAGGTTGACGTGCTCGTTGGGGTGCACGACGTGGTAGTCGCCCTTGGCGTGCCCGAGCAGCTCGAGCGCGCGGTTGGCGATCACCTCGTTGGCGTTCATGTTGGTCGACGTCCCGGCACCGCCCTGGATGACGTCGACGACGAACTCGCCGTGCAACGCGCCTTCGCGGATTTCCCGGCAGGCCGCGCAGATCGCCTCCGCGATGCCGGGGGCGAGCAGGCCCAGCTCGGCGTTGGCGCGGGCCGCGGCCTCCTTGACCGAGGCCAGCGCCTCGATCAGGTGCGGGTAGGCGGCGATCGTCGTGCCGGTGATCGGGAAGTTTTCGCGCGCCCGGGCGGTGTGCACGCCCCAGTACGCGTCGGCGGGGACGTCCTTGTCGCCCAGCAGGTCGTGTTCGCGGCGGGTGGTCATACCGTGCTCCCCACAGACAGATTTCCGGTGAAACGGAGGTTTTCCGGGCCGGGCGGGACGGCCACCCCGCACAGCCCGAGCAGCGCGGCCAGCACCGGGTACCGCGCCCGGTCCCCGCCGTCGGCGATCTTGACCGCGATCGCCGTGCCGTCCGGCAGCGCGGCGACCTGGACGGCCTCGAAACCGTCCTTCGCGATCAGCCCGGGCACCGCGCGCATGACGGCGGTGACGTCCCGGCGGCTGCCGCCGACCAGCTCCGGGTGCCGCCGGATCCCGTCGGCGACCAGGTGGTCCGGCGTGCTGGGCGCGGCCGTGGCGATCTTCGACACGGCCGTCGCGAGCCCCCGCAGCGTCGTCGCGAAGAGCGGCGCGCCGCAGCCGTCGACCGCGACCCGCGCGATGCCGCGGCCGGTCAGGTCCTCGACGGTGGCGGCGATCGCGCACTGCAGCGGGTGGGCCGGGTCGAGGTAGCCGTCGGTGGCCCAGCCGTTGAGGTCGCAGGTCGCGAGCATCGCCGCGTGCTTGCCGGAGCAGTTGTGCGCCAACCGGGACGGCGCCCGGCCCGCGGCGATCCAGTGGTCCCGCTCGACCGGGTCGAACGGGAAGTCCGCGGGGTTGCCCAGCAGGCCGGGGGAGCGTCCGCCGAGCACCTCGACCGCGGCGTCGAGGTGCATCGGCTCGCCCGAGTGGCTGGCCGCGGCGATCGCGAACCCGGCGGGGGACAGGCGCAGCCCGAGCCGCGCCATCGCGGTGGCCTGCAGTGGCTTCGCCGTCGATCGCGGGTACATCGGCGTGTCCACGTCCCCGGCGGCGAACCGCGTCGAGCCGTCCGGGGCGAGCACCACGGCCGAGCCGTGGTGGACGCCCTCGACCAGGCCGTCGCGGATCAGCTCGACGAGGGGTGCGTGGCTCACAGGCCCTCCTTGTCGAACGCGCGCATGTCGATCCGCTTGCGCACGCCGAACCAGCCCACGACCAGGGCGATCAGGATCGCCGGCAGCGCCAGCAGGGTGATCCGGCCGGTTTCGTCGAAGCCCATCAGGACGACGACGGCGGCGAGGAACACCAGCGTCGCGATCTCGGTGTAGGGCGAGAACGGCAGCCGGAACGACGGCCGCTCGAGGCCGTCGCGCTTCGCCTTGCGCACGAACAGCAGGTGGCAGAGCACGATGATGGCCCAGGTGGCGAGGATGCCGATCGCGGCGAAGTTCAGCACGATGTCGAAGGCCTCCTTCGGCACCAGGTAGTTGAGCCCGACGCCGAGCACGCAGACGGCCGCGGTGAGCAGGATCCCGCCGTAGGGCACGTGGTTGCGGTTCATCACGCCGGTGAACTTCGGTGCCGAGCCCGCGACCGCCATCGACCGCAGGATGCGGCCGGTCGAGTACAGCCCGGAGTTCAGGCTGGACAGCGCCGCGGTGAGCACGACGAGGTTCATCACGCTGTCCGCCGCGGGCACGCCCAGGTGCGAGAGCACGGTGACGAACGGGCTCTGGTCCTTGGTGTAGGAGCTCCACGGCAGCAGCATCGCCAGCAGCACGACCGAGCCGACGTAGAAGACCAGGATGCGCCACATGATGGAGTTGATCGCCTTCGGCATGATCTTCTCCGGGTTCTCGGTCTCGCCCGCGGCGACGCCGACCAGCTCGACCGACGCGTAGGCGAACACCACGCCCTGCACGATCAGCACCATCGGCAGCAGCCCGGACGGGAAGATCCCGCCGTGGTCGGCGATCAGCTGCGGGCCGCCCGCGACGCCGTCGATCGGCGTCTGCGTCACCAGCAGGAAGATGCCGATCACCATGAACAGCACGAGCGCGGCGACCTTGATGATGGCGAACCAGAACTCCATCTCGCCGAACAGCTTCACCGACACCATGTTCAGCGTGAGGACGACGGCGAGCGCGATCAGCGCGAGCACCCACTGCGGGATCGGGGAGAAGAACGACCAGAAGTGCGCGTACAGCGCGATCGCCGTGATGTCGGCGATGCCGGTGGTCGACCAGTTCAGGAAGTGCATCCAGCCGGCGACGTACGCGCCCTTCTCGCCCATGAACTCGCGGGCGTAGGAGACGAAGGCGCCGCTGGAGGGCCGGTACAGGATCAGCTCGCCGAGCGCGCGGACGACGAAGAAGGCGAAGAGCCCGCAGACGCCGTAGACGATCGCCAGGGCCGGCCCGGCCTGGGCGAGCCGGCCGCCCGCGCCGAGGAAGAGGCCGGTGCCGATCGCCCCGCCGATGGCGATCATGTTGACGTGCCGGGACTTCAGGGCCTTGCTGTACCCGGCGTCGCCCGCGTCCGTGGTGCCGGCGGTGGTGGCCGTGAGGGTCTGTTCGGTCACTGGTCCCCGTTCACGATGCTGGTCAGAGTGGCTTCGACGTGCTGCAGGTGCGCCGTCATGGCTTCGACGGCGCCGGTCTCCGAGCCGTCCGCGATCGCGGTGACGATCTGCCGGTGCTCGATGTTCGACTGGCGGCGCCGGTCGCCGAGCTGGTTGAGGAAGGCGGACTGGCGGGCGAGCGCGTCCCGGATCTCCTCGATCACCTTCCCGAACACCGGGTTGCCCGAGGCCTGGGCGATGGTGATGTGGAAGAGCGAGTCGAGGGCGACCCAGGCGGTGTTGTCGGTCTCGGCGTCCATCCGGTCGAGCAGGTGGGCGAGCAGGTCGAGGTCGTCCTGGCTGCGCCGCACGGCCGCGTACCCGGCGACGGGGATCTCGACGTGCCGGCGCACCTCGATGAGGTCGCGGGCCGAGTAGGGCCCGAAGGTCGGGTTGTCGGCCGGGCCGGTGGCGGTGACGAAGGTGCCCTTGCCGGTCTTCGACTCGGTCATGCCGAGCGCCTGGAGGCCGCGGAGGGCTTCCCGGAGTACCGACCTGCTGACCTCGAACTCCCTGCTCAGGGCCGCTTCGGAGGGGAGCTTCTCACCGATGGCGTACTCGCCGCGCTCGATCGAGGCGCGCAGGTGGGCCAGCACGGCTTCCATGGCACTCACCCGGCGAGGAGTACCCTGTCCACCTTGTCCGGCTGTCTGGCTGTCAGACAGGTTCATGGCGGGAATGCTCGGTCCCGGCGCTGCCGGTGTCAACGCGAACTCCGGCGGGTGTGGCTCACCTCACCGACCGCGACGCGGCCGCCCGACCGCGCCGCGTGCCCACCCGGCAGCGGCGCGTGTCGTGATCGTTTCCGCCGAAGGAGCAGCGCGTCGGTGCTCTCGTCCGGCGCCGCCCAGGGGGACAATCGAGCCCGGTGAGCGCGGGATAGGGTGGGAGACCCGGGCGCGCCGGTCCGATCCACCTAGGGGAGGTTTTCGCTGGTGTCGAACGATTCCTTCGTCCACCTGCACGTCCACACCGAGTACTCGATGCTCGACGGTGCGGCGAAGATCGCTCCCCTCTTCGCGGAGGCGGCGCGCCTCGGCATGCCCGCCGTCGGCATGACCGACCACGGCAACATGTACGGCGGCGACGAGTTCTACCAGCAGTCGAAGAAGCACGGCCTCAAGCCGATCATCGGGATCGAGGCGTACATCGCGCCGGAGTCGCGGTTCCACAAGAAGCCGGTCTTCTGGGGCCAGTCGAACCAGCGCGGCTCCGACGAACTGGGTGAGGGCGGCGACGTCTCGGGCGCCGGCGCGTACACCCACATGACCATGCTCGCGCAGAACGCCACCGGCCTGCGGAACCTCTTCAAGCTGTCCTCGCTGGCCAGCATGCAGGGCTATTACCGCAAGCCCCGGATGGACCGCGAGCTGATCGCCGAGAACAGCTCCGGCATCATCGCCACCACCGGCTGCCCGTCGGGCGAGGTGCAGACCCGGCTGCGGCTGGGCCAGAAGGAGGCGGCGATCCAGGCCGCGTCCGACTACAAGGACATCTTCGGCGCGGACAACTTCTTCCTCGAGCTGATGGACCACGGCCTGCCGATCGAGCGGTCGGTCCGCGAGGGCCTGCTGGAGGTCGGCCGCCTGCTCGACCTCAAGCCGATCGCCACCAACGACTCGCACTACGTCACCAAGGACCAGGCGGACACGCACTCGGCGCTGCTGTGCGTCCAGGCCGGCAAGACCCTCAACGACCCGACCCGGTTCAAGTTCGACGGCGACGGCTACTACCTCAAGTCCGCCGCCGAGATGCGCGAGTACTGGGACAAGGAGGTCCCCGGCGCGGCCGACACGACGCTGATGATCGCCGAGCGCGTCGAGTCCTACGAAGAGGTCTACTCGCACAAGGACCGGCTGCCGTTCTTCGAGGTGCCGGAGGGGTACGACCAGGGCGGCTGGCTGCGCGAAGAGGTCCAGCGGGGCCTCAAGTGGCGCTTCCCGGACGGCGTGCCGGACGAGTACTACAACGAGCGCATCGAGATCGAGCTCGACGTCATCATCGGGAAGGGCTTCCCGGCCTACTTCCTGATCGTCGCCGACCTCATCAGCTACGCCCGCAAGGTCGGCATCCGGGTCGGCCCCGGCCGTGGTTCGGCCGCCGGTTCGCTGGTCGCGTACGTCCTCGGTATCACCAACCTGGACCCGATCCCGCAGAAGCTGCTGTTCGAGCGGTTCCTGAACCCCGAGCGCGTCTCGATGCCCGACATCGACATCGACTTCGACGACCGCCGGCGCGGCGAGATGATCCGGTACGCCACCGACAAGTACGGCGCGGACAAGGTCGCCCAGGTCATCACCTTCGGCACGATCAAGACGAAGGCCGCGATCAAGGACAGCGCGCGCGTCCACTTCGGCCAGCCGGGCTACGCGATCGCGGACAAGATCTCCAAGGCGCTGCCGCCGCCGATCATGGCGAAGGACATCCCGCTCTCGGGCATCGTCGACTCGAAGCACGAGCGCTACGGCGAGGCCGCCGAGGTCCGCGCGCTCGTCGAGACCGACGACGAGTGCAAGACGATCTTCGAGACCGCCCGCGGCCTCGAGGGCCTGATCCGCAACGCCGGCGTCCACGCCTGCGCGGTCATCATGTCCTGCGACCCGCTGACCGACGCGATCCCGCTGTGGCAGCGTGACGACGGCTCGATCATCACCGGCTGGGACTACCCGTCGTGCGAGGCCATCGGCCTGCTGAAGATGGACTTCCTCGGGCTGCGGAACCTCACCGTCATCGGTGACGCGATCGACAACATCAAAGCCAACCGCGGGGTCGACGTCGACCTCGACACCCTGGCGATCGACGACCCCGAGACGTACAAGCTGCTGGCCCGCGGCGACACGCTCGGCGTGTTCCAGCTGGACGGCGGCCCCATGCGCGACCTGCTGCGCCGCATGGAGCCCACGGTGTTCGACGACATCGTCGCGGTCGGCGCGCTGTACCGCCCCGGCCCGATGGGCATGAACGCGCACAACGACTACGCCGACCGGAAGAACAACCGGCAGAAGGTCAAGCCGATCCACCCGGAGCTCGACGAGCCGCTGCGGGAGATCCTGGCCGACACGTACGGCCTGATCGTGTACCAAGAGCAGATCATGCACATCGGCCAGAAGGTGGCCGGGTACACGATGGGGCGCGCGGACGTGCTCCGCCGCGCGATGGGCAAGAAGAAGAAGGAAGTCCTCGACAAGGAGTACGAGGGCTTCGAAGCCGGCATGCGGGCCAGTGACCTGCGGCCCGGCGGCTTCTCGCCCGAGGCGATCAAGGCGCTCTGGGACACGATCCTCCCGTTCGCCGGGTACGCGTTCAACAAGAGCCACGCGGCCGCGTACGGCCTGATCTCCTACTGGACCGCCTACCTCAAGGCGAATTTCCGGGCCGAGTACATGGCGGCCCTGCTCACGTCGGTCGGTGACAACAAGGACAAGTCGGCGATCTACCTGTCCGAGTGCCGCCGGCTCGGCATCAAGGTGCTGCCGCCGGACGTCAACGAGTCGGCCCTGCGCTTCGCGGCCGTCGGCGAGGACATCCGCTTCGGCCTCGGCGCGGTCCGCAACGTCGGTGCGAACGTCGTCGAGTCGATCATCAAGACCCGCGAGGAGAAGGGCAAGTACGCCTCCTTCACCGACTTCCTCGACAAGTCCGAGCTCGTGGCCTGCAACAAGCGGGTCATCGAGTCGCTGATCAAGGCGGGCGGGTTCGACTCGCTCGGCCACACGCGGCTGTCGATGATCCAGGTCCACGAGGACGCGGTCGAAGCCGTCGTCCCGCTCAAGCGCCAGGAGGCGATGGGCCAGTTCGACCTGTTCGGCTTCGGGGGCGACGAGGGGGAGGCGGCGCCGTCGTCGTCCCCGCTCGCGCACCTGAAGTTCGGCGAGGAGGAGTACCCGCGCAAGCAGCTGCTCGCCTACGAGCGCGAGATGCTCGGCCTGTACGTCTCGGCGCACCCGCTGGACGGCGCCGAGCGGATCCTGCGCAAGCACGCCCCGAAGCCGATCGCGAGCATCCTCAACGATCCGCCGAAGGAAGGCGAGCTGGTGATCTCCGGGCTGATCACCTCGCTCGAGCGGCGGGTCAACAAGAAGGGCGAGCCCTGGGCGATCTGCACGGTCGAGGACATGGACGCCTCACTCGAGGTGCTGTTCTTCCCGAAGTCGTACGCGCTTTTCGCGAGTGAGCTGATCGAGGACAACGCGGTCCTGGTCAAGGGCCGGGTCAACTGGCGCGAAGACAAGATGTCGATCTTCGGCGGCGGCTTGGCGACGCTCGACCTGTCGGAGGTCGGCACCGGCAACGGCGACGACGAGCCGCCGCTGGTGCTGCTCGCGGCGGCGGAGAAGATCGACCAGTCGGTGGTGAGCGAGCTGCGGTCCACGCTGCTGGCGCACAAGGGCGAGACCCCGGTGCACCTCAAGCTGGTGGGGAAGAACCAGACGGTCTTCGCGCTGTACGACTACCCGGTCAAGGTCAGCTCCATGCTGATCGGCGAGCTCAAGGGCATCCGCGGCATCACCGCTTCGACGTGATGCTCCGGGATCCGTGCGCACAACGCGCGCGGATCCCGCCTTTCGTGTTTGCTGGACGAGATGACGTACGAACCCGATCCCCGCCGCTGGAAGGCGCTTGCCGTCTCGCTGACGGCCGGGTTCATGGGCCTGCTCGACGTCAGCATCGTCAACGTCGCCCTCCCGTCGATGCAGTCGGGGCTGCACGCGAGCAGCGGCGGGATCCGCTGGGTCGTCTCCGGGTACGCCCTCGCGTTCGGCCTGGTCCTGGTCACCGGCGGCCGCCTCGGGGACGCGTTCGGCCGCCGGAACATGTTCCTCGGCGCCCTCGCCGCCTTCGTCCTCACCAGCGCACTGGCCGGCGCGGCCCCGAACGAGACCACGCTGGTGCTCGCCCGCCTGGCCCAGGGCGTGGCGGCGGGCATGCTCACCCCGCAGAACACCGGCCTGATCCAGGACCTCTTCCGCGGCGCCGAGCGCGGCCGCGCGTTCGGGATGTTCGGCGCGGTCGTCGGGATCTCGACGGCGGTCGGCCCGATCCTCGGCGGCTTCATCATCGCCGTCTTCGGCAGCCAGGACGGCTGGCGCTGGGTGTTCTACGTCAACGTCCCGATCGGCGTGCTCGCGTTCGTCCTCGCGCTGCGCCTGCTGCCACGCAGCGAAAGGAAGCAGCTCAAGATCTCCTCGGAGATCGACTTCGTCGGCATCGTGCTGCTCGCGGTCACCGTCCTCGGCGTGCTGCTCCCGGTGGTCGACGCCGACCAGGGCGGCCTCGCGCGCATGTGGTGGCTGTTCGCCGTCGCGCTCGTCTTCGGGGTCGCGTTCGTGCGCTGGGAGCACTCGGTGGTCCGGCGCGGCCGGTCCCCGCTGCTCGACACCCGCCTGTTCACCGGCACCCCGGGCTACGCCGCCGGTGCGGCGGTCGGCGCCCTCTACTTCTGCGGGTTCGCCGGGATCTGGCTGGTCTTCGCGATGTACTTCCAGCAGGGTCTCGGCTACTCGCCGCTGCAGTCGGGCCTGTCGGTGACGCCGTTCGCGCTCGGTTCGGCGGTCTCGGCCGCCGTCGCCGGCCGGCTGGTGCCCCGGTTCGGCCGACGGCTGACCGTCACCGGGCTGGGCATGGTCGCCGCCGGACTGCTGGCCGTCGCGCTGCTCGCCGAGCTGGTCCCGCCGTCGGCGTCCGGGTGGGCGTTCGCGTTGCCGCTGGTGTTCGCGGGTGTGGGCGGCGGGATGGTGATCTCCCCGAACACGACGTTGACGCTGGAGTGCGTGCCGGTCCGGATGGCCGGGGTCGCCGGCGGCGCGCTGCAGACCGGGCAGCGGATCGGCACCGCGATCGGCACCGCCGTGCTCGCGTCGGTCTTCGGCATGGTCCTCGGCCGCGGTTATCCCGTGGCGCTCACCGTCGCGCTCGGCTGCGCGGCCGTCCTGACGTGTGGCGCGCTCGCCCTGGCGGTCGCCGAGCTCCGGGCACGGCGGCACCGGGCGTCCGAGGAGGACCGGAAGGCCCGGGAGACCGAGACGTCGGCTGCGGACGTCCACCGGGGTTGAGAGACTACTTTCCGCAGATTCGCGATGCTCCATCCGAGTGACGGGCGCGGAAAGACACTGGTGCTACGGAGAGCAACCGGGTAGATCTTATGGAGCCTTCACTGCGCGGCTTCGGCTACCGACAGTGGCAATCAGTCGGCCACCCGGGGATGGGGTGACCGGTTTGAGCGATCGAGGCGTCCGGAGTTCGAGGGAATGGACACACTCGGTCACCTTCCGTCCAGTGGGTGTCGGCGTCCGCGGGGGACCGTCCGGCACTCGCGGAAGGGCTGCCCATCGGTGCCTGCCGGCGCGTGACGGCGGCGGGCGGGCCCGGGTGAGGGGGAACCGGGCCCGCCCGCCTTCTTCACCCGTGTCGTGCGCACCGGTCCCGCCCTGATCGTGCTGGGATGATCGCGTCCTTCCGAGGCCGACGCGGGGAGCCCCGATGACCGAGCAGCCGTCGCGGACCCAGGTCTGGTACCGGCCGATGCGGTCCCGCGACCGCGGGGAACACCACCGCGTCGCGACGCCCCTGGAACTGCTCTTCGACCTGTGTTTCGTGGTCGCCGTCGGCCAGACCGCGGCGGCGCTGCACCACGCGCTGGCGGAAGGGCACGCCGCACACGGCGTGACGTCGTTCGCGATGGTGTTCTTCGCGATCTGGTGGGGCTGGCTGAACTTCAGCTGGTTCGCCTCGGCGTTCGACACCGACGACGTCCCGTACCGGCTGGCGACGTTCGTGCAGATCGCCGGCGGGCTGACCATCGCGGCGGGGGTGGCCGGCGCGTTCGAGGGCGACTTCCGCCTGATCGTCGCCGGGTACGTCCTGATGCGGCTGGCGATGGTGGCCCAGTGGCTGCGCGCGGCCCGCTCGGACCCGGGGTGCCGCCCGGCCGCGGTGCGCTACGCCGCGGGGATCGTCGTGGTCCAGTCGCTGTGGATCGCGCGGCTGTGGGTGCCGGGGACCGCGGGCGCCGTGGCGTTCGTCGTGCTCGTGGCGGCCGAGCTCGCCGTGCCGGTGTGGGCGGAGAGCAGCGGCGGGACGGCCTGGCACCCGCACCACATCGCCGAGCGGTACGGCCTGTTCACCCTGATCGTGCTCGGCGAGACGATCCTGAGCGCCACCAACGCGATCAAGGAGGGCACGGTCGAAGCCGGCCACCTCGGCGCGCTGATCTCCCTGGCCGTCGCCGCGCTCGTCCTGGTGTTCTCCATGTGGTGGCTGTACTTCGACCGGCCGGGCCACGCGCGGCTCGTCCGCCGTCCGGGCATGTTCACGTCGATGAGCTGGGGGTACGGCCACTACTTCATCTTCGCGTCCGCGGCGGCCGTCGGCGCCGGCCTCGAGGTGGCGGTCGCCTACGACACGGGGACGCTGCACCTCGGCGGGGTGGCCGCGGCGTTGCCGACCACGGTGCCGGTCGCGGTCTTCCTGCTGAGCGTGTGGCTGCTGCACATCGGCCCGACCAACGAGTGCCGGCCGATCGCCATCGGTTTCCCGGTGACGGCGGTGCTCGTCGTGGCGGCGTCGTTCACCCCGGCGCCCATCCACGTGGCCGCCGGGCTCGCGGCCGCTTTGGTGGTGCTGACGGTCGTTGCGACCCACGGGTCGCCGCGGCCCGCCTGACGGTGATATCGGTGCAGGTCACGGGCCTGGCGCGATAAAAGGGACCCCCCTGTGCAAGGGGGTTTCGGGGGCA